>CALWWB010000065.1 GCA_944385175.1 uncultured Oscillospiraceae bacterium | reverse complement strand
TAGGCGCTTGGCACACCCGCCATTTGGCGGAAGTATGCGAAGTCCTCGCTGAAGCCCATGGGTCTTTCCAGCTCTATAACGGCGTCCTTGCCCAGCTCCTGCTCTATGGCCTCCCTGGCGCAGTCCACCAGCTCCCCGTCATTGTAAGCTGCGGGGTAGCCGTAGTAGTGGTACACGTCGAACTGGCAGCCGGAGACGCCCTCCATGCCCTTGGCAATGGCGAACATCTGCTGGCGGATTATCTCTCTGACTTCTTCGGTATAGGCTCTGGACACGCCCCCGAACTTGCACTGGCTGGGTATCACATTGGGGGCGACGCCGGCATTTATGCTGCCTATTGACATCACCGCGGTCTCCAGCGGGTCTACACGCCTGGCAACTATCTGCTGCAAGGCCACCACCATCTGGCAGGCAGCCAATATGGGATCGGTAGTCTTTTGGGGTTCTGAGCCGTGGCCGCCCACGCCGTTGACTGTCACGTCGTATAAGTCCACGGAGGTGGTCATTGGTCCCTTTCGAAGGCCTATCTTGCCCACAATATTGTCGTCCGGCAGGACATGCAGGGCAAAAATAGCGTCCACATGGGGGTTTTCCATAACACCCTTCTCCACCAGTTCCTTGGCTCCGCCGGGCAAGGTGTCCTCGCTGTGCTGGAATATGAGCTTTACGGTACCGGCAAATTCTTCCCTCATGGAGCAGAGAAGCTTAGCCACGCCAAGCAGCATGGAAGCGTGCAGGTCATGGCCGCAGGCGTGCATCATGTTGGGCACCTCGCTGGCAAAGGGCAGCCCGGTCTCCTCCTGGACGGGGAGAGCGTCGATATCCGCCCTGAGGGCCACACAGCGGCCCGGGCCTTTCCTGCCCTCTATGAGCGCCACCACGGCGGTAGGCACCGGGGACTCTATCCTGTCCACGCCGTATTCAGCCAGCTTCTCTCTTATGAGAGCGGAGGTGACAAACTCGCTGCGGCCGATTTCCGGGTGGCGATGTATCCTTCTGCGTATCTCCACGACCTCGTCGTAGCAGGCTTCGGCTTTCTCTTTAAGTGTTTCAATTCCCATAAAAATCGCCTCTTCACACAATGTATATCCGCTGCATATGTCTTCAGGCCCTGCCCTCGGCTTCATCCGCGGCGAGGGTCTCATTTTGCGATGTAAATTGATGATGAGATATTTGACATGATACCACACAAGAGCGAAAAGGCAAGAGAAAATGTTAAAAATTTCTAAACATTAGTAAATTGCATATGAAAGCTACACAATACCTTGTACATTTTTGTTAGTTTTTTAGTCAATTTAGAACTATGGGTAGTGGTCGTGAAAAAAAGCGGGGACAGGCAGAGCAAAATTGCGCTGCCTGTCCCCGCCCGGTATCGGGAAAAAATTTGAAGTAATATTTTTTCAAAGGGGCTTTAATTCAAGCTGTAAAAATTCCTCGGGATGGGCACAGCTCTCAGAGCACAGGGAGAACACGTATCCCCCATGCAAATAATAACTGAGCTTTGCGTCCGAGCCCCTCACTCCGGCCCGGCCCTCAGGCCCCAGCTCCAGGGATATCTCCCTGAGGTGCAGCCGTCCCAGGCCCGCCCCATCCATTTTGGCGTAGCTCTCCTTCAGGCTCCACAGCAGGGTGAAGAGCTCTTTTTTGTTTTCGCTCTCCAGGCAGAGCTCCCTCTCCTTTTCGGAAAGGCAGCGCTCAAGCAGTCCGCAGCCCGGCTCCTTATCCGGCAGCTTCTCCACGTCGGCTCCCACAGGGGCGTCGGAGACGGCGCAGAAAACCAGGTCCCCGGAGTGGGACAGGCTGAACCATGGGCCGTGCCTGAGCGCCGGCTTCCCCCCCTCCAGGGTATAGATGTCCAGGGGCAGGTCCGGCGGCTCCAGAGTTTTCAGAGCCTCTATAAGCAGCAGCTCCGCGCTGAAGCTGAGGGCGCGCTGCCTGTCCGGCTTTATGCGTCTCAGCCGCTCAAGCCTGTAGGCGGACAGCACGTCCAGCTCCCCCGGCTTTTCCGGGCAGCTTTGCGCTCCGGCAAAGTACGCCCTGAGCATCAGGCCTTCATGGCCTCCAGAGTCATGCTCACCAGCTCGCCCAGCTCTACGCCCATCATCTCCGCACCCTTGCGTATAACATCCCTGGAGCAGCCTGCAGCAAACTTCTTATCCTTAAACTTTTTAATGACGGACTTGGGCTCCATATCACTGAGCCCGGTGGGACGCATTAGGGCCGCCGCCCCAATGAGGCCGGTAAGCTCGTCCACGGCAAAGAGCACCTTTTCCATATACAGCTCCGGCTCAACCTCGGAGCAGATGCCGTAACCGTGACTGACCACAGCGTGAATGACTGCTTCATCCACATCCAGCTCATGGAGCATCTCATTGGCCTTGACGCAGTGCTGCTCCGGATAGAGTTCAAAATCTACGTCATGGAGCATGCCCACAGTGCGCCAAAAATCCACTCTGTCCGGGTCGTATTTCTTGGCCAGCTCACCCATGACCTTGGAAACGGTCTCGGCGTGCTGCAGATGGAAAGCCTCCCTATTATAGCGCATAACCAGTTCTCTTGCCTGTTCCGGCGTGGGAATATAACTCATCACTTATCTCTCCTTTATTGTCTTCAAATGCAGTCATATTCCGGTGCAGCCCTGCACCGTTTATGATTAAGTGCAATCATACAACTTTCCCGCCTGGGGTGCAAGAATAATTTTGCTCTCCGTCCCGCTGCGCTACGCAGGCTCTGCCTTTGCTCACGGCTCCCCGTTGTAATTCCTATTCATTCCAGTAATATTATGTTAAATTATATAAAATAAAAAAGGGCCGTACTAATCGGCCCTGAAGGTTATTTGCTGCCAGTGGTGCTGCCGCTTGCCTTGGTCGTAGGAGAGGGTGAGACTTCGGTCAACTTCCCGTCCTTGTCGTCATTGACGCCGCCGGTATCCTTGTCCTCGATTATGCCGTCATCATCCTTTACTTCACCGTCGCTCATGTCTGGGGACACATAGGGGCTGGCAGAGGGCATAGCCGTGGGAACGGGGCTTGCGGTCATGTCCATGTCAAGCCCGCTGTCGGCACAGCCGGCAAGGCTCAGTATCAAAAGTGCAGCAGCAATAATTGCAATATACTTTTTCATTTTCATCCTCCTTAAATATTTGCATAGATATTATCTGTGAAAACACGGATATTATGTTTGTCATTGATTGAATAATGTGGCAAAATATGCTATCATTTATTTTATGGATACATTAAAGAAAAATGAAATATATACCGTCACCATCGACGGCTACGGCTCCCAGGCCCAGGGTGTCTGCCATCTCGCAGGCAGGGCAGTGTTTGTGCCCCGTACCCTCCCCGGAGAACGTTGGGAAATCAAAATATTAAAGGTCACTGCCGGTGCCGTCTATGCCCGGGGTGAAAAGCTGCTGCTCCCTTCGCCTCACCGCTTGGATTCGGACTGCCCCCATTTCGGCTTGTGCGGCGGCTGCGACTGCCGTCATATGAGCTATGACGAGGAACTGCATTTCAAACTCAGTCGAGTGAACGACTCCCTGGAGCGGATAGGCCGGCAGAGCTTAAAAGCAGAGCGTATTATAGGCAGCGAAAGCATCAACCGCTATCGCAACAAGGGTATATTCGCCTTCAGCCCTGCCGGGGGTGGAGCCTCCTTTGGCTTTTACAGGGAGCGCAGCCACACGCTCATTCCCGTGGAACGCTGCCTTATCCAAAACGAGCTGACAGAGCGCTGCGCCTACGCCGTAGCCTCCTTCATTAACTCCAGAGGAATCAGCCCTTACAATGAACTCACCGGTAAGGGCACGGTGCGCCATGTGTTCTGCCGCCGGGCAGTGAACACTGGGGATGCCGTAGCCTGCATCATATCTGCCCGTGGGTTCCGCGGAGATACCCAGGCTCTGGTGGAGGCGTTGAGACGATCCTGCCCCGAACTTACCGGCATAGTCCTGAATATAAACAAAACCCGTGGCAATACCGTTCTCGCCGGGGATTTTTATACTCTCTGGGGCAGGCCGGATATGGAAGACATCCTTTGTTCTCTTCGTTTCAGCATCTCCCCCCAGGCTTTCTTCCAAATCAATCCGCCCCAGGCCCAGCGGCTATACGAGCTGGCGCTTGACTATGCCTGCCCTGAAAGGGTGGGCCTGGCCTTTGACCTGTACTGTGGTGCCGGAACCATCAGTCTTTGTTTGGCCCGCCGGGCGGACAGAGTCATCGGCGCCGAAATAGTTCCGGCGGCTGTGGAAAACGCGTCGAAGAATGCCGCAGCAAACGGCGTGTCCAATGTGGAGTTCATATGTGCGGATGCCGGGAAGGCCGCCCTTGAACTCTCCCGCCGGGGCCTTAGACCGCAAGTGGTGGTAGTTGACCCGCCCAGAAAGGGCATGGATGAAAAGGCCGTGGAGGCTGTGTCCGACATGGCTCCGGAGCGCATAGTATATGTCTCCTGTGATCCCGCCACACTCTCCAGGGATATTCTCCGCTTCAATGCCTTCGGCTATGAACTGCGCTCCGCCACAGCAGTGGATATGTTCCCCCGCACATGCCATGTTGAGACGGTGTGCCTATTGTCCAAACAATGAGCCATTCCTTCAGTTATGATTTTTAATAGCGGTCACTTACAAAAAGCTTTTCTTGCACCAGCTTCATATTTCAATATCAATGACAATTAAAGGAGGCCGAGAGTATGGCAGACAGAGCTTACGATCTGGAGCGCTTTGTCTCCGCCCAGGAAAGAGATTATCTCACTGCTCTGGCGGAGATACGCCACGGCAGAAAACGCAGTCACTGGATGTGGTACATCTTTCCCCAGCTCAGAGGTCTGGGCATGAGTTCCACATCCTATTTCTATGGGATTGAAAACCTGGAAGAGGCCAAGGCTTTCCTGGACGACCCGTTTCTGGGTAAAAACCTGATAGAGATATCCGAGGCTCTGCTAAGCTTGGATAACAGCGACGCCCGCTCCATAATGGGTAGTCCAGACGATCTGAAGCTCAGATCCTCCATGACCTTATTTTCCCTTGCTGCCCCGGAGGAACCGGTCTTTAAAAAGGTTCTCGAGAAATTTTACCTCGGCATTCAGGACCCGGCGACCCTGAGGATACTGGGGCTTTGAACTCTATTCCCATGCAATAATGTTTTTTACGTTTTTCCTGTCTCCCATAATTGATATTTCACAAAAACCCACGGACTATAACCGGAAAGCGGTTATAGTCCGTGGGTTTTCTCCCTCTGTCTAAAATGCGGCCGAAGTTTCTTTTGAGCAATGGAGCGCAACTTCTGAGTCCCTGTCTCACCCGTACCGCTCTCTCTGCCACTGGTTTTGAATCAGGCTCTGAAATTCATTTAAAAATCTGCCGGCATGGAAACCGTCGCAGACCGCATGGTGGACCTGCATGGCCATGGGTATATACCACTCGGCCCCCTTCTGATAATATTTTCCAAATGTAAATATGGGGATAAGATAGTCATAGCCTTTTTGCAGATTCAGGTTGAAGCCTTCAAATCCAATCCAGGGTATCATTGACACCGGAAAGCTGTTGACCGGGGTATCTGGTTTTGCCTCCAGACCTTCCCTGCTGCCGTAAAGCCTCATATCCTCTTCATATCTGCGGCGAAATTCCCCATAGTCCGGAGAATACTCCGTCCAGATATTTGAAAATGTCTCACTGTCTTTATGAAAGACGGTATAACAAGGATGCAGTTCGGAAAAGATGCCCGGCCGCCCCTGTTCGTCCACAGACATACGGAATTCCTCGCGGCGATTGACGACGGTGGAAAGGCCGTACAAGAAGGCGGGATAAATTTTTTCCCCATGGGAGCGCAGTTCGCTGATATTTATTTTGGCCGTCATGCTGTATGTGCAGGGTATACGCCGGAAGTAGTGCTCAAAATATTCTTTTCGTTTCCATGTATCCTGCCGTATATAATCGAATTCCATCTCAACCTCCATAATCGATTCTTGCCACCGCGGCCTGACAGCCCGTCTGCCTTTTTTCTAAGCTTACCTGCTGATATCGGGACTTCTGCTGCGGCCTGTAAATATAAGTATACGGGTTATATATCCCCGGCGCAATATGCTTCCTGCACATTTGGGCCGGCTGCCGCCCTGTCCGTCGCCAGCAGCCCTCGTATATTGCAGACAAGGCAGACAGTAATGTACCTGAATATCTCCATATGGCGGACATAGCTCCGACAAAGACCACCTTGACAAAAAGAAAAACAAAGGTAAAATAAACCGGCAAACCAATACAAGGAGAACAGTGCCCATGAACAACAAGGAACTCAGAGAGATCAAGCGCCGTATTCAGCCAGGAAAGAATAACATAAATCATATATATGGATGTTATGTAAATAGCGCCACCCGTGAAGTAATATCCAGCTTTGACGAACCGGTAAACCTTCTGTCGGAGCAGGAGCAAAAGGAGTATTTCAATCTGCTTGGCAAAGCCCTGTCTGGCGGAATGGGGAAAAACCTCAGCGACGTGAGTTTCAGCACCGCCCAGGTCCAGGGCAGCTCGGAGCACCGGCTGCTCAGCCAGCTGAGGCAAAGCCATCTGGAGGACGAGAGTCTCCGGGAGCAGCTGTGTACTTTGCTCACCGAAAACCTCAGCTTTGAAGAGAAAAATTATCTCATCCTCATGGCCTATGACGCCTACGACGTGAAGGCAGAAAAAGAGGATGAGGACAGCACCGACGTGTTCCGCTATATTCTCTGCTGCGTATGCCCCGTAGCCACGGGCAAGGCGGAGCTGGGATATGACCACGAGGACAGGCGCTTTCACAATGCCGTAATCAGTCAGATGGTCACAGCCCCTATACTTGGTTTCATGTACCCTGCCTTTGACGACAGGAGCACCAACATATATGGGGCCCTGCTCTATAGCCGCAACGCCCAGGAAAACCATGCTGCCTTTGTAAATGCGGTTTTCAATCTCCCTGCTCCCATGACGGCAGCTGAGCAGAAGGACTGTTTCGACCAGTTGCTCAGCGACTCTATGGATTCAAGGTGCAGCTTTGAAGTGGTGCAGAATTTAAATCAGCAGCTGTGTGACAGAATAGCCGCCCACAAGGAGAGCCGCTCCCCCGAGGTGCTCAGCTTCACCGCCCATGAAATGGCTGAAATGCTGGAAGAGAGCGGCAGCTCCCCGGAGCAGGCCGAGGCCTTTGTGCGCTGCTGCGACGAACGTCTGGGCAGGGATGCCCAAGTGGTATCCACCAGTATCTGCAACAGCAGAAAAATGACCGTGGAAACAGAGCAGATAAAGATAAGCCTGGACCCGCAATTCAGCCATCTGATAAAAACCATGAAAGAAAACGGACGCAAATACATAATAATCCCAGCCGATACAGGCGTGGAGATAAACGGCATCCCCGTGGAAATTGAATAAACCTAGGCCCCGGAAACGGTTCAAACCGCATCCGGGGCCTTTACCATCTATATAATTATTTCCAATCTTTCCAGGCCTCGGGGCAATAGCCCACGGTGGCCTGCTTGCCGTTGCGGACGATAGGAGTCTTTATGAGATATGGCACCTCATAGAGTTTATCCAGCTTGGCCTCATTTGAAGCCAGGTATTTATATACAGGATAATCCTCATCTTCAGTATTTACCATTGCCTCCAGGCCCACGGCATTTTTCACTGAGGCCAGTTCTCCCCTGCTCATGCCGAACTTGATAATGTCCACGAACTGGTATTTTATACGCCGCTCTTTGAAGTAGCGCTCAGCCTTCTTGGTGTCAAAACACTTGGCTTTGCCAAAAATCTGGATATTCACTGCCTCACACCTCAGTGATAACCGGCAGGATCATGGGGCTGCGGCGGGTAGTCTTGTAAAGGTAACCGGAGATGTTGTTCTTCACCCGGCTCTTTATAGCTGACCAGTCGCTGACATTGTGCTCCTCGCAGGCCATGACCGACTCGATTGCCACACGCTTGAGTTCTTCCATAAGGCCCTCGGCCTCTTTCACATAGATAAAGCCTCTGGTAACTATTTCCGGCTCGGAGACCAGAGCGTGGGCATCGCTGGAGTAGGGCAGGATGACTACTACCATGCCGTCCTCTGCCAGCTTATGCCGGTCTCTCAGCACCACGCTGCCCACTTCCCCTATGCCGCTGCCGTCTACCATTACAGTTCCAGCCTGGACGGATTCCTCGCATTTTATGCCCTTTTTGGTTATCTCTATGACCTTGCCGTTTTCAGCTATCACGATATTCCTGGGCAGCACTCCCATGAGTTTACCCAGCTCAGCGTGCTTTACCAGCATACGGTATTCACCGTGGACGGGGATGAAATACTTGGGCTTTACCAGCCCCAGCATCATTTTCTGTTCTTCCTGGCAGGCGTGGCCGGATACGTGCAGATCCGTGTGCCTGTCATAAATTACCTCTGCCCCTTTGTGGAAAAGCTCGTCAATAACACGGCTGATGGTGTTCTCATTTCCGGGGATGGCAGAGGCGGATATAATGACCCTGTCCCCTGCATCCACATTCACCTGCTTGTGCTCGGAAAAGGCCATGCGATACAGGGCAGACATGGTCTCCCCCTGGCTGCCGGTGGAGATGATGACCACCTGGTTTTTGGGCAGCTTGTTGAGCTGTTCGATGTCCATGAGCACCTTGTCCGGAATCTTCATATACTCCAGCACTGAGGCCACTCTGAGGACATTCTCCATGCTGCGCCCGGTGATGCCCACCTTGCGTCCGTACTTGGCAGCCACATTGATGACTGTCTGCAGACGATGGACATTGGAAGCGAAGGTAGTGATAATAATGCGCTTGTCACAGCCGTTAAAGAGCTTGTCGAAGCTCTCCCCCACCTTTCGCTCGGAGTCAGAATGTCCGGGCTTTTCCACATTGGTAGAGTCACTGAGCAGGGCCAACACACCCTCGTTGCCCAGCTGACCCAACCTGGGGATATCTATCATGCCGCCGGCAATGGGAGTCAGGTCGATCTTGAAGTCCCCGGTATGCACCACCGTGCCTATGGGAGTCTTGATAGCCAGGGCCACCGCATCGGGTATGCTGTGGTTCACGTGGATAAACTCCACCGTGAAGCAGCCCAGGCGGAAGCTGGAGCCTGCCTTCTTGGTGAATATCTGGGTGTTGAAAAGCAGATCATGCTCTTCCAGCTTCAGCTCCACAAGAGCTGCGGTGAGGGGAGTGGTGTATATGGGCATGTCCAGTTCCTTTAGCACATAGGGCACCGCTCCAATATGGTCCTCATGGCCGTGGGTCAGGATCAAGCCGCGGATTTTTTCGGCGTTTGCTTTAAGATAGCTGATGTCCGGCAGGACAATGTCCACGCCGTACATATCCTCGTCGGGAAAACCCATTCCGCAGTCCACCACAATGATGTCCCCGCCGAATTCATAGGCGGTCATATTCTTGCCGATTTCTCCCAGACCGCCAAGAGGAATAATTTTCAGTTTAGAAACCATAATCTCTCCATTCTTAAAATCACATCATTTCATTTTGTCATTATGTATTACCCTTGAAGTATAGCCGCATTCCAAGGGTTATTATACTCATGTTAAATTGCTGCAAGGGCTTTTTACATCTCCGTGCGCCCTTCCATGGCACGGTTCAAAGTTGCATCGTCTGCAAATTCCAAATTGGAGCCCACAGGTATTCCGTAGGCCAGACGGGTAACCTTAATGTTAAAGGGCTTGAGAAGCCGGGAAATATACATGGCCGTAGCCTCCCCCTCGGTATCCGGGTTTGTAGCCATGATAACTTCGTCCACATCGCTCTCCGCAACGCGCACCAGCAGCTCTTTTATCTTTATATCGTCCGGGCCCACATGGCTCATGGGAGACAGCGCCCCGTGGAGCACATGATAGGTGCCGTTATATTCGTGTCCACGCTCAATGCTCAGCACATCTCTGGGCTCCGACACCACACAGATGGTACCCTTATCACGCCGGTCACTGGCACAGATGGAGCACAGCTCCCCCTCAGTGAGGTTCTGGCATACGCTGCAGCAGTGTACACTGTTTTTTGCCTCCACTATGGCGGCAGCAAAATCCTTGGCTTCTTCGTCGGGGAGGCCCAGCACATAAAAGGCCAGGCGCTGGGCGCTTTTACGCCCTATACCGGGCAGAGAGGCAAATTTATCTATCAGATTTTCTAGAGACGCAGGAAAAAAGGACATATACCCACTCCTGACCCAAAAGGTCTTTTTGTCTTATTTCACGCCAAGCGCGGCAATGGCGGCAGCTCTGTCGGTCTTACCGAACACGGCGCTGCCTGCAACCAGTACATCGGCCCCTGCCTCCAGTGCCAGAGGCGCCGTGTCCGGGTCTATACCCCCATCCACTTCAAGCAGACAGTTTAACCCCAAACGGTCAATATGCTCTCTCAGCACTCTGAGCTTATCCAGCTGCCCGGCCATAAACTTCTGCCCGCCGAAGCCCGGCTCCACTGTCATCACCAGAGCCAGATCCACCGTTTCCATAAAAGGCAGCAGCTCCTCCACTGCTGTCGCCGGTTTGAGGCTTATGCCTGCCTTTTTCCCCAGTTCCTTTGTCATGGCAATGGCGTCGGCAATGTTCTCCCGGGTATCCGACTCCACATGGAAGCACAGCAGATCTGCTCCTGCCTGGCAGAACTGTCTGGTATATCTCAGAGGCTTTTCTATCATGAGGTGTACATCCAGAAACATATCTGTTGCCCGGCGCAAGCTTTTAAGCACCGGGATACCCATGGAGATATTGGGCACGAACATGCCGTCCATCACATCGAAATGCAGCCAGCGTGCGCCCGCCGCCCGGACTTCCTCTGCCTCCAGCGCCAGCTTTGAAAAATCCGCCGACAGCACCGAGGGTGCGATGATGGCCATACCGAATTCCCCCTTTAGCTAAACTCTGCCCGCCATATCTGAAGCTCTTTCTTGCGTTGCAGATTAACAGTATCTGGATATTCAGTTTATTATACTACGCTGAAAACGTCTTTGCAAGGGCCAGTTTTGCCTGTTTCTGATTCCGTTTCTTATGCCCTGCCTTTATTTCTTCACTTGACGCGGCGGTGGAATGGATATAGAATAACAAGATAAGAAGCGAAGTGTATACCTGTGTATTTTTTGGGGGAATGAGCTTGTCAAAACATAATTCGAAAAAGAAAAATGATGTGCTGCCATACTATGCCTTTGCGGCGGCATGGCTGCTGTGCGCCTGCATACTTCCGCTGTACAGGATTTGGGCCATACTTCTGTGCTTTGCTCTGTCCGCCCTTACCGCTTATCTGGTGAGCAGGCGTCGAAGCAAGGAGGAAAATAGTCAGGATGAACCGCAGAAAAGCCCGGGTACGAAAGCCTCTGAACCCAAGAAGAGCTATGGTCCGGAGATAGACCCCATTTTGGAAGAGGGCGCGCGCGCCCTGAGGGAAATGGCCAGGATCTACTCCTCCGTGCAGGATAAGGAGGTTCGCGGGAAAATAAACGAGCTGATGCGTATTACCGACAAAATCACTCAAGACGCCGTGGCCGATCCCTCGGATATCCCCCAGATAAAAAAATTCATGAACTACTACCTGCCCACCACCATTAAGCTTCTGAATGCTTACGACCGCATGAGCTCTCAGGGTATTGAGGGGGAGAATCTGGACCGGAGCATGAACAACATAAACGAGATGCTGGACCAGGCCATAGTCGCTTATAAGAAACGCTTGGACTCCCTGTTTGAAAACCAGGCCCTGGATATAGAGACCGACATTGAAGTAATGAACCGTATGCTTGCCAGAGAGGGGCTCTCCGGCGAAAAAGATTTTGACATCTAATGGGTTACCATCCAGAAAGGACGATAAAAATGAACGAAGAGAACAGCTATATCCCTTCCCTTACCCTTGACCCCCAGCCCGCCGCAGCAACTGCAGCGGAGCAGGCATCGCTCCCCCAGGAGGAAAAGGAGGCCCCCGCCCCCGCTGAAAAACTGGAGCTGGACAAGCTGAGTCCCGCCGAGCAGCAGGCCGTGCGTTCTTTCTCTGAGCAGATAGACGTGAGCAATGCCGAGCAGATAATGAATTACGGCAGCGCCGCCCAGAAAAACATTGCCGAGTTCTCCGATGCCGCACTGAGCAGCGTCAGAACCAAGGATCTGGGCCAGGTGGGCGATATGCTGGGTGACTTGGTGGTGGAGCTCCAGGGACTGAACTTTGACACCGAGGAGAAAAAGGGCTTTCTGGGTATCTTCAAGAAAGCCGGTCAATCCATTGCCGAGATGAAGGCCCAGTTTGACAAGGCCGAAGTAAACGTGGACAAGATCGTAGAATCCCTGGAGAAGCACGAGATAGTGCTGATGAAAGACATCAGCATGATGGATAGGATGTATCAGCGCAACCAGGAATACATGAAAGAGTTGACAATGTATATCCTGGCCGGCAAACTGAAGATAGAGCATCTGCGCAGCGTGGAATTGCCGGAGAAGATTGCCCATGCAAAAGAGACCGGACTGCCCGAGGATGCCCAGGCCGCCAATGATTTTGCGAATCTTATCGGGCGTTTTGAAAAGAAGATACATGACCTGGAGCTGACCCGCACTATATCCGTGCAGATGGCCCCCCAGATACGCATGGTACAGAATAACGACAGCCTTATGGCCGAGAAGATCCGTTCATCCATCGTCAATACCATACCCCTGTGGAAAAACCAGATGGTCATGGCCATGAGCCTCCACCATTCCGAGCAGGCTATGAAGGCCCAGCGCCAGGTCACCGACATGACCAACCAGCTGCTTATGAAAAATGCGGAGACGCTGCGCCAGGGCAGTGTCGGCATAGCTCAGGAGGCAGAGCGGGGCATCGTAGATATGGAAACTTTGAAGAAAACCAATATGGAGCTTATCGCCACTTTGGATGAGGTGCGCCGCATACAGGATGACGGGCGGGCCCGCCGGGCCCAGGCCGAGGAGGAGCTGGGCCGCATCGAGGGCGAGCTGAAGCAGAAGCTCCTGGAAATGAAGGGCTGAGAAGCCCTGTGAGGAGAAGCTATGAAGTTCTTTAAAAAGCCCGGGGCGGCTATATTTCTGAGCTTGCTGGTGGTATATCTTTCCACTACAATATCTATCAATGCCAAGCTCACCGACAAATGCCTGGATATAAGCGACGGATTCTTTGTGGGAGTGCGTGTAGACGGGGTGGATTACCCCCCAGTGTATGACTCGGTAAAGGAACTCTGCTCCATTTCCGACGAGATGATTATAATTGCCAAGAACTACGGCATAGATACTGAAGATCTGTATTATGCTCAGGACTGGCTTGAATCCGCTATGGTGTACTCGCCGGAAGAAGTGTCCTATATCGGCAGCTGCTATGAGGATTTCATCCAGCAGCTCAAGCTGGTGGAAAACCAGCTGCTGAGCACCGGCCTCAGTCAAAGGCATACCGCAGCCATGGAAGAATACTCTCCCCAGATAAGTGCCGCCACCGCAGCTGTGGAGGAAAACAGCGCCGCCTATAACGAGACCGTCCGCCAGTTCCTTCGGGAGTATGACAAATTTCCCACAGCCCAGTGGGCAGATATAACGGGCACATCTTTCCCGGGATATTTTGGAAGTCTTTAAAAACTTGAAATAAAAGAAGTGTAAGAGGTAA
>CALWWB010000064.1 GCA_944385175.1 uncultured Oscillospiraceae bacterium | reverse complement strand
TCACGATTTTTTACCCCATATATGCCAAATCCCCGGGATTCTCTTCCTGAATCCCGGGGTTCTTTGACAGGCTGAGCAATCCCCATCCCTGACGGGATGGGGATTGCTGCATTATATAAAGTTACATCATATATAGAAGCTGCCGCCGCTGTTGAAAAACCAGATGAAGTAATAACCCACCATCAGATGGCCCAGCAGCAATCCCAGGCCAATGAGGCACAGCAGTGCCCCTCCGGCCTTTTTCTTTGCAAGGCTCTCCTGTATCATACGCCACAGCAGTCCAATGCCCAAGCCAAAGATACAGGTATACATACTCAGGCTGCCCCAGTCGAAGTTGCCGTCGTTGGCCCGGTAGCCCGTCTCCGTGAGGAGCACCGCCTCCAATATGGATACCAGCAGCACCAGCAGGAAAAGCCCGGTCTCCTCTTTTTTCTTCTCCCGCCTCAGCTGCAATGCCAGAGTGTATATAGGCAGCAGCAGGGAACGCAGATACATCAGGGCCAAAGCCCCTATCTGGCCAAAGCTCAGCCGTCTTATGGCTATGCCGGACTCACCCTGGACACCCTCTATGCCCATGTACTCCAGTATTTCGCTGCCGCTCTGGGAGATCTGGCTGCCATAGAGCATGAAATATTGCCCTATGCACATCAGCCCCGCAGGCACCACCGCCAGGCCCAGGATTATCTCGTTTTTCAGGTACTTGCCCTTATACTTAATAAAGTCATATATCAGCAGTCCCAGCAGGGTGGGGCAGAAGGCAAAGGCAAAATTGGGCTTGAAAGCTGTGGCTGTCAAAAAGCAGAGCATGAAGCCCAGCCAGTCCCCCCGGCCTATGCTGCCGTGGCGCTGCTGCCAGCAGCGGAAAAACCAGATAAAGCTCAAGGGCACAAAGGTGCGGCTGAACAGCACCGTCATATTATGATAGAGATTTCCGTTGTAAGCGTTAAGATAAATGCCTGTCTGCACTCCCGGGATTATCCAGGGGCCGCAGAGGTGGGCCAGGGCCGAAGCCAGGAAAGCCTCGGTACGGCTGAGCCGGGGCAGCAGATACCTTATAAATGCCGCCAGGGTGAACAGGCCGATAAGGTTATTCACCGTCAAAGTCACGGCCAGGGCACGCTGGGCAAAGTACTCCCCGCCCAGATAGAAAAGCTGTATCAGGAAGCTACTCATGCCATAGTCATTGTGGCCCAGGGCCAGCTTTATATGGGCAGGCACGTCGGAAAACACCAGGCCTGTGCAGGCGCAGTAAAACACCTTCCACCATTTATAGCAGAGGAAGGCGGTGAAAACCAGACTGAATACCGCCAGAGGCAGCTGTGTTTTCTTCCTTGTGCCCAGTACGTCCATGAATTTGTTTCCTTTCTCCGTTTTACCCTGTATTCGGATTATACCCCAAATTCCCAAAAAGCACAAGCGCCCCGGGTTCAGCCCTCTATCAGCTTCACCTTTTCAGTCCTGCCCATCAGCTCGTAGTATCTGCGCCAGTCGTCCAGGGACTGAAGGGGGATAGTCTCGCCCTTTAGCTGGATATACTCCGCCACCTGCTCGGGCAGCAGGGAGCAGTCATAGTCCACCCCGTCCCTGACGATAACAAAGCCCGCCATCATATCCACTTCAACGCCGTCTATCACATATTCCAGAAAACGCCGGGTCTTGTAGCCCGCCTTGGATTTTTGGGGCAGGAGTTCTCCCAGGGCTGAAAGCCGCCTCTCGGCCTCCTCCGCATCCCTCTCCCCCACCATCAGGTCGATGTCGTGGAAGGTGTCGGTCTTCCCTTTCAGGTACAGCAGCAGCGAACCTCCCAGGGCCCAGAGTACCTTGCCCCGGTTGAGACTGTGGGCTATGCGGCAGAGCACCTCCAGTTTTTTCTCTCGCTCATCCATTTTTTAATCCCCCTTGAAACAGACTATGTATTCCCGTACCCAGTATAGCAGAGGCGGCTTCCCCCGGCAAGGGCAGCCGGCCCTGCAATATAAAAGTGAGAGCATGGCGCATGCTCTCACTTTTGGGTAAGCTATGTATTATTTTCTGTTCTTGCGCTGTACGGTGTAGACATAGGCGCCCAGGCCCACCAGGCCCAGCAGGGCCAGAAGCAGCACTATCTGCAGGAAAGCGCTGCCCGCGCTGGTCTCATGGGGCTCATGGACGGTGACGGTATGGGTAGGCGAGGGGCTGGGGCTGACATCGGCAGAAGCGCTGGGAGAAGGGCTCACCGTGGCCGTGGGGGATGGGCTTGCCGTGGCCGTGGGGCTGGGGCTGGGGGTGGAGCGCTCAGCCACCTGCACGGTGAAGGTGGTGCTCTTGCCCTGGAAGTTCACGGTCACGGTCTGGCTGCCGGAGGTGCTGAACACCATCGGCGTACAGGTGAAGCCCTCTGTGATATCCTTCACCTGCTTGTTGGTGACAACCCGGATGGACAGGCCCGTGGTGTCCAGCCTTTCGCCCACGGTGTAGCTGGTCTTGGCGGGCAGGCTGGAGACACTGATGCTCTGCACCACTTCCTTATCCGCCTCCACCTCCACGGTGAAGGTGCAGCTTTTGCCCTGGTATTTCACGGTTATGGTCTGGGTGCCGGACACCCCCAGTACTGCCGGGGATACCTCCAGACCGGCGCTCACGTCATAGTAGCCCTGGTTGGTATATACCCGGATGGAGAGGCCGTTGGTCTCCAGCCGGTCCCCCTCCTTGTACTGGGTCTTTGTGGGCAGGGTGAGGACGCCTATGCCCTCTATCACCGGCTCATTGTTTTCCACAGTGACGGCTATGGGTGAGGATATCACCGAAGCCGAGCCGTTTATGCTGGAATTTGTAACAACACAGAAATAATAGTTGGTTCCCTCACTGCTGGTATCGGCATAGTAGTTGCTGCTGGTGGCATTGAGTATCATGGTGCCGCCCATATTTGTGCCGTCCAGGCTGCGGTACCACTGATAGCTCAGGGTGCCCCCATCGGGAGACTGGGCAGTGACGGAGATGATGGCAATGTCTCCCACGCCGCACTTCACGTCGTTGCAAGTGTAAACTGTGGGCTCAATAGTCCCTCCCGGCAAAGGAGCCAGAGCATAGGCCCCGGGTGCGGCAGCCAGGAGCAGCACCAGCACCAGGGCAAGAGAAATAAGTCTTTTTTTCATTTTTTCATTCATGTCCTTTCTGCTTCGAAGTAGTAATACCATATCCTCAAACCATTGTCAACAGTTGTTAAGCGGCAATAAGTATGCTAAAATATATTTTAAGAAATCAGAAAAAAATGCAAGTGACGGAAAGGAGACAAATCCATGGCCTATACTCAATGGTACAAAGAAATGGCCGTATACCAGATCTGGCCCCGCAGCTTCTGCGACGGCAATGGAGACGGCATAGGCGATCTATGGGGCGTGCTGGAAAAGCTGGACTATATCAAGAGCCTGAATGTGGACGCCATATGGTTTTCCCCTCTCTACCCCTCTCCCAATGCCGATTACGGATATGACATCGCCGACTACAAATCCATCCATCCCGACTTCGGGGATCTGGAGCTTTTCCGCCGGGTGTTGGAGGAGGCCCACAAGCGGGGGCTCAAGGTGTTCATGGACCTGGTGGTGAACCACAGCTCTGACGAGCACCCCTGGTTCCGTGAGAGCCGCAGCGCCAAAGACAGTCCCTATCACGACTACTATTACTGGCGCCCCGGCAGGAAGGGCCCTCTGGGCAAGCGCCTGCCCCCCAACAACTGGACAAGCCTGTTCGAGGGCGGTGCCTGGGAGTATGACAGTAATTTAGACGAATATTATCTCCATTTGTTCGCAAAAAAACAGCCGGATCTGAACATGAGCAACCCTAAAGTCCGCGCAGAGGTCAAGGATATCCTCCGCTTCTGGCTGGATCTTGGGGTGGACGGCTTCAGGGAGGACGTCATCACCTTTACCGGCAAGGCCCCGGGCCTGCCCAATTCTTATCCCAAGCTGCCCATAGCCAACGGCATGAAATATTTCTCCAATCGTCCGGAGGTCTATGACTATCTGCGGGAATTCCGGGACGAGGTGCTCAGCGGCTATGACTGCTTTACCGTGGGGGAGAGTCCCCTCACCACGGCGGATATCGCTCTGCGGTATGTCACAGAGGGAGAGAACAAGGTGCTGGACGAGATGATCTCCTTCTCCCACATGGAGGCAGACTGCTTCATGACGGACATGATCCGGCGGCCCTTTGATCTTAAGAAAATGAAGCGGGCTTTCTCCGAATGGCAGTACAAGCTCGCCGGACGGGGATGGAACGCCCTGTACATAGAAAACCACGACCACGCCCGCATAATCAGCCGCTACGGCAGTGAGGAATATCCGGCGGAGAGCGGCAAAATGCTGGCCGCCATGTATATCCTCCAGCGGGGTACGCCCTTCATATACCAGGGGCAGGAGATAGGCATGACCAACATCCGCCTGCCGGAGATAGGCATGTATAAGGACGTTGCCAGCCATAACAACTACCGCATTTTCAGCAAGCTCCTGGGAAAAAAGAAGGCAATGGAGCTGCTGCAATACAGCAGCCGGGAGAACGCCCGCACCCCGGTGCAGTGGGACTCCTCGGCCAATGCCGGCTTCAGCAGCACCCGGCCCTGGTTCAGCGTAAATCCCAACTATACTGCCGTAAACGTGGCGGCCCAGGAGGCCGACCCGGGCTCTCTTCTGAACTTCTACCGCAGTCTGCTCTCTTACAGGAAGTCCAGCCCCCTGGTTCTCTACGGAGAATACAGGGAGCTGTACCCGGAGGACAACAGTTTCTATACCTATGAGCGCAGCTACCAGGGCAAGCGCCTGCTGGTCATCTGCCATTTCAGTTCCGTCCCCCACGGCTTCATGGCCCCGGCGGACATGGAGCTCATAAAGGGCAGGCTGCTGTTTTCCAATTACAAGACCCACAGCTTCAACGGCAACGGCTTTATTGCCCGGCCCTGGGAGCTGCGTGTATATGAGCTCTGAACATAAAAGTCCAGCGGGAGGATTGAGATATGAGCAGCATTAAAGAAAAAGCCTATGCCAAGCTGAACATTTCCCTGGACGTATCCAGCCGCCGCCCGGACGGCTACCACGACATGGTGATGGTGATGCAGACCATCTCCCTGCATGACGCCATCGAGCTGAGTTTCAACAACGGCGGCAAGGTAAGGGCCAAGACCAATCTGCCCTTCATCCCCGGGGACGAGCGGAACCTGGCGGTAAAGGCCGCTCTCAAGTTTCTGGAGGCCACCGGCCATGAGGGCCAGGGCATCTCCATACAGATAGAAAAATCCGTACCCGTGGGGGCGGGGATGGGCGGCGGTTCTTCCGACGCGGCGGCAGTGCTCAGGGCCATGAACCGGCTCTACGGCTCTCCCCTGTCCAGAGAGCAGCTGGAGGAACTGGCCTGCTCCGTGAGCTCCGACGTGGCCTTCTGCGTGGCGGGCGGCACGGCTCTCGCCACAGGTAGGGGTGAAAAGCTCCAGCCCCTCCCTTCCCTGCCCGACTGCCTCTTTGTTGTATGCAAACCGGAATTTTCCATCTCCACGCCAGAGCTGTTCAAGAAGCTGGATCAGGTTGCCCTGCGCCGTCATCCCGACACCGCCGGACTTGTCTCCGCCATAGAGCAGGGAGATCTGTCCCAGATGTGCCGCAGGATGTACAACGTCTTTGAAGATGTGGACGACCGGAGGCTCCGCACCGTGAGCGAGATAAAGAGCCTGCTCCTGGATCACGGCGCCCTGGGGGCGGTGATGACCGGCACCGGCTCGGCAGTGTTCGGGGTCTTTCCCAAAGATAGCGAGACCGGCGAGGTGTGCTCCCTTCTCCGCCGGGAGTACGGCTTTTGCGAAAGCGCCCTGGCCGTGGGCAGAGTCCTGGACTAGAGCGGTGGAGAAAAAGCCCTTGCAAGCAGGCAGCTACTGTGATAAAATGGGCCCGCTTTGCGGCAGACAGTTCGTGACCATCCTGTCTATAAACAAAACTAGGGACGAAAACAAATGCGGTTTAAATGTTATTTGTTGGGCGCACCCTGGAGGTGCGCCCTTTTTCCGTCTGGAGGTGATGAAAATGGATATGAAAAATCTGAGTAAAACCCAGAAGCTGTGCTTTTCCGGCGCAGTCATGGCTATATACATATTACTTATGTACCTGACTCAAAGCTTTGCTTTCGGTCAATATCAGGTGCGTATAGCTACCGCCATATACTCTGTTGCATATCTGTTTGAGTTCCTGGTTGTGCCGCTGGCTCTGGCCAATCTGCTGTCCAACCTGCTTATGGGCGGCTTTGGCTTTTTCGATATCGTGGGCGGCGGCCTGGTGGGTCTGCTCACCGCAGGCTGCTGTGCCTGGCTGGGCAAGCACCGTCTGAGCCGCAGCCTTACCGCAGTGCCCATTGCCCTTATCCCCGCTCTGGGCGTGGCCTCATGGCTGAGCTATCTGCTGTCGGTGCCCTATTGGGTAATGGCCGGAAGCCTGATGGTGGGCCAGTTGATTGCCGGTATAGCCGGGGCCCTGCTTACCGGTGCGCTGTGGAAAATCTGGAAATTTCAATAAGGAGGAAAAATATATGAGCGGCAGAAACTCCGCCGAGGCCGAGGGCCTCTCCCTGCTGGGAAACAAGAAAACCGTATACAAAAGCGACTATGCCCCGGAGGTACTGGAGGCCTTCCTGAACAAGCACCCGGACAACGATTACTTTGTAAAGTTCAACTGCCCGGAATTCACCAGTCTCTGCCCCATTACCGGGCAGCCGGACTTTGCCACCATCTACATCTCCTATGTGCCGGGAGAGCGCATGGTGGAGAGCAAGTCCCTCAAGCTGTATCTCTACAGCTTCCGCAACCACGGGGACTTCCATGAGGACTGCATGAACATCATCATGAAGGATCTGATAAAGCTCATGGATCCCAAATACATAGAGGTATGGGGCAAGTTTACACCAAGGGGGGGCCTCTCCATAGACCCCTACTGCAACTATGGCCGTCCCGGCACTCGCTGGGAGGAAGTGGCCTGGCAGCGGCTGAGCATGCACGACCTGTACCCGGAAAAGGTGGACAACCGCTGATTTTTAAACCCTGGTTTAAAATATGAAAAAGCCGTCCAAGCTATGTACATACACTACATAGCAAGGACGGTATTTTTATGTTCAAGACCAAGATAAAATCCCTGAAGCTCTGGGAAGCGGCACTGCTCATAGCCCTGTCCCTCACCACCCTGGCGGCCCTTTGGGCCCAGGGGCGGCACAGCTCCATAAGCGGCAAACTGGTACGCTTCCACGTCATCGCCGTCTCCGACGATGAGTATGAGCAGCAGCTGAAGCTGCGGGTCAGAGACGCCGTGCTGGAGTATATTTCCCCCAAGCTGGAGGAGGCAGAGAGCAGCAGCCAGGCCAGGGAGATCCTGGCCGCAGAGCTGGACAATATCCGCGAAACCGCCCAGGCCGTGTCCGAGGGCCGGGGCGTCACCGTCACCCTCACCCGGGAAAACTACCCCACCAAGAGCTACGAGGGTTTCACCCTCCCCGCCGGGGAGTATGACTCTCTCCGGGTCATTCTGGGAGAGGGCCAGGGCCACAACTGGTGGTGTATCGTATTTCCTCCCGTCTGCCTCTCCGCCGCCCAGGCGGACACCGTGGAGGAGCAGCTGGGTGAGGAGGACTTCCGCCTTATCAGTGAAGACGGAGGCTACAAGCTGCGCTTCAGGGCCCTGGAGCTCTGGGGCGAGCTGGTGGAAAAACTTGGATAAGCCCCTTTAGAACTGTTGCGCTGGAACTGGGGGACGTGTATAATATTCCTGTAAAGAATATTACAGGGGAGGCAAAGGCCATGAAGCTGTGCAATATTTCCGTGGAGGGAAAAATCCATCTTGCCCTGGTCACATCCCGGGGCGTAGTTGACCTCGGCGCCGCAGGCTATACCGGCAGCATGAACGGACTTATCTCCGGCGGCTGCATCGGGGAGTTGGAAAAATACGCAGAGGACGAGAGTCTGCCGGTGGTGGACAGGCCCGTATTTGCCAATGTGGTGGAGCCCGCAGGCAAGCTGGTGTGCGTGGGGCTGAATTACCGGGCCCATGCCGCCGGGGTGAACATGAAGATACCAGAATACCCCATTCTCTTTTCCAAATTTGCCAACGCCCTGGTGCCCTGCGGAGCCCCGGTGGAGCTGCCGGAGTGGGAGAGCAGCTACGACTATGAGGCGGAGCTGGTCATCGTCATGGGCAAGGAGTGCTGGAATGTGGACGAGGAGCAGGCCAAGGCCGCTATCTTCGGCTACACCTGCGGCAACGACTTCTCCCTGAGGGACGCCCAGATGCGCAGCGGCCAGTGGCTCATAGGCAAGACCATGCCCGGCTTCGGCCCCTGCGGCCCCTGCATAGTCACCGCCGACTCCTATGACCCGGATGAGCCCAAGGCTATCCGCAGCTATGTGAACGGCCAGCTGCGCCAGGACGGCAGCACCGGCGACATGATCTTCTCTTGCGCAAAGATAATCAGCTACGCCTCCAAATACATAAAGCTCTGCCCCGGCGACCTGATCTACACCGGTACCCCCAGCGGCGTGGCCCTGGAGGGCGAGGAAAAGCACTGGCTCCGCCCCGGCGATGTGGTGGACGTGGAGATAGAGGGCATAGGCACCCTCCGCAATCCCCTGGTTTGAGGCCCCGCATTCTTATTTAAACCTCAGATCTATAATTATTCCACATTCCAGTGTTTAAGGGGCTGGAATGTGGATTCTTTGTGTTGGATATTTTTGTTCTAAATCTTATTCAACAATTTGCTTTCTTGAAAATACGTATTTACTGCAACTTGCTTCTTGGTATCTTTTTTGTTCGGTCATATTGAGATTTTATATTGTTTACTAATCTGTTAAATCGAGAATCAATGTATTCCATATAAGATTTTTCAAACTGGTCTCTACTCAGTGATTGATCTTCTATCCACATAAGATCTTTTTGCTGTGTAAAAGTAAACTTATTTTCCAATTCTGAGAGAGTATATTTAGATTTTTTTAGAAAAACATCGTCACCATATATGGTTTTGTCTCTTTTAGATCTATTTTCACGCTGAGGCAATAGGCAAAGATTGCCAATAGAACCTATCGGCAGACGTAACTGGCCATCATATCTGTCCAAACATTTTTTCATAATGTTTTTTGTCATTAAATGTTCAACATCATATTTTGATTGATCAACTTGATCTGCTGCCGTAAATACGGGTAAATAGAGCAACGCAAGAAACAACTTTTCAGATTCTTGTGGCGGAGCCACTCTTTTATGTTCACGTTTTTCTACTTTTGTATCATTGTACCATTGTTTTATACCAGATTCAAAATCATTCCATGGGATAGTTTGGCCATAATAACTTGTGTCAAATACGATAGCATCAAGTTTCTTATCTCCTGAGCCTTTCCAGCGAGCATTAAGGATATCTAAGCAATATCTTTTCCATGCATTTTCTTTTAGTTGATTCTCATAATTGTTCCATGTCTCATTTGAATTTTCCAAAGAAAGAGAGTAGTTTTCTATCCTGTCAATTTCATCCTTTTCGTATTTTGCATATCTTGCAACAAAGATATTGGCAATTAAAGAAATAATTTGAAATTCCGTATGCAGTGGTCCAACGCAACCTCTTGCATTTAATTTGAATTTGTTGAATTTCCCAATAAGGCTCTGAGCTGTATCTACGCATTGGAGGATTCTCTCCAAAAAAATGTCAACTTTTTGTTCGCCAACGACTGCATCAAATGCTGTATGAAGACTTTTAGAATGGGAATTTTTTATTCCCACGCATGCTGTAATCAGCGAAAATCCTAGACTATCCACATCTTTTATTTCTTTATTAGTATCAAAGAGAAAAGGATACTTATCTCCCAGCATTTTTCCTAAAGCAAACGCAATTTCAAATAAATTTAGCTTTCTGTCCTTCACATAACTTATTGGGTTAAAATCGGCAATATCCGTGCCATCATTTGTCATACTCTCATAACGCTCCCTATTAAACTTTATGAGATCAAATAACTTGGGAGAATTTAATTTATAGGTTTTTGTCCATGTAGCCGCATATATCTGATATTTTGAAAGCTGCGTACCTTTTGAGTTAATTCTTTCAAATATTTCAGGTAGAGCATCGTCATCTCCTTTAATTACAATTGCAGGGATTCGAACCTTACAAAGATTTTCACACAGATCTTTAAATCTTTTTAAAGAGGGACGAATTGCTTTAACAACTTCGTTCTCTCTTCCCTTTACAGAAGGATATGATGATGTAAAAGCAAAAGCATAGTCAATGTATTGTATGTCCTGCACGTCGTCCATTGAATAAAAAGTATTATGAACCCAATTTATCAAATGATCTTTAATCGGATTTATCAAACTAGCATAATTAACTACACCAGTCAGTCGAGCCAGTTTTAGTGGGAGTTCGTCTTCAATGTCATCTTCATTAAAAAAAGGAGCCGGTTTATTAATAAAATTAAAAATTGTCGTGCATCGTTGCAGTCCATCAATAATTTGATACTTATTCTCTTTTTCGTCTCGATATAAAAGAATTGTTCCAAAGGGAAGTCCTCTTTTTAAGGTATCAATGAATTGTTCTTTTTGCTTTTCGCTCCATACATAACCTCTCTGATATGGGGGTACAACAAAGAATTTACTTATTATATTGTTGTTAATCTCAATCGCAGTATATGACGCTTGCTCCCAAGTATTCATTTATTTGCCTCCTTATCTTAATCCCCAATTATTAGAGCATATTTTGTTGAAAAAGGCAATTAAAAATAGGTATTTTTATCAATTCTCTTTGTTATTTAAAGACTAATGACATTCCCCCGGCCAGCCCTGTGTTCGGAAGCGCCGTGAATTTTCTATACCCCGGCCCCTGCTGGGCGCTTCTTCCCTCTCTCGCCTTTGGCTGGAAGCTGCTGGCAGCGGTGATGTTCCTCTGCGTCATGGGCTACGGCCTGGTGATGTTCAACATATAGTGTCAAACGCATTGTAACCCCGGCGGAGCATTCCGCCGGGGTTTCTTGTCTTATCATAATTTTCAATCAGGCAGGAACACTGTAAAGGTACTGCCCTTGCCCAGCTCGCTCTCCACACTGGCGCTGCCCCCGTGGAAGCCGGCTATCTCCTTCACCATGGCAAGGCCCAGGCCGCTGCCCCCGTCCTCGCTCCGGGAGCTGTCCGCCTGCCAGAAGCGCTTCCACACCTTGTCCAGATCCTCCCTGGCTATGCCTATGCCGTCGTCGGTAACGGATATTTCCGCCCCGTCCTTCAGTTTTTTCAGCCGCAGGATTATGTGGCCCCCGTCCCGTCCGTATTTATAGGCGTTTTGCAGCAGATTGTGAATGACCCGGGATATGAGGGCGGCATTGAACCTCAGCGAAACTTCGTCCTCTATCTCCGTTTTCATTTCTATTCCCCGGCTGTTCTCGGGCACGAACTCGTTGGCACACATCTCCACGAAGGCGCTGAGATCTCCTTCCCTCATGGGATAGCGGTCTGTACCGTGGTGCATCCTGGTCAGGCCCAGCAGCTGCTGCACCAGCTGGGACATACCCTTGGCCTGTTCTTCTATAACGTTTATGGAGGTGAGGAAATCCTCCTTCGTCTCGTCCTTTCGTTTGGAGCGGTCGCACTGGGCCAGGATTATAGTTATAGGCGTACGCAACTCATGGGAGGCATCGGAGACGAACTGGCTCTCGGCGGTGAAGGACTGCTCCAGGCGCTCAAACATCCTGTCAAACACCCGCCCCAGCCTTCTCATCTCCTTGGGCCCCCGCTTCAAGGCCAGCCTGCGGCTCAAATCTCCCCCGTCGGAAATGTCGTTGGCAATCCCGATTATCTTGTCCATAGGCCGGAAGGACAGCCAGGATATGAGCCAGCCTCCCCCTACTGCCAGTAAAAGCAGCCCCGGCACTATGCTCAGCGTAAGTATCAGTATGGTCTTCATCAGGCCCGAGTGGTCATTGGCGTTGATGACGCCTCTTATCCACAGGCCCGTGACTTCCATATCCACATAGCAGTCATATATGTAATATTCCGCGTCCTCAGTAAAAACACTTCTTATCACGTTTGCCTCCAGGGGCAGCGCTATGCTCAGGTTTTGAGGCATGGCCCCCATGAGCAGTTCCTCCTGCTCATTATAGAAATTGCAGTATACTCCCCGGCTGTAGGCATCCAGATCGTCCCATTCAAATCGCCCCCGGTCAAACTCCACCTCCCCTGCGTTGGCCAGCACCACTTTTACCAGTCGGCCCGCCGGGTCATCGCTTATGGTATTGGCATTTATCACCAGCACAAATACCAACACCAGCGCCGCCATCAGCAGCACCATCAGAGTGAACCACAAAGTCATCCGCATTTTTACGGAAAGCATAGACCCACCTCTTTACTTTTCCTTCAGCACCCAGCCGGTGCCCCACACGGTGTGGATGAGTTTTTTTGAAAAGCCAGTGTCCATTTTCTTTCTCAGATAACCCACGTACACATCCACCACGTTGGTGCCGCCCTCGTAGTCATAGTTCCAGAGGTTGTTCTCTATCATCTCCCGGGACAGCACCACTTCTTTATTCCGCATCATATATTCCAGCAGAGAAAATTCCTTGGCCGTCAGCTCTATATTTTTCCCCGCCCTGGTCACAGTCTTGGTATTGCTGTCCAGGCTCAGGTCGGCAATAGTGTAGACATTGGAGCGGTTTCCGGTGTATTTTCTGGCCATCACACGCACCACCGCCATAAGCTCCTTGAAATCAAAGGGCTTGGTCAGATAGTAGTCTCCCCCGCTCTCCAGGCCCTCCACTTTGTCGGCCACGGCGTCTCTGGCGGTGAGAAACAGGACCGGGGTGTTGTCCCCCCTGTCCCGCAGCTTTC
Source organism: uncultured Oscillospiraceae bacterium (assembly GCA_944385175.1). Classification (GTDB taxonomy): domain Bacteria; phylum Bacillota; class Clostridia; order Oscillospirales; family Oscillospiraceae; genus Limivicinus. The sequence continues at coordinate 907 of CALWWB010000064.1, read as the reverse complement.
TCACCAGCTCAAGCCCGTTCATCTTCGGCATCATCACATCCAGGATAATAACATCATATCCGGCACATTCCAGATATTCAAGAGCCTCCACACCGTTGTAGCAGCTATCTACACTGTAGCCCTCGTCCTCCACCGCCTCGCTTATTATCCGGTTCAGATGCTTCTCGTCTTCCACCACAAGTATGCGCATCCTTCCGCCTCCCTTCTCCCGTTTTTATATTAGCTTATCATTAATTATTAATAAATTTATTAAATCTCCCGGTCAGATCCGAAAATCTACTGCTCTGCCTGATTGCTCATTCCCAGTCTGTTCCCGATCTTTCCGGTCTTTCCATAATCTCTTTACCGTTGCCTTGATTTTAATTCTTTTCTTAATAAAACACAATATACTTTACTCATAAACAGCAAAAGGAGATTGAGAGATGAAAAAAGTTTTGAAAATAATTGTTATAGTCCTCGTTCTGCTGCTGGTGGCAGGGGGTGCAGTAGGCGGCTTCTTCCTCCATCGTTACAACACCATGTACATTGGCAGGGACGAGGCTCTGCGCATAGCCGCCAAAGATGCCGGGGTAGAACTCTCCGCCCTGAGAGACCGGGATGTTGACTTTGATGTGGAACACGGCAGCGCCTGGTACGAGGTGGGTTTTGATGTTGATGGCATGGAATATGAATATTCTCTGGATGCCATCACCGGCGAGATACTCTACAGCTGCTCCGAGCCCTGGTACAGCTGAAAAAACTGCCGATATAAAGTCATCCTTATATAAGCTATTTCTTTCCAAAAACCGCAGCACCGTTTTTCCCCTCTTACACCCCTTCTTTTCCCTCTCAACAGCCCACTGGAACAATTTATCGGGCTGTTCTTTACCACAAAAAATGCTTGCAGCACAATGTGCTGCAAGCATTT
>CALWWB010000063.1 GCA_944385175.1 uncultured Oscillospiraceae bacterium | reverse complement strand
TACCTAAACTAAGCGCAAATAGCGGCTAATACATCGAGTAGGAACAGGATAAAGGCTATTATTCAGAGGTTCCCTAGGATAATTTATTGAAAATATGCTCCTTATATGCTCCTTACTATCACCCTTTACCCAGGGCTTGTTCGTCATGTTTTCATATGATTGAATCAAACTGCAAATCCGGTCCCGCACATAAATGCAGCGGGCCCGGATTAATGGAGTATTATATTAAGATTTATATTCTCTTTATTAATAGTCTGCAAAAGTCTGCTGCTAAGCAAACAAGCCTCTGCGTCTCAAAATTCAATGGCGTGGGGCATATAAATCCCCGGTTGAGCGTTATATATTTTCATGGCGTCCAAGTCCGGTCTTTATGCTGTGCAAGAGTTTACAGCCGGGCCTCCACCTCTGCCAATTCCGGCACGCTGGATATACCTCCGGCCCTGGTGGCAGACAGGCCCGCAGATACGGAGGCAAAACGTACTACCGCCTCCAGTTCTTCCCTGTCCAGCTCCTCCGGGGCCTTTCCGCTGCAGAGCAGCTTATACATGGCCGAGCCGCCGAAGATATCCCCGGCCCCGGTCTTATCCAGGATATGCACGCCCTTCAGGCTCTCGGCATGTCCCGAACAGCGGGCGTTCCTATACCAGCAGCCATCGCCCCCGCAGGTAACGTAGAGCAGTTTCAAATCAAAGTTGTTAAAAATATATTCACAGCCCGCCTCCGGCTCCAGGCCGAAGAGGAACTTCACCTCGTCGTCGCTTATCTTCACCACGTCCGCCATCTCAAGGCCCCAGAGCATCTGCCGCTTTGCCTGCTCCAGGTCTGCCCACAGGGGTTCTCTGAGATTGGGGTCAAAGCTGATGAGCTTGCCCCCGGCCCGGGCGTGTTCCACCGCCTTCACCGTGGCGGAGCGGGCGGGTTCATCGGTGAGGGAGAGGGTGCCGAAGTGGAAGACCTTTGCCCGGTCTATCAGCTCCAGATCCAGCTCATTTTCCCTTATACATGTGTCCGCTCCCGGCTTGCGGGCAAAGGAAAACTCCCGCTCGCCCCGGCTGTCCAGAGATACGAAGGCCAGAGTGGTGAATACCGTCGGGTCCAGGATCACTCCCCTGGTATCTATTCCCGCCTTTTCCATAGTGCCCAGAAGCAGGCGGCCGAAACTGTCATCCCCCACTTTTGTGATAAGGGCAGTCTTTGCCCCGAACTTTGTCAGAGCCGCCAGGAAATTGGCCGGGGCCCCACCGGGGTGGGCCGCCATGGTGGGATAAGCCTCAGCATCAGCCGAAATCATGGCAAAATCTATCAGGGCCTCGCCCAGTGCCACTACATCATACATGTTCAGCCCTCCTCAATGCTTATGCTCCAGGGGTTTGTATACTTCTCTCCGCTTTCCAGACGCACCATGTCACCCTTGCAATAAAAGTCCTCGGTGACCCCGCTCCTCGCCGGGAGGGACAGCCAGGGCTCTATGCAAACATAGGGTGCGGCCAGGCCGTCCTTGTGCCAGAAGCCCACATAGTTCATCCGAGGGAAGGCCACTCTGACGGCTCTGTCGCTGCCCTTGCAGCGGATGGCCACCTCCTTGGCCGCATTGGCCAGCACCACGGCGTCGTGGTCAAAGAGCTCATGGCGCAGAGGCAGTATGCGTCCCTCCTCCAGAGGATAGGGAGCATTGACACCGGTGACCATGCAGCTGTCGTCAAAGCCTACGCGGTCGGGCCGGCAGGGCCTGGAAAATTCCAGATAATAGTCCTCAAACACCGTACCAGGCACAAAGGGTATCCTGAAGCCAGGGTGGCCCCCCAGGCCGAAGGGCAGCAGCTCGCTGCCCGTATTCACCACGGTGTAGTCCACCTTCAGCTTCCAGCCCTCCAGGCTGTAGCCCACATAAAACTCAAAAGCGAAGGGATACATCTCCCGGGTCGCCGGGCTGTCGCACAGGCGGTAGACCAGCTCCGTCTCCGTCTGCTTATGGAGCTCAAATTCGCTCTGGGGTGCAAAGCCGTGGATGGGCAGCCTATACTCCCGGCCATTGAGCTGATACTTCCCCTCACACAGTCGGGCAACAAAGGGGAAAAGCACCGGAGCATGACGCCGCCAATAGCGCTCGTCCCCGTCCCACAAGTATTCCACACCGGTGCAGGACGTGAGTCTCTGCATCTCAGCCCCCAGGCTGCTGACCTCCAGGCTGAGCTTGCCGTTATCTATTCTGCTTATCATGCCTTTACCTCGCTTTCGGATACTCGTTGCACAGGAGCCTGTAGGGCGGCTCGTCCTCCTCGATCTCAGGGAAGCGGCCCACAGGAGGGTTGAAGCGGTTGTCCGTGTTGTCGTCGTTGCACTGGCTGACCTCCCCCAGCAGCACCGGCCCGCTGCCGGGCTCCACAGAGAAGTCGTGGTACAGGTACTGCTGCACATGGATGCTCTCCCCCGGGGCCAGACGAATATGGGTGCCGGCAGGCACGGTGAGACTGCGTCCGTCCAGATGCACAGTCACATCCGACTCATAATCTATCTCCTCATCGGGCAGGGAGTTGTATACCCGGATAAGCACATTGCCGCCGCCCCGGTTTATGATGTCCTCGGTCTTATACCAGTGGAAGTGGTTGGGGGCATACTGCCCCTCCTTCAGATACAACAGCTTTTCCGCATAGACCTTGGGGTATTTATCCGCCATAGAGCGGTTGCCATTTCGCAGGGTGATAAGGGAAAAGCCCACTTTGTCAAAGTCCCCCAGGCCGTAATCGGTGATGTCCCAGCCCAGCATGCAGTCTCTCACCTCGTCGTACTCGTGCCCCAGGCTCTGCCACTGCTGAGGAGTAAAGCCGCAAAAGGGCGGCAGGTAGCAGCGCTCTCTCAGGCACATCAGCTCCATCTCCCTAAGGGCCCGGTTTATCTCTGAACGTTTCATTTTCTGTCTCCTTCCGATTCAGCGGGAAAATCCGGCATCCACCGGGCAGCTGAGCACCACCGTTACCGGGCAGCTGCTCCACTCCGGCTCCAGAACATTTGTATCCAGGACCTTCACTCTGTCCATCCTGTCTGTAAAATCTTCCAGGGTGGACAGCACATCAAAGCCAAAGCCCCGGCCCTTGTAGTGCATGGGGATGACCATACCCGGTTTCAGCTGTCTCACAATGGCGGCGGCTTGGGCGGCATCTATTGTATAATAGCCGCCCACGGGTATCATCATAAGGTCTATATGCCCCAGCTGCTCCACCAACTCCTGACTCGGCATGTGGCCCAGATCCCCCATGTGGAGCACCCGGCGCCCCTCCGCTTCCACAAGATACATGGTGTTCTTCCCTCTCAGCCTCCCCTGCTTTTCGTCATGAAAGCAGGAAAACTCCTGCACCTTCAGGCCATGCTCTTTACCGCTGAGCCTAACTCCGGCCGTATAATTGTGATCCCCGTGTCCGTGGCTGCAAAGGCACAGCTCCGCCTCCAGTTCGGGGAGCTTAAGCCCCGGCACATAGCCCGGCTCATAGGGGTCGAACACTACCCGGCCCTGCTCCGTATCCAGCAGGAAGCAGGAATGCCCGCACCAGGTCAGCTTCATTGTCAGCCCTCCTTTTAAAATTTCAATAATATTAACGTTTTACTGTAGAATAATGGTATTATACCATCAGCAGGCTCTGTGTACAAGTGCACTTGCCATTCAAAAGACGGAGCAAAAAACGCTCCCGGCAGGATTTCCCGGGCAAATGCCAGTTGACCTGACGGGCACAAGATGGTACAATACCCCTGTTACAGAACGATGAGGAGGCTGCAAATGAAAGGCAATCTCGTATTTAAGATATTCTTTTCCATACTTTTCCTGGGTGTTTTTCTGGGATACAGTTATATGCATTTTTCCTCCGGCTGGTTTACCGACGAGTTTTCAGAGACCGCTGCCTCCATCAGTGAGGAGGGTGAACCAGCTTCTCAGGATACTGCGGCGGCGGAGGCAAGCGTCCAGCCTACCGTGGAGCCCACTGTGGAACCCACCGAGGAGCCGGGCAGCGACCTGCCGGATGTGGATCTGACCAGCTGGGAGATGATACTTGTAAACAAGGACCACTCCATAGGAGAGGATTACGCCCCTCCAGAAATAGCCGAGCTGGATGACAACGGCTGCCCCGTTGATTCCCGCATTGCCGACGCTCTCACCAGTTTCGCCGAGGGCGCACGGGCCGAAGGACTTTCCGTTTATCTATCTTCCGGCTACCGCCCCTACTCCGAGCAGCAGTACCTTTACCAGACTAAAATCGGCCAGGTGGGCAGTGCTGAGGAAGCTGCCAAGATAGTCACGCCTCCCGGCACCAGTGAGCACCAGACCGGCCTGTGCTGCGATATCACCGACATTTACCGCAACCCCAAGACCACCGATCTGGAAAATACCGAGACTTTCCAATGGCTTCTGGCCCACTGTCAGGAGTACGGCTTTATCCTCCGCTATCCCGAAGACAAGCAGGACATAACCCAGGTGATGTATGAGCCATGGCACTTCCGCTATGTGGGCGTTGAGGCCGCCACATACATTATGGAGAACAACCTCTGCCTGGAGGAATTCATCGCCCTCTACGATGAGGCCTGAGTGTGCTGCCCCACGGTAACAAGTTCAGCGATCCCCGCCGACCAGAAAAGTGTCGGCGGGGATCGCTTTTTATATCGGCCCCGACTACTTTACACTGTGCAAAAATCGAGGCAATCCTACAGTTTCCGGCACCTTCGCTCCCCTGTTTCTGCGCCGCGAAAAATATATCAAAAACCGAAAAAATATGCTTGACAAGTGGGACTCGTGGTGCTATTATAATCAAGCATTCCAGAGATGCGCGAGTGGTGGAATTGGCAGACTCGCTAGATTCAGGTTCTAGTGTCCACTCCGGACGTGCGGGTTCAAGTCCCGCCTCGCGCACCACGTCGCCGCGGACGGCATATCGTTCGCGGCGACGATTTTTCTTGCGGAACAATTGTCACCTCTCACCCATTCTGTCGCGGCTCCTTCCAAACCCGAAGCGCAAGGCTTCGGGTTTGTTTTTATATGGCTGGAGATAAAGTCCGCTTTGCTCCTCCTTTTCAAATTAAGGCCGTGCTGTATACTGGGCTTTAATTTGATTTTTAATGACGTAAACCGCAGGTTCTACATCACCACTCGCACCAGCGTCGGAGCAAGCTCACGCCGCTGTTCCTCCTTTCCAAATCGAAGGCTGCACCGTGGTTCAATTTGGCTTTTCTTAACGGCAGCCCCAGGTTCTGTATCGCCACTTGTAACACATCCTTCTGACTGCATTTTGTTCGCAGCGTTGATCTCTCTTGCAGAATAATCGTCACTTCTCACCCATACTGTCGCAGCTCCCATTAAACCCTAAGCTTTGCGCTTCAGGTTTTTAGAGGCCGGAATTGTATAACGGGCCGCCTTGAGGCTGCAGTTATCGAAAAGCCGAAACAGGATGTTCCAAATTACCTCTTGCCTCAGCCCTTTGCCTTGCCGGTCAGGACCTTATCTGATAAAATAGTCATATATAATCCGGCAGAGCGGAGGGCAAAGGAGGTAAAGGCAAATGGAACTGCGCGTATTGCGTTATTTTCTTACCGTGGCACGGGAGGAAAACATCACCAGGGCGGCCAGGCAGCTGCACCTGAGCCAGCCCACCCTGTCCCGGCAGCTGATGCAGCTGGAGGATGAGTTTGGTGTCAGGCTCTTTCACCGAGGCGGGCACAGTATTAGTCTGACCCAGGAGGGGCTACTGCTAAAGCGCCGGGCCCAGGAGCTGCTGGCTCTCAGTGAAAAGACCGTACGTGAGCTGAGCCACCGGGAGGACACCCTGGCCGGAGAGATATACATCGGCTGCGGGGAGACCAAGAACATGGCAACGCTGGCAAAGCATATGGCAGAGTTTCGCCGTGAAAACCCCCTGGTGCAGTTCAGCATATACAGCGCAAATGCCGACGATATCAAGGAGCGCATGGAGAGCGGCAGCCTGGACATGGGACTTCTGATGGAGCCGGTAGACATTAGCAAATATGAATTCATCCATATGCCTTGGAAAGAGAGATGGGGCGCGCTCCTGCCAGCCGACTCTATACAGGCACAAAAAGGCGAGCTGCGGAGAGAGGATATGCAGCAGCTCCCGTTGCTGCTGCCACGGCGGGAGACAGTGAAGGATCAACTGGCAGGCTGGTTCGGAGACGGTTTCAGCCAGCTACCTGTGGCGGGAGAATACAACCTGATCCTCAATGCGGCGGCCATGGTCCGGGAGGGTATGGGCGCGGCGCTGTGCTTCGACCTGGGAAACGTATATGAACAGCTGCGCTTCGTGCCCCTTGTCCCGGCAGTAGAGACGGGAGCAGTACTGGCCTGGAAGAAGGGGCAGACTCTGCCCAGGGCCGCTTCCCTTTTCATCCAGGAGTTAAGAAATGCTTTACAGGCATAGTTTTAAATGTGATATAAGCATTGGACATTTCACGCCTTAAAGGATAGAATATAAGCAGCAAGGAGCTAAAGCCCTTGGAATTTAACACGGGAGGTTGCATTAGCATGAGCAAGATATTGGTAGCATATTTCAGCCCCGGCGGCACCACCGCCAGAGCGGCAAAAGCCCTGGCCCAGGCAGCAGGGGCGGACATCTATGAGATACGTCCGGAGCAGCCCTACACCCAGGCAGATCTGGATTGGACCGACAAAAACTCCCGCAGCAGCCGGGAGATGGCAGATCCGGGCAGCCGCCCGGCCCTGGCGGATCGGGATGCGGATATCGCCGGGCATGATGTGATCTTTCTGGGCTTCCCCATATGGTGGTACATAGCCCCCACCATCATCAACAGCTTCCTGGAGAGCTACGACTTTTCCGGCAAGCGGATAATCCTCTTTGCCACCTCGGGAGGCAGCGGCTTCGGCAGGGCCGCCGCAGGGCTGAAGGCCTCGGTCTCACCCAGAGCCAGAATAGAGGAAGGGGCCCTGCTCAACGGCCAGATATCAGCAGCACGGCTCAAGTCCCTGCTGGCGGGCCTAGTGTGAGGTGGGCCATGGAGAAAATTGTACAGACTGCAGGCCGGACTGCCTTGGGTGACTTTGCCCCAAATTTTGCCCATTACAACGATGACATCCTCTTTGGAGAAAACTGGAACGATCCGGCACTGAACCGCAAGACCCGCTGCATGCTCACGGTCACCGCCCTTATGGCCTCCGGAGTGACGGACTCCTCCATGAAATTCCACCTGGAAAATGCACGGAACGCCGGAGTTTCAAGGGCGGAGATAGCCGCCCTGATAACCCATACGGCCTTCTACGCAGGCTGGCCCAAAGGCTGGGCGGTGTTCAACATGGCAAAGGAGGTCTGGCCTTTGCAGGAAACGGCGGAGGATGCCAAGGCCCGCCATCAGGCAGAAATGCTTTTCCCAATAGGCGAGCCCAACGATGCCTACGCCCGGTATTTCACAGGCCGCAGTTACCTCTCCCCGGTTTCCACGGAACAGACAGGCATATTCAACGTAAGTTTTGAGCCCGGCTGCCGGAATAACTGGCACATACACCAAGCAAGCAAGGGCGGCGGCCAGATACTTATCTGTGTGGGCGGCCGCGGCTACTATCAGGAATGGGGCAAGGAGGCCATAGAAATGCAGGGAGGCGACTGCATTAACATTCCCGCAGGTGTGAAGCACTGGCATGGGGCCGCAGGAGACAGCTGGTTCAGCCACCTGGCCATAGAGGTGCCTGGGGAGGACTGCGCCACCCAGTGGCTGGAGCCAGTGGCAGAGGCCCTTTATAAACAGCTGAAGTGAGTCCTCTGTACTCTCTTGTGCGAATTGCGCTGCGTCGCCGGAAAAGTCTTACACTGTGCTGCACCGCTGCAAACTCCGTATCCTCCGCAGCGGCGAGGGTATCCCACAAGGGCAGCCGTCCCTTCTCATCCATTTCGTTGCAGCTCCTTCCCGAATCAACCCCGCTCATGCTGGGCTTTGGATTAGGTATGAATGTTAGAAGTGTTTTCCGGGACGCACATGTCGCCTCGGAAAACGATTGAAATTATTTTTTCGCCGGGGCGAAAAAAACTTCTATGTTTTTTTGATAGCCTGGGAAAAGATTTGAATATCAAGGCGTTTCTGTGGCGGGCTGTTGTGCTGAGAGAATTTAGGCCCTGCCACTGCCGGTGGCAGATGAAAGCAGAGCAACAATCTATGCAGCCGCCCAAAACAAAGCCTGCTTCCACAGTTTTTATTCTGGATCCGCGGCAAGGCGTGCAAGAGACCTTATTCTCGCCGGAGGAGAAAGTGCCAGGCTTTTTTTAACCAGTATAGAAAACTACCCACGAACATGAAGTGCCCCCAAAAAGTTAGACAAAACTTTGAGATAAAAATTATTCAAGCAGCCGCAAGGCAGTCATAGCCTGTGAAAAGCTCATGGAGCAGTTATCCCGGCAATTGGGCAAAGAGGACTATGGGTTGGTGCAGGAACTCAGGGCGCAGACAGCAATCGCCCAATGTGAGGAAAGCAAAAGCCACTTCAAACACAGATTTTCGGCTGGGCTTATCGTTCAGCAGGAAGCCCATGAATAGGTACAGCAGGAGATAGAAAAATAGATGACGAGAACCGCCTGAGCAGAGAAAAACTGTTCAGGCTTCTCTCTTATTTTGCAAAAGTTGCAGTATAATTTTTCACAATTTTTATGGTATAATTTACTCAACTGAAATCAACGAGAAAATTAAATTTAGGAGGAAGTTAAAGTGGGTGCATGGAATTATGGCGTGTTTGATGACGATACAGCTTATGACGCTCTTGATAACCTGATAGAGTCATCAAAAATAATTTCAGATATGGAAAAATATTTTGACGCTGTGATTGGCGCAGAGTATGTCGATTATGACGATGGACATTATGCATTGGTATCAGCCGCAGTTATTGATAGCGTGCTCAACGATACGCAATATAGCTGTGATGATGAAGATTATTTTAAATGGATAAAAACATTAAAATCGTTTGACTTTGCCCCTCTCAAACAAAAGGCAATAGACGCTATTGACGCAGTTCTCTCTGATAGTTCTGAAATAAAAGAGTTATGGGAGGAAAACGAGGAACTATATAGTGCATGGCGAGAAGATAAAATTTCTATGCGAGAAAGGCTTAGATAAAACAAGGGTATATTTCCATTTGTCAGAAAGTTGAGCCAGAGCAAAACCCCTTAGAACTCTAAAGGCGCACTTCTATACTCTCCTGCCGGAAGTATTCGTGCGCCCTGCGGAGCTTCATTCTATGCCAGCAGGAAAATCAGCAGTCCTAGAATGTTCTGTCACTTCGTTCCGACAAGGTGTCTATCCCCCCTTGCGCCGCTTATGCGGCTATCCCCCTGTGGACTTGACGTCCACAAACAGTATAAAATGCTATTCGCCTCCAGAAAGTTTTGAAAAACTGAATACCAAAAACTGACCGTTGACTTGTCGCACCATGCGAAAAGTTGACGGTTTTTTATCCCCATTTTCAGAAAAGGAGGCCTTTTTTTGCCAGGCAAAAAAGCGCTGGAGCAAATTTGTTCACAATAAAAATTGAATGAAAAAGGAAACGGCATGACAGAAGCCATGCCGTTATTGCAAAAAGCAATATCACTTTCTTATGCCCCCGGCCAATTGGCCGGGGGAAATTTGAGACTTTATTCTCTTGGGACTGGGTTTTCAGTTGGCCTTGGCCTTCATCAGCCTGGGGATGATCACAAGGGCCAGCACACCGCCGATGAGGGCAGTGACGCCCTGGGGCCAGGAGAAGGTGGCGGACATCACTGCCGCCTGCTTTTCCGGCACGCTGCCCAATGTGGCTATAACCGCAGGCACGGAGACCCACAGGAAGCCGCACTTTATAAGGGCGCAGCAGACCATGGAGACGCGGCTGTCCAGCTTCGTCCTGCGGCTCAGGCCGAAGAGGCCCGCCAGGATGGCGTTGCCGCAGGCTATCACCGGCACCAGCTGTATAAGGGCCGGGCCCACCCCCAGGAGGAAGGCCAGGGCCGAGGAAAACAGGCCGATGCAGATGCCGGAGAGGGCCCCGGTACGGGCGGCAAAGACAAAGAGCACGCAGTTGACCAGGCTGCCGGTGATGAGCTGGGTCACGGACAGGGGCCCTATCACCACCGCACCGGCGGGAAAGAGCTTCCCCGCCAGCTGGGCCAGGACCACCAGGGCGATGCCTATGGCGGTCTCCGCAATAAAAGTGACCGCCTTGCGCTGAGTTTTCATTCTGTTACCTCCGAAAGCCGGCCGCTGTAGCTGCTGTCTCCGGCGCTCTGTTTTACGGCAGCGGCCTTATAGGATTTTACTGCGGCGGAGGTCACAGGCACGGGAGCCACCGTACCCGCTCCGGCCACGCAGCCGCCGGGACATGCCATGCCCTCCAGCAGGTAGCCGTTGCGCTTGCCGGCCTTGGCCATGAGCAGCATCTTCCGGCACTCACGCAATCCGTCGCCAAACTCCATTTTCACTTCCGTGCCGGGTCTTATCTCGGCAATATAGTCCGCCACGGCGGCAGCCACGCCGCCCACCACGGCAAAGCCCCGGCCTGCGCCGGTGCCCTCCTCAAAGTCCTTGTCCTGCTCGTCCGGCTCCAGGGCAGCAAAGTCCACTTCCTTGGCCTCAAACATGCCCTGGAGCTCCTCAAAGGTGAGCACAAAGTCCACATCGGAGCGGATGGTACGGCGGGAGGCCTCCAGCTTCTTGGCGGCGCAGGGACCGACAAAAACTATCTTGGCTTCCGGGTTGTCCTTCTTAACCAGGCGGGCAGTGATGACCATGGGGGTCAGGGCCATGGAGATATAGTCGGTAAACTCCGGGAAGAGCTTCTTTGCCATGACGCTCCAGGCCGGGCAGCATGAGGTAGCCATGAAGGGCTGCTTCTCCGGCACCTTGTCCAGAAAGTCCTCCGCCTCCTCAATGGTGCAGAGGTCAGCGCCAATGGCCACTTCCACAGTGTCGGCAAAGCCCAGGATACGCATGGCCTTGCGCAGCTTTGCGGGGGTGGCGCCCTTGAACTGGTTGACAAAGGCAGGGGCCACAATGGCGATTATCTTGGTGCCGGATTTGATGGCCTGGATTATCTGGAAGATCTGGCTCTTGTCGGCAATGGCGCCGAAGGGGCAGTTCACCAGGCACATGCCGCAGGAAACGCATTTGTCGTAATCTATGACAGCCTTGCCGTTTTCATCACTGCCTATGGCGTCCATGCCGCAGGCCTTGGCGCAGGGCCTCTCAATGCGGCTGATGGCATCATAGGGGCACTGGTTGAGGCACTTGCCGCATTTGATGCACTTGCTCTGGTCGATGTTGCTCTTGCCGTCCTTGATGTAGATGGCGCCCTTGGGGCACACGGCCTGGCAGGGGTGGGACAGGCAGCCCTGGCAGTTGGAGGAAACCCTTATCTCCTTGGGAGGGCAGCCGTTGCAGGCAAAGGGTATGATATTTATAAGGGGGGGCTCATAGTACTTCTCGGGGATGTTGGCCTCCTCTATACCGTCGCTGGCGGGGCCGTACTCGTCCGCCTTGCGCAGAGGCAGGCCGCAGGCCAGACGCAGACGCTCGGTGACTATGGCTCTCTCCAGAAAAATATTGCTTCTGTACCTGGCTTCGCTGCCGGGTACGATTTTATATGGCAGACGATCTATGCGGGAATAGTCCCCGCCCTCATAGGCCAGCTTTGCCACTTCCTTGAATACGCTGTTGCGCAGATCGTCAACTACGCTGTGAATCCCTCTCATGTCAGTACCTCCAAAAAAGTGTATTCATCTGACGGTAATCAGCATTGTCCTTTTGACATCGTCAATTTTATCACGCGCTTTTTTTCAAGTCAACTTGCAGTTTAATTCCCCATCCAGCTTCTACCAAGTGCATAATTTATGGGGAATCCCTTTGCAGACTTTGCCGGTATACACTATAATATTGTACAAATCCCGAAGAAAAATTTCCCGCCCATGAAATATTCCTCCCTTTTTCCCTACTTTATAGTTGAAGCGGAAAGGAAGTGGACAAATGGAAGACAGCAGGATAATCGGCCTGTTCTTTGAGCGCTCGGAACAGGCAGTCCATGAGCTGGAACTGAAATACGGCCGGGCGGTTAGGAAGCTGTCCCTGAACATCCTGGGGGATGTGCGGGACGCTGAGGAGTGCGCCGCAGATACATATCTGGGCGTGTGGAACAGCGTGCCTCCAAAAAGGCCGGAGCGCCTGAAGGCCTACACCCTGGCCATAGCCCGGAACCTGTCTCTGGACCGCTACCATGCCAACAGCGCCAAAAAGCGAAACGGCAGCTACGACCTGGCTCTGTCGGAGCTGGAGGGCTGTCTGGCAGCGGCCGGGGACGCCCAGACGGAGCTGGAGGCCCGGGAGCTGGCGGAAGCTATGAACCGTTTTCTATCCGGGCTTTCCAGGGAGGACAGGCAGCTCTTTGTCTGCCGCTACTACCTGGCAGAGCCGGTGAAGGACATTGCCGCAAGGCTGAAGGTCAAAAGCGGCCGGGTTTCCCTGCGTCTCTTCCGTATCCGTGAAAAATTAAAAAACTATCTTGAAAGGGAGGGGCTGATACCATGAGGCGGGAAGAAATTTCCCGGGCGCTGTCCATGCTGGATGAGAGCTACGTTCTGGAAGCTCTGGAGCTCACCGGGCCCGACTGTGAGGCCCCCAAGGTGAACGATATGAAAATTTCCAGGCACAGCGCAAGAAATCTCCGGCGCACGCTGCTGATAGCCGCAGTTATATCCGTGTTCTTTGCCGTCACCGCCTTTGCCATTGGCTACGGCATAAACCGGCAGCGGCAGCAGGAGCTGAGAGAGCAGCTGCAAATAGACCAGCACCAGGTGGAGGAGTACACCGAATACCCGCTGCCGGAGGAGAACGGGGAGGAAGCTTCCTCCGACGGCAAAATGACCGTCACCCTGCTGTCCTCCATCGGGGGTGTGGAGTTTGACAGAGTATACTTCAACGTGTCCCCTATGGAACCTGACCCCGCAAGGGACGTAAACTATTTCTTTGGCGTTTCCCATGACGGCGGAAAAACTTATATAGGTATGAGCTCTATGTGGAAGAACGGGAAGCAGGTTTTTTATGACGCGGAGACAAAGACAGCCACTTTTGAATATTTGATTTCCCACGCCGGGTCCGATCAAGCCTCCCGGGATATAATAGTGGGATATTGCCCCGATATACAGGATGAGGACGCCGAGATACAGCAGCTGGGCAGCTTCACCCTGGATCTGCCGGAAGTAAGGATAAGAACCTGCATGTTTGAAAATCCCGTTGAGTTTAGCTGTGAGGAGCTGGGCAAGAGCGGCAGGCTGCTGGGCGTTGAACTGTATGCCTCCGGAATGACCTGGCTTTTGGAGCACGAGGACTCAGAGCGGTTTTACTATTCTGACAAGGGCCTGCGCTTTGAAGAGCTGAGCCAGGAGGACCAGGACTGGATACGAAGCGTACAGGCCCCCTGGGCCAATGCCATAAGCGGCGTCACCCAGGGCACCCTCCATATGGCCGACGGCTCAGAGTTACAGATTATCGCTGCCGAATCCGGGGATTATCAGGACGGCATCGTAAAGCGACACACCGGCTATTCCTTGGGCACCATAGACCCTGACGATGTAGTCTCCATCACCCTCTTTGACGGCAGCACCACTGACCTTGGCTGAAAACCTTCACAGCACTTGCACAAACAGCAATCCCCATCCCTGACGGGATGGGGATTGCTCAGCTTGTCAAAAAACTTTCCAAGCGCCCGTGAATACGGTATAATAGAGGCCGGGGTGAAGAGATGGAAAGCTG
>CALWWB010000062.1 GCA_944385175.1 uncultured Oscillospiraceae bacterium | reverse complement strand
CCGAAAGTTCCGCTGGCGGGGATGACCGGGTTATCCAGCTCTATGCCGCAGAGGGAGACTCTCATGTCCGCCATTTTATCTCCTCCTTCATCAGCACCGGGCCCTCCTTACATATGCGCTTCACCCCGTAGAGGGTCTCACAGGAGCATCCCATGCAGGCGCCGAAGCCGCAGCCCATGCGCTGCTCGAAGCTGAACTGTCCGGATGTCACGGAGCAGTCGCTGACAGCTTTGAACATGGCCTCCGGACCGCAGGTGTAGAAATGGCTGTAGTCAAGGCCCTCCATGGCGCGGGTCACATAGCCTTTAAGTCCCAGGCTGCCGTCCTCGGTGCAGACCGTGACTTCACAGCCAAGTGTTCTGAACTCGTCCACATAGACAGCCTGCTCCTTTGAAGCAAAGCCCAGGATGACCAGGGGCTTTTTCCCCTCCTTTATCAGGGCCTTGGCCAGGGCGTAAAGGGGCGTAAAGCCCATGCCCCCGCCTATAAGCAGAGGTCTGTCCCCTGAGAGGGAGGTATCAAAGCCGTTGCCCAGGCCGGTGAGCACATCCAAGCTGCCATTTTTCATTTTGGACAGCAGTTCTGTTCCCCGGCCTACAATGCGGTATGCCACGGTGAGGCTGCTTTCATCCCAGTCGCACACGGAAAGAGGCCGGCGGAGGAAACAGCCCTCCACCTGTATATTCACGAACTGGCCTGGGCGCACAATGGCCCCGGTATCTCCCCCCAGGCGCAGGCGCATAATGTCCTTCGCCAGAGGAATGTTTTCAATTATCTCAAACTTTCCCTGTTTCATGAATCTCCTCAGGCATCGATAGTGGAGATGCGCAGAGTCGTCTCCTCCAGCACATCCAGCAATACCTTCACAGTGTCCAGAGCGGTAAACATGGTGACGTTGTTTTCGGTAGCGGCACTGCGTATCTTGAATCCGTCGCTGAGCTGGCCCATGGAGCCTATGTCCTGGGTGTTGATGACATAGGCGATATGGCCTTGGCGCAGGGATTCCAGTATCTCGTTGCTGCCGTCACGTATCTTTTTAAGCACATGGGTGCGGATTCCGTTTTCCTTCAGGAAGCGGGCCGTGCCCTCGGTGGCTTCAATGTTGAAGCCCAGATTATAGAAGCGGCGGATCAGGGGCAGCGCCTCCTCCTTGTCCTTGTCGGCCACGGTGGCAAACACGGTGCCGTAGTTCTGCAGGTGGGTGCCGGCAGCCTGTAGGGCCTTGTACAAAGCACGGTTCAGTTTGTCGTCATAGCCTATGGCCTCGCCGGTGGACTTCATCTCCGGGGACAGGTAGGCATCCAGCCCCCGTATCTTATTGAAGGAGAATACCGGAACCTTTACATACCAGCGTTCCTTCTCCTTGGGATAGATATCAAATATGCCCTGCTCTTTCAGGCTCTTGCCCATGATGACCTCGGTGGCGATATCCGCCAGGCTGTAGCCGGTGGCCTTGGACAGGAAGGGTACGGTACGGGAGGAACGGGGATTTACTTCGATGATATAGACCTTGTCGTTCCTATCCACGATGAACTGGATGTTATAAAGGCCCACGATACCTATGCCCAGACCCAGCTTCTTGGCATACTGGAGCACGATGCCCTTCACCTTGTCGGAGATACTGAAAGTGGGATAGACGCTTATAGAGTCGCCGCTGTGGATGCCGGTGCGCTCCACCAGCTCCATGATGCCGGGGACGAACACGTCCCTGCCGTCGCAGATGGCGTCCACCTCTATCTCCTTGCCGATGATGTACTTATCCACCAACACGGGCTTGTCCACATCCACCTCCACGGCGGTCTTGAGATACTGGCGCAGCTGCTGCTCATTGGCAACTATCTGCATGGCCCGTCCGCCCAGCACAAAGCTGGGGCGCACCAGTACCGGGTATCCGATGCTCTCGGCGGCCTTTACACCGTCCTCGATGTTGGTGACGGCATGCCCCTCCGGCTGTGGGATCTCCAGCTTTTCCAGGATGTGCTCGAAGCTGTCCCGGTTCTCAGCCCGCTCAATAGCCTCGCAGTCGGTGCCGATTATCTTCACTCCCCGCTCCATAAGGGGCTGGGCCAGGTTGATGGCTGTCTGGCCGCCCAGGGAGGCTATGACCCCCTCAGGCTTTTCAAACTCTATGATGTTCATAACGTCCTCGGCGGTGAGGGGCTCGAAGTAGAGCTTGTCGGCGGTGGTATAGTCGGTAGAGACGGTCTCCGGGTTGTTGTTTATGATTATGGCCTCATAACCGGACTTCTTTATGGTAGTGACGGCATGGACGGTGGAGTAGTCAAATTCCACGCCCTGGCCTATGCGGATGGGGCCGGCGCCCAGCACCACTATCTTCTTTCTGTCCTCCAGCCGGGAGGAATTCTCTCTGCTGTAGGATGAGTAGAAGTAGGGTATATAGGCGTTGGTATGGCAGGTATCCACCATGGGATAGTTGGGGAACAGCTTAATTTCCCGGCGGAGGTTGAACACATCCAGTTCTTTTTTATTCCAGAGCCTGGCAACGTACTTGTCACTGAAGCCCATGGCCTTGGCCGCTTTCAGCAGTTCCCGGTCGCCGGGATTTGCGGCCAGGGTCTTCTCCATGTCCACAATCTTCTTTATAGACTCCAGGAACAGCGGGGTTATCATGGTCACTTCATAGAGCTTCTCTATGCTCACACCACGGCGCAGCAGCTCCGCCACGGCAAAGATGCCGTCGTCCCTGAACTTGCCCAGATAATCAAGAATTTCCTCGGTTCCCATGGTGTCGAACTTTGCAAGATGGAAATGGCAGACCCCTATCTCCAGGGAGCGCACGGATTTAAGCAGACACTCCTCCAGGTTTGCACCTATGCCCATGACCTCGCCGGTGGCCTTCATCTGAGTGCCCAGTACATTTGGTGCCGTGGCAAACTTATCGAAGGGAAAGCGGGGCATCTTGGCTACAACGTAATCCAGGCTGGGCTCAAAAGCCGCGTTGGTGTTGGCAATGGCGATATCCTCAAGAGCCATGCCCACGGCGATCTTGGCGGTGACTCTGGCTATGGGGTAGCCGCTGGCCTTGGAGGCCAGGGCGGAGGAACGGGAGACTCTGGGGTTAACCTCAATGAGGTAGTATTCGCTGGAATTGGGGTTAAGGGCAAACTGCACATTGCACCCACCCTCTATCTTCAGCGCCCGGATTATCTTGATTGCGCTGTCGTTGAGCATTTTCAGGTCGTGGTCATTCAGGCTCATGATGGGGGCCACAACTATGGAATCGCCGGTGTGCACACCCACAGGGTCCACATTCTCCATACCGCAGATGGTTATGGCGTGGTCCTTGGAGTCCCGCATGACCTCAAATTCTATTTCCTTGTAGCCCTTGACACTCTTTTCGATGAGCACCTGATGCACCGGGGAGAGCTTGAAAGCGTTTATACCGATGTCCTCCAGTTCCTGGGGATTGTTGGCAAAACCGCCGCCGGTGCCCCCCAGGGTGAAAGCCGGACGCAGCACCACTGGGTAGCCTATCTTTTCTGCGGCTGCTCTGGCTTCCTCCAGGCTGTAGGTTATCTGAGAGGGTATGGTGGGCTCACCTATGGACTGGCACAGCTCCTTGAAAAGCTCCCGGTCCTCGGCCTTCTCTATACTCTCGCTGCTGGTGCCCAGCAGCTCCACACGGCACTCTTTCAAAACGCCCTTCTTCTCCAGCTGCATTGCCAGGTTCAGGCCGGTCTGTCCGCCTATACCCGGGACTATGGCGTCGGGCCGTTCGTAACGGAGGATCTTGGCGATGTACTCCAGGGTCAGGGGTTCCATGTAGACCTTGTCGGCTATGGCGGTATCGGTCATGATGGTGGCTGGGTTGGAGTTGCAGAGCACCACCTCGTAGCCCTCCTCCTTCAGCGCCAGGCAGGCCTGGGTGCCGGCATAGTCGAATTCCGCCGCCTGGCCGATGACTATGGGGCCGGAGCCGATGATGAGTATCTTCTTAATGTCTGTTCTCTTTGCCATTGCTGTTCCTCCGTAAAATGTCTTTTTCCTGTCTTGTTTATGTTCTAGCTTTTGGATTATCTATAGTATACGGCCTTGCCGCCGTGTACCGTCAGGTGGCAGCGGCCGAATACCTGCCAGCCCTCAAAGGGAGTGGCCCTGCCCAGGGACTTGAACTCCGCCGGATCTATGGTGTAGCTCTCCCCCAGGTCCCACAGGCTGAAGTCCTCTCCCAAGGGTATGCCGAAGCGACGGCGGGGATTGTGGCACATCAGCTCCAGGAGCTTTTCCAGGCATATCTCCCCTGTAAGCACCAGATTGGTGTACAGCAGGGGAAAGGCTGTCTCCAATCCCACAATACCGAAGGCGCTCTTTTCCAGTCCCCTGGATTTTTCCTCCCCGGAGTGGGGCGCGTGGTCGGTAGCTATGATCTCAATGGTACCGTCCTTTATGCCCTCTATCAGCGCCTCCCTGTCCTCCCGGCTGCGCACCGGAGGATTCATTTTGAAGCGCCCCTCCTCCCGGAGCATGCTGTCGTCCATGAGCAGATAATGAGGGGCCGTCTCGCAGCTCACGTCCAGTCCCCTGGCCTTGGCCCTGCGTATGAGCTCAACGCTCTCCCTGGTGGATACATGGCACACATGGTAGGCGCAGCCGGTCTTCTCCACCAGCTTCAGGTCCCTCTCCACCTGGGCGTACTCGCTCTCGGAGCAGATGCCCCGATGGCCGTGGGCCCTTGCATATTCCCCGTCGTGGATGTATCCGCCCTTCAGCAGGGAATTCACCTCGCAGTGGGCGACGATGAGTTTGCCCAACTCCTTGGCCCGAAGCATGGCCTGCTCCATCAGCTCGTCGCTCTGCACGCCCCGTCCGTCGTCGGAAAAGCCAACCACATTGGGGGCCAGAGCCTCCATGTCGGAGAGCTCCTCTCCCCTCTCACCTCGGCTTATGGCGGCGTAGGGCAGCACGTCTATGCAGGCATCCCGGTCTATAAGCTCCAGTTCTCTGTCCAGATTCTCCCGGCAGTCCGGCACCGGGTTCAGGTTGGGCATGGCGCATACGGCGGTATAGCCCCCGGCAGCGGCGGCAGCGCAGCCTGTGGCCACCGTCTCCTTATAAGAAAATCCCGGCTCTCTGAGATGCACATGTACATCGCAAAAACCGGGAAAAATACTGTATTTGTCGTTTTCAAAATCAAAGCTGCGGCCCTCCAAAGAGAACAGCTGTCCCTCGTGGGCCTTGTACATATCCAGTTTGCAGGTCAGTTTCATATCCGTCACGGTACATCCTCTCTTCTGCTTTTTCAGTTTAGGGTATGAACACACAGAAACAGACGCAGCCAAAGCCGCGTCCATCTGCCGCAATTTTCAGTCATTATACCATATTTTTTGCGCTTGTCAACACGTCTTTATTCCTTAGGTAGTCCTCCAGCGGAGTTAATCCTCCGCCCTGCCCGGCAGCGGCCCAGTCCATCCCGGCTGTTTTTATTTCCTTTATGGGCAAAATGACGAAAACACTTAATTATTCTTAAGTATAAATTTACAATTACTTCTTTTCTTTTTCAGGCTCTTAAGTTATAATGTAGCCACTCTGTAATGAAGGATGGCGATTGTCATTAGCAAAAGCATAAAGCTGGTGCTTGTCCTGCTCTGCCTGGTCTTCCTGTGCGTGTTCGGATTCAGCGCCTATAAAATCATAAGTACTCTCAACGGTTATAAGGTCGCCGAGGAAAATTATAACGCTATGAGCCAGCAGTATGTTACCACCACCCAGACCACTCCCAAGCCCTCCCCCGCCGACGGAGAGGAGCCCGAGGAGGAAGAAGTGGAAGTCTCCCCCATCAGCGTTGATTTTGCGGCACTACAGGCCGAAAACCCCGAGGCCGCCGGCTGGATCTACTGTCCCAACACCGTTATCAATTACCCCATTGCCCACACCGAGGACAACTTCACCTATCTGGATCATCTGCTCAGCGGTGAGTATAATGCCAACGGCACTATCTTTATCGACTGCCAGAATTCTCCCGACTTCAGCGATAAGAACACCCTGGTATACGGTCACAACATGAACGACGGCTCCATGTTTGCAAGTCTGCGCAACTACCGCGATGCCGAATATTATCCTGAGCATCCCTGTCTGTACATAAGCACTCCCGAGAAGAATTACCGTCTTGACCTCTTTGCCGGTCTGGTAACTCCCTCCGACTCCTATGTGTACGCCCGGCAGTTTGATGCCGATGAGCAGTTCCTGGCCTATGTGGAGAGCGCCAAAGCTGAGTCCACTTTCCAGAGCGATGTGGAAGTTAGTATCGACGACAGGATCGTGGTCCTGTCCACCTGCACCTACGAGTTTGACGACGCCCGCTACGTGGTCATCGGCAAGCTGGTGGAAATACAGTAAAAAGCAGCTTCCTGAAAGATCTGAACGGACAATTTCGTTCAGATCTTTTTGTATTTTTCTCTTTTGCCCCGGTTTTTGCCCTGTGAACTTAAAACGAATTTAAAGGAGTAATTGATTTGAAATCAACCAAGCTTATGCTCTCCGGGATAATGCTGATGCTGGTGGCCATTATTTTCGCCATTGCCGACCTGGGCCGCAACTCGGCACTGCCCGGCGCAGCCATTATTATTTTTTTCATTTCCCTTGCAGTCTTTGTCATAGGGCTGATATATAAGAGCTGACTGCTGCTATTCATAAAGCTCCCCCAAAGGACTTAAAATCCTTAGGGGGAGCTTTTTAGTTGAAATCTCCATAGTACAGTTTACATAACTATTTAATTGGATAGCTCTGCGCTCCTGTGCTCCCCTGTAACGGAGAAGATAACCCACTCGGCAATATTTGTGGCATGGTCGCCTATACGCTCAAAGTATTTGCCTATCATGAGCAGATCGAGAGCGCAGCTGCCCATATCAGGTTCCTTCACCATAATATCCACCAGGCTTTTTTTCACTCTCTCAAAATAATCGTCTACAGTGTCATCTTGAGCTATCACCTGCTTTGCCAGCTCCAGGTCCTGCTTCACATAGGCGTCCACGCTGTCTGTCACCATCCGTATGGCACTGCGGGCCATAGAGTTCAAAAGCTCTACCTCTTCCTGGCGGCAGCCGGACATGGAGACTACTATCTCGGCTATATCCTCCGCCTGATCTCCTATGCGCTCCATGTCGGTTATCATCTTCAAGGCTGCGGATATCTGCCGCAGGTCCCCGGCCACAGGCTGCTGGCGCAGCAATAGCTTCAGGCATATGTCTTCCACATCCCTCTCCTTCTGATCCAAAGCCGAAGATATGGGCGGTACCTTTGCCGCCAGCTCCCGGCTGTTTTCGGAGAGTGCCTTGGCGGCCAGGGCGATGGCATCCTCGCACAGAGCACCCATGGCCTTCATCTCGTCGTTGAGCGTTTGCAGCTGTTTGTCGAAATAAGTTCTCATCAGCCGAACCTCCCTGTAATATAAGCTTCCGTCCGCTTGTCCGCGGGCTTCGAGAATATTGTCTGAGTGTCACCGAATTCCACCAGTTCCCCCAACAGGAAAAACGCCGTATAGTCCGACACTCTCAGAGCCTGCTGCATATTGTGGGTCACCATTATAACGGTATAGCGGCTTTTGAGTTCCATTGCCAGTTCCTCTATCTTGGAGGTGGATATGGGGTCCAGGGCGCTGGTACTCTCGTCCATGAGCAGCACTTCCGGTTCCACCGCCAGGGCACGGGCTATACATATCCGCTGCTGCTGTCCGCCGGAAAGGCCCAGAGCGCTTTTATTCAGCCTGTCCTTCACCTCGTCCCAGATGGCCGCGTCCCTGAGGGAGCGCTCCACTATCTCGTCCAGGTGTGCCCGGTTCCTTATGCCGTGGGTGCGGGGGCCGTAGGCAATATTGTCATAGATGCTCATGGGGAAGGGATTGGCCTTTTGAAACACCATGCCGATTTGCTTGCGCAGACTCGTCACATCCACGGCCTTGCCGTAGATATCCTCGCCTTTGTAAAGCACCTGTCCTTCTATCTTCACCCCAGGCACCAGGTCGTTCATCCGGTTCAGGGTTTTCAGAAAGGTGGATTTTCCACATCCCGATGGGCCTATGAGAGCCGTGATGCGGTTTTCCGGTATGTCAAAGGAGATGTCCTTCAGGGCATGGTTGTCGCCGTAATATAGATTAAGTTTGTTGGAACGGATTATGTTTTTTCCCCTATTATTTTCACACATATAAAATATCCCCTGCTCTCAGCGTTTTTTCAGCCTGCCGCCGGCAAGCTTTGCCGCAATGTTTATTAGGAAGGCTATTATCAGCAGCACCACGGCCACGGCAAAGGCCGGTTCGAAGTCCGCCCTCTCCTTTGCGTAATTGTACAGCGCCACGGTGAGGGTGGCTCCGGAACTGTCAAAGAGGCTCTTGAAAAACTTGCCAAATGTGTCGCCGTACTTGGCAAGGCGCATACCCATGCCCGCCGTGAACATCAAAACGGCGCTCTCCCCCACTATGCGACCCACAGCCAGGATACAACCGGTGACTATGCCGTCCACGCTGGAGGGCAATACCACGGTGCGCACCATGTGCCACTTGCCGCTGCCCAGAGCCAGGGAGCCCTCCCGGTAGCTCTGGGGTACGGTTTTGAGAGATTCCTGGGTAGTGCGGATAATGGTAGGCAGGGTCATCATCACCAGAGAAAAGGCTCCCGCCAAAAGGCTAATTCCCAGCCCCATAAATTCGCAGAACACTATTACTCCCACCAGGGCAAAGATGATGCTGGGCATCCCCGCCAGTGTCTCCGTGGCAAACTCTATGAGGGAAACCAGCCTCCTGTTGGTGGCGTACTCCGTGAGGTAGATAGCGCTGCCAACGCCCAGAGGGAGCACTATAATAAGCGTGGCAATTACCACATACAAAGTATTTATCAGAGCCGGGAGAATACCCTCAATACCCTTTATCACACTTTCCTCACTGGAGAGGAACTCCCAGCTCAGGTGGGGAATACCTCTCAGCAGGATGTACCCCATGAGAAAGGCCAGCAGCACACAGATGACAGCTGCCGAGGCATAGACCAGCGCGCGCATGGTTATGTCGTAAGCCCGGCGCCGGTGGGACAGTCCCCGGGTTATAGACTTGGATTGCTGTTCCATTTCAGCCGCCCTCCTTGTCGTTTTTCTTTAGAAACATATTGAGCACTGCATTTATAAGCATGATAAAAAGGAAGAGGACAAGGCCAATTGAAAACAGTGCCTGGCGGTGCAGCCCGCCGGCATAGCTCATCTCGCCGGCAATGGCGGTGGTGAGAAACTTCACGCTTTTGAGCAGCCCGGGCATATTTGCCACGTTGCCCGCCACCATCAGTATGGCCATAGCCTCGCCAATGGCCCGGCCCACGCCCAGCACCACAGCAGCAGCTATACCGCTCTTGGCCGCCGGTGCGGAAACTCGGAAATATGTCTCCAGCTCCGTAGCCCCCAGGGCCAGGCTGGCCTCCTCATATTCCCGGGGCACCGCATCAAGAGCCGTTTCGGAGACGGAGATTATACTGGGCAGTATCATCACCGCCAGCACTATCACCGCAGCCAGCAGGCTGTCTCCGGCAGGCAGTCCGAATAGTACCCGTATCCCCGGCACCAGTACCATCATGCCCACAAGGCCGTAAACAACGCTGGGTATGCCGGCCAGCAGGTCTACAACTTCCCGGATAACCGCAGCCACTTTACGGTTTGCAATCTTTGAGAGAAATACGGCCATCAGGAAACCTATGGGTACACCGATGACCATTGCCCCGGCAGTACCGTAGATGCTGGTGAGTATCATTGGAAGTATGCCGTAGGATGGGTTCCCGCTCTTATTTGCTGGGTCCCAGTCGGAGCTGAAAAAGAATTCGAAAAATCCAACCTGGTGTATGGCAGGGATACCTGATATTATAAGATAGAGGGAGATGACCAGGACAAAGCCCACCGCCACCAGTCCGCACACAAGAAAGACGGCCTTCATGAACTGCTCCATCAGGTCCTTCAGTCTTCTCCTGCCGTCTATTGTCCGGGCCTGCCCGGCGGCCTTATTTTCAGCGGCTGTGCCGCCGGGTCTTTCTGCTTTTCCCACAGGCAGCTTCATCCCGCTCATCTCTCCTTTAACTGATACAAGTTCCTTCAAGAAGCTTTTCCTTTCCAGGGCCTGGACTGGTAGACTAATGCTTGGCTGATACCCTTGCTCTCCCGGCCCTTAACAGGGCAATAGGCCCCCAGGGATGTGGGGGCCATTGCCGTCAGATTCGGTTCAACGCTCAGCCGTTGGCGCTGACAGCACCGGCGGCGGCTATGATGTCGGCTACCTCGGCACTCATGGCGTAGTCCAGGAAAGCCTGGGCAGCGGCGCTGAGCTCAGTGCCTTCAACGGTGACTATCACGAAGGGACGCTGGATGGCGAAGCTGCCGTCAGCCACAGTGGCCTCGGTGGGAGTCACGCCGTTGACTGCCACGGCCACCACGCTGTCATCCACGGCGGAGAGGCTGGCGTAGCCGATGGCGTTGGGGTTGGAGGCCACGTTGCCGATGACGTCGCCGGTGGAGCTGTACTCGTTGAGGTAGACACAGGCATCCTCAATGCCCAGGATCTCCTCAAAGGCGGAGCGGGTACCGGAGGCACTGTCACGGCCCAGGACTGCGATCTCGGCGTCAGGGCCGCCAACTTCGGACCAGTTGGTGATCTCGCCGGTGTAGATGGCTGCAATCTGCTCGGTAGTCAGGTCGGTGACGGTGTTCTCAGGATTGATGACCACGGCTACGCCGTCCTTGGCCACAATATTCTCAACGGCGCCCTGGCCTTTTTCATCTTCGGAGAGAGCCCGGCTGCTGAGGCCCAGGTCGCAGGTACCTGCAAGGACGCCCTCAATACCGGCGCCGGAACCGCTGCCGGTGTAGTTGATCTGCACATCGGGATTGAGCTCGTTGAAGCCCTCGGTGAGAGCGGCTATCACGTCGGCCATGGAGGTGGAGCCGTTGACGTTCACGGTGCCGGAGAGCTCTTCGGCGGCGGGGGCTTCCTCTGCGGGAGCTTCAGTAGCAGTGTCCTGGGCAGGGGCCTCAGTGGCGGCAGGAGTCTCCTCAGCGCCGCAGCCCACCATCATGGTCAGAGCCATAAGGGCAACAAGAGCAAGAACAATAAGCTTTTTCATTTTCAGTGTTCCTTTCATTTTCTCATAATTCACAATCTGTGTCTCCCTGACACGCCTGTAATTCTAGTTCCGGATTGTAAAAAACAAAATCCCGCAGATGTAAAATGAATTTAATCGCTTTGGTTTACATAATCCAAAATTTTACTGTAACATTACATAGTACCGCAAAAAAAGCCGCCGCCCGAAGGCGGCGGATAAAAGGCTCCCTGAAAGCAGAGCAAAGTATAAAAGGCAGTGCCTCACAGCACTGCCTTCAGCTTGTCGAAGAAGGTCAAGCCTTCTTCGACAAAAGGGATTGCACTTCGCTCCATGCCTCGGTTGTACGCCAGAGGCGTACAATTCGACACTTCGCTCCGTGAGATGTGTTTTCTGCGACGTACACGCCGCCGCAGAAAACGATTGAATTTATTTTTTCGCTGCGGCGAAAAAACTCTGCGAGGCTTTTTCGACAGTCTCAAGGCAGTGCCTCACAGCACTGCCTTTTGCTTTTCCTATTGAATTCAGGAAATTAATAGTAACGCTTATTTTTGTTCTTGCGTGCGGCCTCGGACTTCTTGCGGCGCTTCACGCTGGGGCTCTGGTAATACTCCTTTTTTCTCAGGTCGGCCAGAACGCCGGACTTAGCACAGCTGCGCTTGAATCTCTTAAGAGCGTTGTCCAGAGACTCGTTTTCCTTGACATAAATTTCAGACATCTATTTCCCTCCCTCCAAATACGCCTTGCGGCGCTTCAAGGGCCAAGTACTTGGCTTTTAACGTTAGTATTATAACGGCTGCAAGACCAATTGTCAATAATCACTTTTTCGGCTTAAGAATTAAATTGATGAGCTTATTTTTAACGACGATGGTCTTTACCAGCTCCATGCCCTCCATCTGGCGCTTTATCTTCTCGTCGGCACAGGCTGCGTCTATGACAACCTGGTCTTCGGAGTCCACCGGCACCACAATGGTGGAGCGGAGCTTGCCGTTCACCTGTACGGCCATCTCTTTTTCGGCCTCATGGGTCTTGGCAATGTCATAGCTGGGCCAGGGCATCTCCATAGCCATTTTGCCGTATTGTGAAGCAAAGCCGG
Source organism: uncultured Oscillospiraceae bacterium (assembly GCA_944385175.1). Taxonomy (GTDB): domain Bacteria; phylum Bacillota; class Clostridia; order Oscillospirales; family Oscillospiraceae; genus Limivicinus. The sequence continues at coordinate 1,737 of CALWWB010000062.1, read as the reverse complement.
TGAGTTCCCACATCTCCTCCACCATATGGGGGGCAAAGGGGGAGAGCAGCAGCATCAGCTGCTTCAGATCGCCCTTGGTCAGACCCTTGGAGTAGAACTCATTGACCATGGTCATGAGAGCTGCAATAGCGGTGTTCATCTTCAGGGAGTCGATATCCTCGGTGACCTTCTTGATGGTCTTGTGGATGATGGCCTCGTTGGCGGGAGACTCCTCTCCCTCCTTGGCTATATCCATCAGGTTCCAGCAGCGGTCAAGGAAACGCTTGGAGCCCTTGACGGCCTCATTGGACCAGGTGACGGCCTTCTCAAAGTCGCCGATGAACATGATGTGCAGGCGCATGGTGTCGGCGCCGTACTGCTCAACGATGTCGTTGGGGTTGACCACGTTGCCCCTGGACTTGGACATCTTCTCGCCGCCCTCGCCCAGGATCATGCCGTGGGAGGTGCGCTTGGCATAGGGCTCGGAGGTATGGACAACGCCGATGTCATAGAGGAACTTATGCCAGAAGCGGCTGTAGAGCAGGTGCAGGGTGGTGTGCTCCATGCCGCCGTTGTACCAGTCCACAGGTCCCCAGTACTCCTCAGCCTCTTTGGACACCAGCTCCTTGTCGTTGTGGGGGTCCATGTAGCGCAGGAAGTACCAGCTGGAGCCGGCCCACTGGGGCATGGTATCGGTCTCACGCTTGGCGGGGCCGCCGCAGCAGGGGCAGGTGGTATTGACCCAGTCGGTCATCTTGCTCAGGGGACTCTCGCCGTCGTCGGTGGGCTCATAGCTCTCCACCTGGGGCAGCACCAGAGGCAGCTGCTCCTCAGGCAGGGGCACCCAGCCGCACTTGGGGCAATTAACCAGAGGGATGGGCTCGCCCCAGTATCTCTGGCGGGAGAACACCCAGTCGCGGAGCTTGTAGTTCACCTTCTGGACGCCGATGCCCTTTTCCTCCAGCCATTTCTCCATGGCGGGGATGGCCTGCTTTACGGTCATGCCGTTAAGGAAACCGGAGTTTACCATGATGCCGGTGTCGTCCTTCAGGGTGAAGGCGCCCTCTTCGATGTTGCCGCCCTTGACAACTTCAACTATCTCGCAGCCGAATTTCTTTGCAAACTCCCAGTCACGGTCGTCGTGGGCAGGCACGGCCATGATGGCGCCGGTGCCGTAGGTCACCAGGACGTAGTCGGATATGAACACGGGGATCTCCCGGCCGTTGACGGGGTTGATGGCCTTGACGCCCTTGAGTTCAACACCGGTCTTTTCCTTATTCAGCTCGGAGCGCTCAAAATCGGACTTGTGGGCGGCCTCGTCCACATAGGCAGCCACCTCGTCCCAGTTGGTCAGAATATCTTTCCACTTGTTCACATAGGCGTGCTCGGGGGAGAGAACCATATAGGTGGCGCCGAAAAGGGTATCGGGGCGGGTGGTGTAGACCACGATATCGTCGCCGCATGTGGTCTTGAAGGTGACCTCCGCGCCGGTGGAGCGGCCTATCCAGTTTTTCTGCTGGATCTTCACGCGCTCGATATAGTCCAGGTCGTCCAGGTCGTCTATGAGGCGCTGGGCATACTTGGTGATGGCCAGCATCCACTGGCTCTTCTCCCGGCGCACAACCTCGCTGCCGCAGCGCTCGCACACGCCGTTGACCACTTCCTCGTTGGCCAGCACGCACTTGCAGCTGGTGCACCAGTTGACAGGCATGGTGGTCTTGTAAGCCAGGCCCTTCTTAAAGAGCTGGAGGAATATCC
>CALWWB010000061.1 GCA_944385175.1 uncultured Oscillospiraceae bacterium | reverse complement strand
ACCATCTTCCCGTTCTCGTCCAGTATCACTGCCTTCGTATAGGTGGACCCTACGTCGCAGCCGCCATAGTATTTCATTTTGCTTTTGCCTCCATATATTTTTTCAGATTTCCTTTTCAGACTTCGTACTCGTAGGAGGGATACTTATCCATGTCGTAAGGGGCTTTCAAAGTGTCTTTTCTATCCATATTGTCGTAGTGTTTTTTCAGCAGGGGCTCCACCACGTTGAAAAGCAGCTTGCCGTCCAGGTCAAAGAAAAACACGGCAAAGAGCGCAGCATTGGCCAGCAGCACCAATCCCAACAGCTTCAGGGCAAGGCGCCCCAACTTATGCCCCAGGGTACATTTACAGCTTTTGCGCTTTTTCATCCTATCTCCTCCTTACCAGCCCATGGAATCGTCAAAGTCAAGCAGGGACGGATCCAAAGGCTCCTCATGCATAACGGTAGTCATATAGTCATTGACTATGCGGCGGATCTCCGCACGGCTCACGGTACGGCTGTCTGGCAGGGCATGGGGCATCCAGATAGCGGGGATGTTCCTGCTGCGGAACTCATCTTCAAACAGGCCGTGTACTCCCTGCATGCCCTTACACTGGAGCTGGTCATACATCATGACAAAGTCGCAGTTGAACTTCTCCATGTACTCCCACAGCTCAAAGATATGGTGCATGCCGCCCACGGCCATGCGGCGCATGGGAGCCCACATGTGGTAGGTTGCCATATCATCCAGGCAGTGGTCATAGGTGTCGGTGCGGATGGACATGTCGAACATCAGGGAGTCCATGTTGATTATAACGTTCAAACCCCAGCAGTTATAAGCCCAGGTACACCAGTGGGAGTAATACAAGGGGGCACAGGACCAGGCGATGACCCTGTGGCGGGTCTTGGGGAAGGTATTTATCTTCTTGCTCACGCATTTCTCCAGGATCTTGCGCACTTTCTTGTCGCAGAAGTGCCATATATCCCGGTCTCCGTCCTGGCTGTAGTAGATGCGGTACAGGGCCTGGGCCACGCCGTTTATGGGATAATAAGGAGTCTTGGCAGCAACCTCCCATTTCTCCCTCTCGAACTCCTGCAGCTCGTTCTGCTGCCGCAGCTTCTTAACCAGCTGATCCCAGTTGAAAGGTACGCCGGTCTGCTCCTCTATGAACTTCCAGCACTCCTCTATCTCCCGGCGGCAGTGTTTATGCACCAGAGGATCGTCAAACTGCATGGGCTGGGGCATGGCGAACAGGGGCTTGTCGTAGAACCAGTCCTGAAGTATGGAGGTAGCCACCGAAGCATCGCAGGCCTCGTTGGAAGTTATCATGAATGGGGCATAGTCCGGCATGTCGTCCTGGACAAAGAGGCCGGACTCGGCCTGACACATTGGGCAGGGGTCGCCGGGCAGGCCGATGGACTGTATGGCATCAATATAGTTATGGACTGTGTGGGAGTTTACGTGGCAGGTGACGAAGTAGGGTATCATCTCCATGGCCACATTGTCAAAATGGTCGCTCCAGGGGTAGAAGATACCGCCCCAGACAGTCTCATTGTGGGCCATAGTGTGATACCACAGGTCGTTCTTCTTGCCGCCATGTAGCTTGGTGTCAGCGGCAAACATGCGCTGGAACTGGCGTATGGTCTCGTTGACCATGCCCCTGTAGTGCCATGAGGAGGCTCTCAGGGCTTCGCCTCTCATGCCTTCCATGCCCCTGTCGAACCAGTGGAGCACCGGCAGATAGGTCTGGCCCACCCAGCGGTAGCGCCACACACCCTTGGCAAAGTTTATGGGGCCGCCCATCTTCATGATGTCCCTGACCATGAATATGTAGTTATACAGCCAAATCATATAGAAGTAGTACATGGTGTCCTTGACACCGCGCCACTCCCTGTGTTTATAAAGGCCGGTTTTATCCTCGTACAGCTCCCCCAGACGGCGCTCGCCGTGGGGTTTGCCCAGCCAGAAGTCCCTGGCCAGCTTTTTAATATCCACTTTTTTCTTAGCCATTTTACTTGCCCTCCTGGATCTTCTTGATCTCCACACTCTCAACGAAGGCCTGGAAGCGGGTGCGCAGCTGGCCGGAAGCGGAATTGATATACTCTTTTTCTATGGAGCAGACCGGGATGCCGAAGTCCCGCTTCATTACCACCGTGTCTATCACACGCTCATAGCTCCAGTACTCACAGAACTTGTTGGACGCAACGATAAGCCCGTCGGCCTTATAGTCTTTCACAAGCTTTGCCAGGCGCTGCTTCCGCTCCCTCATCACATCCTGAGGCATAAATCGGGGGCAGTTGCTGGTGTCCAGATAATGCCGGGCTATGGCGTCCAGGGGCTCCTGACCTTCCTTGACGGTAATAGGTATGCGGCTCTCCACCGCCCCGTAGCAATAACGGTCGGCCACCACTTCGGCGCCGCAGCTCTCGATGAGCTTGGTAAAGTCCGGATCATCGTTCTCAGAGCCTGCCAGCACCACCTTGCAGCGGAAGGGCCACCTGTCGTCGGGCTCTCTGGTTTTCATTTCCTCCGCAGTCTCCCGCAGATACGGCAGTATCAGCTCCTTTGGGCAGACTTCACTCACCAGCTGTATAACGTGGAACTCGTAGCCGGTAATGGTGGGATTGTCCAGCTTGCGGTAGTCGCCGATTTCGTTGATAAGACGGCATACCTCATTGTGCTGTTCTATGGCCTTCATGACGGCCTCGTCGGACACGTCTATGCCAAAGTGCTCATGGAGCTTATCCAGCACATGGTACTTCAGTTGCTCCTTATAATGCAGATAGCTGTTCTCCGTCTTTTTAAAGGGTACGTCGATAAACTCGCAGAAGAAGTTGTCGTTCTGGATGACTTTCATGTCCGCCACACTGTCCAGCTTCTTCTGCTGTAAATGCTCCTGGAAGCGGCAGGTGACGGTGCAGGTTTCCGTTGCCATCTGAGCGTCCATGAAGTTGTAGCCTCCCTCCAGGGCACGCTCAAAAAGGCTGCGCCCGTAGTGACAGACACGGGCAGACATGTAGTAAGTGGCTATGTCCGGGGATGTGCAGCGGGGGGCTCTCAGGCGTACTGAGAAGCATCCCGGCAGGTCGAGAAGAACTTCAGGCATGAAGTAGCAGGTATAGCCAAGGGCGTACTTTCCATCGGCTCTGGCTTTTTGTACCAGCTCGTTGTTGGCTTCCTGAAGCAGATTCTCAAAGTAGATGAGGTGCTTGAGATCTTTCACAGATAACCCTCCAAAATCCGATTTTCCGCATGGGCCTCCGGGCCCTCTCTTACGTACATATTTTATCAAATCGTTAATGTGCTGTCAATTGATTTTTGTGCATTATTACGATTTTTGCAGCTGCGATTTTGGTTGTTATTATACATTATGACAGTTTTTGTCTAAACGAATGGCCGTTCTGTGAATCATTTGAATTTTAATGCCCGTTAATTAATTTATCTGAAGTTCTTCTCCAGTGCCCTGGCAATTTGCTCTCTCTGTGCCGTGGCGCTGCCCTGTATCATCTGGGTCTTTCCGCCGCCCCGACCATTTATCAATGCGTTCAGCTCCTTTGCCCTGGCTTTCAGGTCGACATTCCGGCTGCCCATGATATAGCGGTAGCCCCCCTCGTCACTGCCGGAAAAAGCGGCAGCTATGCCGGAGCATTTTCCCATCAGCAAATTCACCAACTCTCTGAGAGCCACCTCGTCCAGCACGTCGTCAAAAAGGCAGATATTCCCCTCCCTGTACTCCTGCGCTTCGGCCATATGGCTCACCAGTTCCATGCTCAGAGCCGCAATGCGTTCCTTGCTTCTCTGCTGCTCCCGTAGCAGCCGTTCCACGGCGGCGGCAGTCTCATGGCGCTTGGCACTGAGGGCCTGGGATATGGCAGAGACGTTTTCCTGCTTCACCCGGTAGTCTCTCAGGGCCAGCATGCCGCAGGCCAGGTTCAGCCGTACTCCGCCCCGGTGGCGCTCGGATTCCAGCACCTTTATGAGCCCTATCTCCCCGGTGTGTTTTACATGTGGAGCACAGCAGGCGCAGCAATCCGTTCCGGGTATCTCCACTATTCGCACATTTTCCGTAAGCTCCAGCTTGCTGCGGTATTCCAGGTTCTTCAGCTCCTCCGGCTCCGGGAAGGTGCAGAGCACCGGCAGGTCGTCTCTCACCACCCGGTTTGCCCGCTCCTCTATCTCCATGAGCTGCTCCCAGCTCAGCTCCCGGTCAAAGTCTATGGTAACGAAGTCCTCACCCATGTGGAAGCCCACGTTTTCGCAACCGTAGAGCTGATGGGCAAGGCCCGAGACCACATGTTCCCCGGAGTGGTTCTGCATGCGTACCAGGCGCTGCTCGGCATCTATACGGCCCTCCGCCGTCTCTCCGGCAGGCAGCGGCCTGTCACAGTAGTGTAGTATCTCCCCGTCCTTCTCATGCACGTCCAGGATATTCACTCCGCCAAAGCTGCCGGTGTCCGCCTGCTGGCCGCCGCCCTCGGGGAAAAAAACGGTCCTGTCCAGAATGAGTGCAGGGCCTTTCGGAGTGTCCCGGCAGTCCAGGACAGTGGCAGTAAATTCAAACATGTGGCTGTCTGTATAATACAGTTTCTCGGTAAGCATATCATCTCTCCTTTTGTGCTTAGGATATCATCAAACTCCCGTATATACAAGGAAAACCCGGGGCCAAAAGGCCCCGGGTGAGACTGTATATACTTCAGCGCGTCAGGTTCCCGGCTTGCCCAGCATGCGGAACATGTTTTTCTTATAGGCCTCCACTCCGGGCTGGTCAAAGGGATTGACCCCGGACATGTAGCCGGAGATGGCGCAGGCCACCTCAAAGAAGCAGACCAGGGCGGCAAAGCCCTCCTCATTGCGCATGGGCACCTCGATTATCATGTTGGGTACCCCGCCGGAGACATGGGCATCCCGCACGGCGTCGGCTGCCACATGGCCCACCTCGGAGATATCCCGGCCGGCTATGTAATTGAGGCCGTCGGTATCCTCCGCCTCATAGGGGAAGGTATAGGTGCGGCGGCTGTAGCTGAAGCGCACCACCGTCTCCATCAGCTTCCTGGGGCCGGACTGGATGAACTGGCCCATGGAATGCAGATCGGCGGTATATTCCACGGAGGCGGGGAAAATGCCCTTGCCGTCCTTGCCCTCGCTCTCGCCGTAGAGCTGCTTCCACCACTCGGCCATGAAACGGAAGCTGGGCTCGTAGCAGGCCAGGATCTCTATCTCGTAATCCTTGGCATAGAGGTGCTGGCGGGCAGCGGCATATTTCCAGGCCGGGTTCTCCGGAGACTGGAGGGAGAGGGCCTGGAGCTCCTCAATGGCGGCGTCTATGACCCGGCGCACATCAATGCCCGCCACGGCCATAGGCAGCAGGCCCACGGCGGAGAGCACGCTGAAGCGGCCGCCCACATCGTCGGGCACCACGAAGGTCTCCCAACCCCGGGCGTCGGCCAGGGATTTCAGCACGCCCTTGTGGGCATCGGTAGTGGCAAATATATGCTCGTCGGCCTTGTCGCCATATTTCTTTTCCAGCAGCTCCCGGAAAATGCGGAAGGATACAGCAGGTTCCAGGGTGGTACCGGATTTGGAGATGACGTTCACATCAAAATCCATATCTCCCAGCCTATCCAAGGTATCGCACAGGGTGTCTGCGGAGAGCATATTGCCCACAAAGAAGATCTGGGGATCGTCTTTGCCGGGCAGGGGCTTGAGAAGCTCTATGGCTCCCCGGGCTCCCAGATAAGAACCGCCGATGCCCACCACTACCAGGGCCTTGGAGCGGCTGCGGATCTTCTCGGCAGTAGCGATTATCTCCTCCAGCTCCGTCTCCTTGATGCGCTGGGGCAGCTCCATCCATCCGGTAAACTCACTGCCCAGGCCGGTCTTGTCAATGAGCTTCTTGTGAGCCAGCCCTGCCAGGGCGTAGTCGGGCCCGGCGCTGGTGAAAAATTGGGCGGCGCCGGATAAATCAACCTTTATCATATTTCCTCCTAAGTACCTCGTATTTTTTGCTGTTGTATGACTGTTTTTATTATATACTTTTTCCCGTATATTTCAACAGAAATTTGAAGCACTCACAGGGCAAAAAGACTGCCGCCCAAGCGTTTGAACAGTCCGAAGAAGCCCACCCGCTCCACGTCCTCCCCGGCGCAGACAGGCACCCGGGCCACAGTCTCCCCGCCCAGAGTGACGGTGAGGCTGCCCAGTTCGTCCCCCTTTTTCACCGGTGCCTGGACGCTGCTTTTCAGCTCCAACTTATATTCCGGGTTCTGCCCCTTGCCCTCCACCAGGGTATAGGCTTCCCCGCCGTACTCCAGGTGCACTCTGTCCCCTTTGCCCAGCTCCACCTTCAGTTCCGGCAAGGGCTCCTCCATGGTCAGCGGGCAGAGGGAGTAGTTGGCAAATCCCACATCCAGCAGGGTCTGGGCATCCTTGTTGCGGCTGTCGCTGCTCTTGCAGCCCATGACCACCGCTATATACTCCAGCCCGTCCCGCTCTGCCGTGGCGGACAGGCAATACATGGAACTGGAGGTGTAGCCGGTTTTCAGCCCAGTACAGCCGGAATACCAGTGCACCAGCTTGTTGGTGTTGCTCAGCTCGAATTCCCCGCCCCTGATGCTGTCCATCCATATGGTAGTGAAGTCCTTTATCATGTCGTGCTTTATAAGCTCCCTGGACATGAGGGCCACGTCATAGGCTGTGGTGTAGTGGTCCCCGTCGTCAAAGAGCCCGCTGCAATTGGTGAAATGGGTGTCCTTCATGCCCAGCTCCTTTGCCCGGCGGTTCATCCGCTCCACAAAAAGGCTTTCGCTGCCGCTGATATGCTCGGCCATAGCCACGGCGCAGTCGTTGGCGGAGACAACGGCAATACACTTGAGCATGTCGCTGACACTCATCTGCTCCCCCACCTCCAGATATACGCAGCTGCCGCCGAAGGAGGCGGCCCTCTCGCTGGCCGTCACCGTGTCTTCAAGGCTCAGCTTTCCGCTCTCTATGTCCTCCACGATGAGCAGCATGGTCATTACCTTTGTGACACTGGCAGGGAAGCGCCGCTCATAGGCGTTCTTTTCATATATGAGCTGCCCCGTCTCCTTTTCCATGAGCACCGCCGAGGGCGCCTCTATGGCCACGTCGCCGTCCTTCAGATAGCCCTCTCCATAGGCGCCGGCAGCCGGCAGTCCTATCATCAATGCAAATATGATTACAAAACAGATTATATGTTTCATAGTCCCCTCCCCCAGGAATATCTTGTTTGAGACTATGAGTTACAAAACGGTTCTATGAGTTGGTTTACATGATTATGAATATTTCGACAGTTTTTTCACTTTTATTCAAAGGCGGGCTCCGCGGCAGATTCCCACAATCAAAGGAGTTTTTAACATTTCCAACAGAGTTTTCAACAAGCTCTTATGAATGTTTGCTTTTCAGCAAGCCGCTTTAGTTTACATAATTCAGATGCGGTGTTTGTAACAGTTTTGTCAAAAAAAGTACACAAAATTTACAAGTTAGTCATTGACGGTAAAGTAGGCTAATAGTAATATAAAAATGTTGGAGTTTTATAAAGCCGAGCTGTGGGAGGATTATTATGAGACGGCCGTTCAGATGGGACAAAAAATATCTCTACTGGGGCATAACCGCCTTTTGCGTTATCGCTGCGGCCATTTTGTTTTACATGGCCCTGCGCTTCCTTCCCTCGCTGGGCTCGGCCCTGTCCACTCTTTTAGGCATACTCAGTCCCTTTATCTGGGGCATGGTCATATGCTATCTGCTGGCCCCCTTTATGCGTCTGGTGGAAAAAAAGCTCTTTACTCCTCTGGCACGTAAGCTGTATAAAAAGAACAAGAAGAGTGACGGCTCCCGCTTTGCCCGCAGCATGTCCGTGCTGCTCAGCGAGCTAGTGCTGCTGGCAGTGCTCACTGCGCTGGTCTTTCTCATCATCCCTCAGATATACAGCAGTTTGCAAACCATCGTGGCCAGCTCCTCCATGTACATAGACACCTTCAGCCGTTGGCTTCAGCAGCTGCTGGAGGACTTCCCTGAGATAGAGCACTACGCCTCCCAGCTTTTGGGAGAGGTAAACACCAGCTTCATCAACTGGATACAGCAGACCGTGCTGCCGGAGCTGGGCAGCCTCATCTCCAATGTGACCTCCGGCGTATACTATGTGCTGCTGGGCATTTACAATCTGGTCATCGGCATCATAGTCTCCGTCTACGTGCTGAGCAATCTGGAGCAGTTCGGAGCCAGCGCCAAACGTATTCTCTATTCCATCTTCTCCGTGGATATGGCAAAGAAGATCATGGAGGGTCTGGACTTTACCGACCGCACCTTCATGGGCTTTATAAATGGCAAGCTGCTGGACTCCGCCATTATCGGCCTTATCTGCTATATCGTCTGCGCCTTACTCCAGATGCCCTATGCCCTGCTGGTGAGCGTGATCGTGGGTGTGACAAACGTCATTCCCTTCTTTGGGCCCTTCATCGGAGCCGTGCCTTCAGCCCTGATTATTCTGCTGGTAGACCCCTTCAAGTGCCTTATTTTCATCATCTTCATCATCATACTCCAGCAGCTGGACGGCAATGTCATCGGGCCCAATATCCTGGGCAATTCCGTGGGTATCAACGGCTTCTGGGTCATGTTCTCCATCATCATCGGCGCCGGTTTCTTCGGTTTCTGGGGCATGCTACTGGGCGTCCCGGTATTTGTGGTCATCTATGCCGCCATAAACAGCAGCGTCACCAGGAAGCTTAAAAGAAGCGACCTCCCCTGGGAGGCCGCCGATTATGAGGATATAGATTATATTGATCCCGTCACCTATCAGCCGGTAAAAAAGGACAGGGAAGATCAGCCGTGAGCCAGATGTGCCCTGGCCTCCTTCAGCCCCTCGCACAGGGCTCTGATATCCTCCTCCGTATTGAAGCGTGAAAGGCCTATGCGTATAGCCCCATCTATCACCCTGGGGTTCAGGCCCATAGCCTCAAGTACATGGCTCCGCCCGCCCTTTTTGCAGGCGGAGCTTTTTGATACATATACCTCCCCCGCCTCCAGGCAGTTCATCAGCACCTCGCTGCGCCAGCCGGGCATGGAAATGCTGAGTATGTGGGGCGCACCGCCCCCTATGGCCACCAGTTCAGGTATGTCTTTTTTGAGCTCATCTATAGCCAGCTGCCGGAGGGAAGACATGCGTCGGATATTCTCGTCCATACCCTTCCGGGCAGCTCTGCATGCAGCGGCAAAGGCTGCTATCTGGGGCATGGCCTCTGTACCCGCCCTGCGGCCCGCTTCCTGGGACCCTCCCAGGATGTAGGGCTTGAGCTTTATACCGTCTCTGATGTATAATGCACCTATGCCTTTGGGGGCATGTATCTTGTGGCCGCTGATGCTTATCAGGTCGGCCCCCAGGGTTTTGGCTGTGAAAGGCAGCTTCATGAAGGCCTGCACCGCGTCGGTGTGGAGCAGGGCCCGGGAGGCCGCTTTTTTCATGGCCCTAGCTATGGCGGCAATGTCCGTCACCGCCCCGGTCTCGTTATTCACCAGCATCAGCGACACCAATATGGTGTCCTCTCTCAGAGCCTCCAGCACCGACTGCACCGGGACAGCCCCCGTCTCATCGGGCCGCAGCCTTGTCACCTCAAATCCCCGGCGCTCCAGCTCATCCAGGGATTTGAGAACGGCGTCGTGTTCCGTCACGGAGCTTATCACGTGCCTGCCCCGGCGGTGCATGAGTTCGGCTGCACCCAGGATGGCCCAGTTGTCGCTCTCGGAGCCGCAGGAAGTAAATACCAGTTCCTGGGGCATACAGCCAAGAGCCCCTGCCACCTGCTTGCGGCTCTCGTCCAGCAGGCGCTTGGCCTCACGCCCCTTGGTGTGGGTGGAGCTGGGATTGCCGTAGGTCTCGGTCATGGCTTTGAGCGCCGCCTCCGCCGCCTCCGGGCACACCTTCGTGGTGGCGGAATTATCCAGATAGTGTTCCATTTTTTACACACTCCATTGTTTTTTTACAGGAGAATAATCATGAGATATATTATATCCACTCTGGGCTGCAAGGTCAACCAGTATGAGACCCAGGCCATGGAGGCCCTGCTGCGCCGGCACGGCCACAGCCCCGCTCAGGACGGGGAGCAGGCCGATGCAATAATAGTGAATACCTGCGCCGTCACCGCCGAAAGCGGCCGTAAATCCCGCCAGACCATACGCCGCCTGAAGGATGAAAATCCCGGGGCCGTCCTGGCAGTCTGCGGCTGCTACTCCCAGATAAGCGAAGAGGACGTGGCCGCCTTGGGAGCGGACGTGATCTTCGGTGCCGCAGAGCGGGCAAAGCTGGTGGAAGCGGTGGAGCAGGCTGTGGAAAAGGGTCTGGGCTGCCGGTACATAGACCCGCCTTTCCAGCGCCGGGTCTTCGAGCGCCTGCCTTCCGGGGCAGTGGCCGGCCGTACCCGAGCCATGCTGAAGATTCAGGACGGATGCGTCAACTTCTGCTCCTACTGCATCATTCCCTACACCCGGGGCAGGCTCCGGAGCCTGCCAATCCCCGAGGCAGTGGAGGAAACTCTGAAGCTCCGTTCCCAGGGTTTCAGGGAGGTAGTGCTCACCGGCATAGAGGTGGCCTCCTATGGGGTTGATCTGCCGGAACACCCCGGCCTTGCCGATATGATATGCGCCGTGGCCGAAGCCGCTCCGGACCTGCGCATCCGCCTGGGCTCCCTGGAACCCACAGTTATTACGGAGGATTTCTGCCGCTGTCTGTCAGCCAACGGCAATATCTGCCGCCATTTTCACCTTTCCCTCCAGTCCGGCTGTGACAAGACCCTTAAGGCCATGAACCGCAAATATGATACCGCCGCCTTTTACCGCTCGGTTCAGCTGCTGAGGGAATACTTCCCCGGCTGCGCTTTAACCTGTGATCTCATAACCGGTTTCCCGGGGGAGACGGAGGAAGATCACAAGGAGACTCTGGAGTTTATAAGGAAGTGCGCCTTTGCAGATATGCATATCTTCCCCTACTCCCGCCGTCCCGGTACTCCGGCGGATTCCATGCCGGGGCAGCTGGAAAATGCCGTAAAATCCCGCCGGGCCCACGAGGCCCAGCAAGTAGCGGAGGAAATGCATAAAGCCTTTCTAGGCGCCGCTGTCGGCAGTATGCTCCCAGTGCTTTTTGAAACTCAGGAGAACGGATATTCCACCGGACACAGCGACACCTATCTGCTGGTGTCCGTCCCCGGCCAGGGGCTGAGGGGGCAGCTGCGCCGTGTGCTGATAAGCGAGGCCCGGGAGGGGCAGCTTTTTGGGCACTTGGCCGATTGACTAAATACCAGTCAAATAGTATGATATTCGGGAATTATTGATAGGGAGTTGACATTGTGGCCAGAGATAATGCTTTTAACTTTTCGGCGGGACCTTCTGTGATGCCCCTTCCCGCTTTGGAGAGCGCCCGGGACCAGCTGCCGGATTACATGGGCAGCGGTGTATCCGTAATGGAGATGAGCCACAGGAGCAAACAGTTCCAGGAGATTTTTGACAGTACCAAGCTCAAGCTTAGAACGCTCATGCAGGTGCCGGAGACCCACGACATTCTTTTTCTCCAGGGTGGAGCCACCTTGCAGTTTGCAGCCATCCCTATGAATCTGCTGGAGGGCGGTTGCGCCGACTATGCCATCACCGGCAACTTCTCAAAAAAAGCCGCTCAGGAGGCGGAGAAATACGGCAGCGTCCATATCGCCTGCGACAGCTCACCCACCGGCCATGACCGCATACCCTCCCAGGAGGAACTTGACTGTACTGAGGTCGCCAAATATTTCTACTACTGCGCCAACAACACTGTCTACGGCACCGAATGGCAGTACGTGCCCAGAGTCTCCGCTCCCCTGGTATGCGACATGTCTTCCGACATTCTCTCTTATCCGGTGGATGTATCCCGCTTCGGGCTCATATATGCCGGGGCCCAGAAGAACATGGCCCCTGCCGGTCTCACCGTGGTGATAGTGGATAAATCCCTTTTAGGCCGGGAAATGGCCATCACCCCCCAAGTGATGAGCTACAAGATCCTGTCTGAGCACGACTCCATGCTGAACACTCCCCCCTGCTGGTGCATATATATGCTGGGGTTGACCCTGGATTGGGTCAGAGCCCAGGGTGGGGTTGAGGCAATGGATGCCCTGCGTCGGGAACGGGCCGCCCTGCTCTATGATTTTCTTGACAACAGCCGTCTTTTTAAAGCCCATGCCCTGCCCGGCTCCCGCAGCTTCATGAACGTCACCTTCTCCACCGGGAACTCCGACCTGGACGCAGAGTTCGTAAAGGCTTCCTCTGCCCGGGGCTTTCTCAATCTGAAGGGCCACAAGGTGGCCGGAGGCATGAGGGCCTCCATATACAACGCCATGCCCGTGGAGGGTGTGAAAAAGCTGGTAAATTATATGAAGGAGTTTGAACTTAGCCATGTTTAAGATACGCACCATGAACGCCATATCCCAGGCCGGTATAGAGGTGCTGGAACAGAAGGGCTGCACCGTAGGCCCGGAAGTCGAGGGCGCCCAGGCTTACCTCATCCGCAGTGCCGACCTCCACTCCTCCCCTCTGCCCGAGAGCCTGCTGGCCATAGGCCGGGCAGGTGCCGGTACCAACAATATACCCATATCCGACTGCACCGAAAAGGGCATAGTGGTCTTCAACAGCCCCGGGGCCAACGCCGAGGCGGTAAAGGAGCAGGAGATCTGCGCCATGGTCATGGCCTCCCGTGACGTTCTGGGCAGCATAGAGTGGGTCAAGTCCATTGCCGACCGGGGCGAGGAGATACCGGCTCTGGTAGAAAAGCACAAGTCCAACTTTGCCGGACCCGAGCTGCTGGGCAAGACCCTGGGTGTAATAGGTCTGGGTGCCACCGGCTCCATGGTGGCCAATGCAGCCCTGGCTATAGGCATGGTGGTCTACGGCTATGATCCTTTCATGTCCATCGACGCAGCCTGGCGCCTCTCCGGGGATGTTATCCACGCCGACAGCATAGACGACATCTACGCCAACTGCGACTATATAAGCTTGAATGTGCCCTACAACAAGGGCACCCACTGCCTTCTGGATGCCGCCGCCTTCCAGAAGATGCGTGACGGTGTACGCATCTTCAACGAGAGCCGTGCGGAGGTGGTGGACGACGAGGCCATGACGGAAGCTCTCAAGGCCGGAAAGGTGGGAAAGTATGTCACAGACTTCCCAAACCAGGTCATCCTCAAGGCCCCCAATGTCATCGCCATGCCCCACCTGGGCGCCTGCACTCCGGAGAGTGAGGACCGCTGCGCCGTCATGGCCGCCAAAGAGCTGTACGACTATCTGCTCAACGGCAACATCAAAAACTCCGTGAACCTTCCTGACGTCTCCCTGTCCCGCATGGGCGTGTGCCGCCTGTGCGTAATCCACCGGAACGTACCCAAGATGATAAACCGCATCCTGGACCGTCTGGGTGCCGATGTGAACGTGGAACACATGATAAACAAGCCGCGGGACGCCTACGCCTATACCATGGTGGACCTGGGCAGCCCCATAGACGAGGCCACTGCTCAGAGTATCCGCTCCATGGAGCACGTGCTGAGAGTGCGTGTGATCTGAGCTCAGGTGGGATGCAGGACATATTTGAAAATGACAAAGGCGCAGCCTAAGCTGCGCCTTTGTGACTGCCCAAAAAGCCTCACAGAGTTTTTTCAACCCAGCGAAAAAATAAATTCAATCGTTTTCCGCGGCGGCGTGTACGTCGCGGAAAACACTTCTCACGGAGCGAAGTGTCGAATTGTACGCCTTTGGCGTACAACCGAGGCATGAAGCGCAGTGCATCCCCTTTTGCGGAAGAAGGCTTTACCTTCTTCCGCAAGCTGAAAGGCGCAGCCTAAGCTGCGCCTCAGCCTGTCAAAGAACCCCGGGATTCAGGAAGAGAATCCCGGGGATTTGGCATATATGGGGTTAAAAATCGTGAGAA
>CALWWB010000060.1 GCA_944385175.1 uncultured Oscillospiraceae bacterium | reverse complement strand
ACGCCTCTCCTCCTAGAACTCAATATTCCTGCACCAGGGGCTTTTTTGTGCTGTCCGCACAATCTGGCGCGGTTCATTTTCAGTTTGTCAAAGAGCTTTCCGGGTGTACAAGAATTCTGTGTAATAGAGTAAACGGGCGGATGACGTCTTTTTCGTTGTAGGCATAAAAATACGCCGGAGCAAAGCGCACTTTGCTCTGGCGTGGTGCCGGTGACCGGACTCGAACCGGTACGTTGTTGCCAACGAGGGATTTTAAGTCCCTTGTGTCTACCATTCCACCACACCGGCACATTTATTACAATTTAACACTGTAATTTAAATAAGTCAAGAGCGGAACTTTTTACCAGACTACGACGATGTGTAGGAGTACAATACATCTTTGACAGACGGATAAAAGCAGGTCATACATCTGCTTCTGGAGAGCCCGCTGGGACGGTACGGTGCAGTCACTGGCCTGCCAGCCCCGGCGTCCCCACGGCCACCCCCAACCAGCATACGGAGGAAGAGCTGAAGCTGATCCGAGATATGCGCCGCCGCAAATTCAATCTTGGCATAGCAGAGCTGTGGTGCCAGCTGCGGAAGTGGGCTATACCTGCCGCCGGGAGAGCCTGTTCCGCCTTCTGCATAAGCTGGGCCTGTCTCCTCCAACTAAGGAAAACAGTCTTATAAGCCCAAACCTCACTAGCAGAACGAGCAGCTGAGCTCTCCCGACCTGAGTGTAAAAGTAGTGACCTGCAATACATTACAGTCCCTGAACGGTGTCGGCCTCAATATACGGTGCCGAGCAGTTGTTCAAGTAGTATGCCCACAGGAGGATTCAGGTAGAGTGCATTCAGCCCGGCAGCAGCTTTGATTTCCAACAGCAAGCAGGATTTGCTCGCTCCGGTCTTCACGCCCTGTTTTCCCAGGTGCCGGACATCCTCCATTTCAGCAGCAGCGCCGAATTAATTATCACCAGAACGGAGCCGGCATTGTGCACCAGCGCCCCGATCACCGGGTTCAATACCCCTGTCATAGCCAGCACTATTGCCACAAAATTCAGTGCCATTGAAAGGGACATGTTTATCTTTATTGTAGACATCATACGCCGGGCCAGGGCCAGCAGATGGGGCAGGTCTTTTATCTCATCGTTCACCAGAGCAATGTCTGCCGCTTCCACGGCGATATCGCTGCCGATGCCGCCCATGGCTATGCCCACATCTGCCTTCTTCAGAGCCGGTGCATCGTTTATGCCGTCGCCTATCATGCAGACCTTCTCATTGTTGCCCTGGTACTGCTCTATCTTCTCCAGCTTTTCCTCCGGCAGGCAGCCTGACCACAAATCCTGTATATTCAGCTGCCCCGCTATCATTCTGGCTGCAGCATCGTGGTCTCCGGTAAGCAGCACCGGCCTTATCCCCAGGCCCAGCAGTTGCTTCACCATCTCGGCCCCACTCTCCCGCAGGATATCGGCCAGGGCTATGAAGCCTGCGCACCTGCCGTCCACTGCCACATAAATTACAGTGCAGCCCCGGGAGATATACTCCTCCGCAGCCTCTGCCGTGCCCAGAAGCAGCTCAGCCCCCTGTTCCTTCAATAGCTGCTCATTTCCGGCCAGCACACACTTCCCATTAACCATGGCAGCCACTCCTCGGCCTGGCAGCATCTCAAAGTTTTTCGCCCGAGGCAATTCAGCTCCCAATTCTCTGCGGCAGCAGGCCACTATTGCAGCGCCCAGCGGGTGCTCGGAGAGCTGTTCGGCAGCGGCGCATAGGCTGTACAGCTCCTCCTTTTTCAGTTCTCCCTCCGTCCACACCTGCACCACTTCCGGCCTGCCGTAGGTCAGGGTACCGGTCTTATCAAAAACAACTCTGCTTACAGAGGCCAGCCGCTCCAGAGCGTCCCCCTCTCTCACCAGAAAGCCGTGCTTAGTGGCGTTGCCTATGGCGGCCATTATTGCCGTAGGCGTAGCCAGCACCAGGGCGCAGGGGCAAAACACCACCAGTATTGTCACGGCCCTTATCACCTCTCCAGTGACCGCCCAGGTTAGGGCCGCCGCCGTCAGGGCAATCACCACTATCCAGGTTGCCCAGCGGTCGGCTATGCCCACTATCTTTGCCTTGCCCGCATCCGCAGATTTTACAAGGCGTATCATGCGCTGTATTGAGCTGTCCTGGCCCACCTTTTCCGCCCGCATCTCAAAGGCACCGAACTGGTTCACCGTCCCGCTGGACACTTCGTCCCCGGGCCCCTTATCTACCGGTAAGGATTCTCCGGTCATGACCGCCTGGTTTATGGAGGTTTGGCCGGAGACGATAATGCCGTCCACCGGCACAGTCTCTCCGGGCAGCACACGGAGCATATCTCCCACCTGTACCTGCTCGGCGTTTATCGTCTGCTCACCCTCTGCCGTCAGCAGCCGGGCAGTGCGGGGCGTAAGACGCACCAGCTTTTCAATGCCCGCATGGGCCCTTGCCACTGTCAGCTCCTCCAGCAGAGCTCCCAGCTGCATTATAAAGGCCACCTCACCTGCGGCAAATATCTCACCGATGACGAGGGAGGCTATCAGGGCCAGAGACACCAGTACATCCGCCTTTATATCAAAAGCCGTTACCAGCCCGATAAATGCCTCCAATACTATAGGCAGCCCGCACAGCACTATGGCTATCCAGGCCAGATCAAAGG
Source organism: uncultured Oscillospiraceae bacterium (assembly GCA_944385175.1). Lineage (GTDB taxonomy): Bacteria > Bacillota > Clostridia > Oscillospirales > Oscillospiraceae > Limivicinus. The sequence goes on along the minus strand of CALWWB010000060.1, from coordinate 11,433 downwards.
GCAGGGGCTGCACCCCTGCCAGGCTCAATATCAGGGCAATCCCGGATACGACGAGAAAGCCGATATCTCTCCGCAGCCCTCCCAGGTCCAGAAGATGTTCCAGTTTTTCAACACAGTTATTTAAAATTCCTCTCATTACTGCCCTCCCTCTCATATACCCTAGGGGGTATATGTATTATAACAAGGTGCCGCTACCCTGTCAAGCCGGTAGGCACATTAAAAAAGGCAACCGATACCGGCTGCCTTTGAAATCTACTCTGAGCAGAGCTCATCCCATATTGGAGAAGCGTTCCACCGCTTTTGTAAAGCTCTCTATAGTTTTGTCCGCGTCGCCGTGCTCTATGCCGTCCCGGACACAGTGCTTGATATGTCCCTCCAGCACCACCTTTCCGCAGCCGTGGAGAGCCGATTTGGCCGCGTTCAGCTGGGCCAGGATATCCTCGCAGGGTACATCCTCGTCTATCATGCGGTCTATAGCCTGCACCTGGCCTATTATTTTTTTCAGTCTCCTGTGTAGGTTTTCAGAATCCATGCACTGTATCATAATCCACCTCCGATACATTTAGGGGTATGTGTATTTGATTATTGAATATTATAGCCTCCAAATATTTTCTTTGTCAAGGAAGTACAGTTCCCTGGCAGCATGGCTGGCTTTCTCCACCTCTCTAACTAGGCTATCTCTTCATTTTTTGGCGTAGTAAGAGGTAAATCTGGCAAACGGTAATGAAGACTGGCCTATACATCCTCCCGTGGGGATTTACTTTCAGTACAGTCTTGTCGGCAAGTTCATGCACAAATGGCTTTTATACCAGCAGGAACTTGACGCCGATGAGATCACCATGGACGAATACTTCGAAAGAAAACTGAACTAACCCTATACCTGCGGTGAAGGCAAGAAACGCGAATATTATGTCCCCAGGTAAAAAAAGCAAGTAAAACCGCCCTGCTGAACGACAAATTCAGCAGGGCGGTTTTGCTTGTCCTTTTGGGAGTACCTGGCGGACACGAATAGTATCAACCCAGTATCAAGATCCACAGCGGCGGGCAAAAGAGCCTGTATTCATGCACTTTTACAACCTTTTGACAGTCATTCCCACTCTATGGTCCCCGTGGGTTTTGTCGTCAGATCGTAGAGCACACGGCAGACGCCGGGTACTTCGGTCACGATACGCTTGGTCACGGTATTGAGCACGGAATAGGGCACTTCCTCCACGGTGGCGGTCATGGCGTCCAGGGTGTTCACCGCACGGATGATAACGAACCACTCCTCCACCCGGTGGTCATCCTTCACGCCCACGGTCTTCATGTCGGGAATGGCGGTGAAGTACTGCCACACCTTGCCCGCCAGGCCGTTCTTTGCAAACTCCTCCCGGAGGGTTGCGTCGGCCTCCGGCACTGCCTCCAGGCGGTCACGGGGAATAGCGCGCAGGCAGCGCACGCCGAGGCCGGGGCCGGGGAAGGGCTGGCGGTATACCATACTGTCGGGCAGGCCCAAAGCGGAACCGACAACTCTAACTTCATCCTTAAAGAGGAACTTCAGCGGCTCCACCAGCTCAAACTGCAGGTCCTCAGGCAGACCGCCCACATTGTGGTGGGCCTTCACCGGGCCGCTCTCCAGGATGTCCGGGTATATGGTACCCTGGGCCAGGAACTCAATGCCGTCCAGCTTCCGGGCCTCTTCTTCAAAAACTCTAATGAACTCAGCACCGATTATTTTCCGCTTCTTCTCCGGCTCGGCCACTCCCGCCAGCTTGTCCAGGAAGCGATCCACGGCATCCACATACACCAGATTTGCATCCATCTGGTTGCGGAACACCTCTACTACCTGCTCCGGCTCCCCCTTGCGGAGAAGACCGTGATTCACGTGGACACAAGTCAGCTGCTTGCCCACAGCCTTGATAAGCAGGGCGGCAACCACAGAGGAGTCCACTCCGCCGGACAGGGCCAGCAATACCTTTTTGTCACCTATCTGGCGGCGCAGGGCGGCCAGCTGCTCATCGATAAAAGCCTGGGCCAGCTCAGGGGTGGTGATTCTCTCCATATTTTCCGGGCGGCGATTGTCTGCCATATGTTTTTCCTCCAAAATCATTTGAAATTTCATATAAACAAAACCGCAGGGCGGTCATGTTTCCACAGTGATAATTATTGGCCTGCCCTCACAGAGGAACTTGCCGTCTCTGACGGTAAGGGTGCTGCCGTCGATGAGGTTAGTATACTCCCCGTCGGCCAGTTTCAGGGTTAACTCTCCGCTTTTTGCCTTAAGGCTGAAGACTCCCAGGCTGCGCCGTCCCTGGCTCTCCCGCTCCATCAGGGCAATATCCAGGGCATCGTCGGCAGAGGCGGTAAAGCTGTCCCGGCAGCCCAGACCCCGCTTTATCTCACAAAGCCCTGCCAGCAAGCCGCTGAGATCCCGACCGGTGTCCCGGCTGAAAACGTCCTTTTCAAAGAGGCTGGGCAAGTGCCTGTCCTCGAACTCCTGCCCGGCGTATATCAGCGTCGTACCTTTTAGGAAGTAGAGCATGGCGGTGAAGTTTATAAGGGCCGCCTCATCATCCACCAGGGAGGCTATACGGGGTTGATCGTGGTTTTCCAGAAAACGCAGTTTGTTGTAGTTGGCCGGGTACATGGCCTCCTGGAAATTCAGCATATCCGTGTAAGCGCTTAATGGCAGCTTCCCCTGTAGGTAGCGGTCGAAGCTCTCCCGGATATCGTATTCGTATTCCATATCGAAGGCGGCAAAGAGTTCACTGTCCCTGGTGCAGCACAGCCCGCTGCGCCGTGCCCAGCTGCCGAAGCTGAGGTGCACGCTCTCCGCCAGCCAGATGCATCCGGGGCGGACTTTCTCCACTGCCTCCCGGGCCTCAAGCCAGAAATCCAACGGCACAAAGGAAGCCACGTCGCAGCGGAAGCCGTCCACTATCCCGGCCCAGAAGCACAGGCTCTCTATCTGGTAGTCCCAGAGCTCCCGATTGCCATAGTCCAGGTCAATCACATCCGTCCAGTCCCCCACACGGTTGCCGGGGCTGCCGTCAGACCGTCTGTAAAACCAGTCCGGATGCTGCTCATAGAGCAGGGAGTCCGGAGAGGTGTGGTTATACACCACGTCTATGATACACTTCATGTCCCGGCGGTGTATCTCCTCCACCAGGGACTTGAAGTCCTCCATACTGCCATATTCCGGGTTGACACTTCGGTAATCCCGGTTGGCATAGGGGCAGCCCAGGCTGCCTTTTTTCCCCTTTACTCCAATGGGGTGTATGGGCATGAGCCAGATGATATCCGTGCCCAGGGCCTTTATACGGTCCAAATCCGGTATCAGGGCCCTGAAACTGCCCTCCCGGCTGTGGTTCCTCAGATAAACGGAGTAGATGACCTGGTTTTGCAGCTCCGCTTTTGTATTTGACGCCATAGGCCGCCTCCCGGTTTTGCTGTCTTATTTGGAAATCCACGTACATATTATATCAAATCCCGCCATAAAGCAATCGTTTTCCGCAGAGCCGTCAAAGTTTGGCTTTACGCAGATTTTACACAGAGCCGGTAATGGATTTTATCCTGGTCGGTTATAGTATAGTTTGGTTAAATATGTAAAGCATGGGAGAGAAAGCCATGGATATTTTTGATGTACTTAGCCTTATAGGCGGGCTGTGTCTGTTCCTTTTCGGCATGAACATAATGGGTCAGGCCCTGGAGCGCCGGGCAGGTGGGAAGCTGCGCAGTCTGCTGGGCAAGCTCACCACCAACAAGATGGCAGGGCTGCTCACCGGTCTGGGCGTTACGGCTATAATCCAGAGTTCCTCAGCCACCACTGTTATGGTAGTTGGCTTTGTGAACTCCGGGCTCATGACCTTGAAGCAGGCCATAAACGTCATCATGGGAGCCAACATCGGCACCACCGTCACTGCCTGGATACTGAGCCTGGCAGGTATAGACAGCAGCAACGTCTTTGTCTCCCTTCTGAAGCCCAGTTCCTTTACCCCTGTGCTGGCCCTTATCGGCATAGTCTTCTATATGTTCAGCAAAAAATCCCGGCGGCAGGACACCGGGCTGATACTGCTGGGTTTTGCTACGCTGATGTACGGCATGGACAGCATGTCCGCCGCCGTGTCCGGTCTCAAGAACGTGCCGGAATTCCAGCAGATAATACTGATGTTCCACAATCCCCTGCTGGGTGTGCTGGCCGGAGCAGTGCTCACCGCCATTATCCAGTCCAGCTCTGCCTCAGTAGGCATACTCCAGGCCCTGTCCTCCACAGGCCAGGTCACTCTGGGGGCCGCCATTCCCATCATCATGGGCCAGAACATCGGCACCTGTGTAACTGCTATGATATCCTCCGTGGGCACCAACAAGAACGCCCGCCGGGCCGCCCTGGTGCATCTGTCTTTTAACGTAATCGGCACCGCCGTGTGGCTCACGGTCTTTTGTATAGTCAAGGCAATATTTGCCCCTGCCATTCTGGGTGAGAGCGCCTCCCTGGTGAGCATAGCCGTGGCCCACTCTGCCTTCAACATTCTCTGCACCATACTGCTGCTGCCCATGACTGGCATGCTGGAGCGTCTTGTCCACCGTCTGGTGCCAGACGGGGCCGAGGCAGAGGTGCTCACAGAGATAGACGAGCGCCTGCTCGCCACGCCCCCCATGGCTCTGGAGCGCTGCCATGCCGTAGCTTCCGAAATGGCGGAGACCTCCGTCACAGCTCTGAAGTCCTCCCTGTCCTGCCTGCTGTTCTACACCCCGGAGCTGGCGGCAGAGGTTAGGGACAAAGAGAACAGGAGCGATCACTATGAGGACATTCTCTCTTCTTATCTGGTAAAGCTCAGCAGCCTTCAGATAAGCGAGAGCGACAGTGCCGAGGCTGCAAAGCTTTTAAAGGTCATCGGGGATTTCGAGCGCATTTCCGACCACGCGGTGAACCTGGTGGAGTCCGCCGAAGAGATGCACAGCAAGGATATAGAATTCACCGGCAGCGCAAAACAGGAGCTCTCCGTAATCATCCCCGCCGTCAGCGAGATATTGGACATGACCCTGGAGGCATTTGAAAAGGACAGTGTCTCCCTGGCTCTGGAGGTAGAGCCCCTGGAGCAAGTGATAGACTACTTGAAGGAAAAGCTGCGCACCGGCCACATCCTCCGGCTCCAGCAGGGGGAATGCTCCAGCGTGGCGGGATTTATCTGGTCCGACATCCTCACCAATCTGGAGCGCACCGGAGATCATTGCTCCAATATTGCAGGATGCATTATCGATATGTCCCACTATGAGATGCACCTTCACGAATCTCAGCGGGAGTTCAGGAACACCAGCGAGGACTACCGCCAGAATTATCTGCGCTATATGAACAAGTATTCTCTGCCGGCCTCCAAGGCCGGTAGCTGAGCTTGCTGTCGGTCTGAGGCGGGATGATATGAATCTTTCCAGGCCCTTGAGGCTGTCAAAAAACTGCTCATTTATCCAAAACGATAGAGTAGCGGGGGAGCGCGAGGGGGCAAGGCCCGCCTCGCAGTACAATAACCCGCCACAGAAAAGCCTTGACAATCAGCTTCCCTGATTGTCAAGACCGAATCAAAGCCCAGCGTAAGCGGGTTTGATTCGGAAAGGAGCTGCAACGGAATGTATGAGCAGTGGCCACAGCCGCCACTGCGAAGGATATGGAGTTTGCAGCGACGCAGCGCAGCAGCATTTTGCCAAGGGCAAAATGTTTGACAAGCTGAAGGGCCTGGAAAACCTTTAGTTTTCCAGGCCCTTGCCATACTGCTTTGCAGTAATAAGCGGGTAATCATCGCTCTTTTTCCATGACAAAGTTTGTGAGAAGCACCCCTTGTCTCTCCACCTTCTGCTCCTTTATCACCCTGTAGCCTCTCTTCTCGAAAAAGGGCCTTGCGGTAATGGAAGCGTGAACCAAAATGTTTCCCTGCACAGCCTCTTCCAGCCGGTCACAGATAGCCGCAGCTATTCCTTCCCTCTGGTGGTGGGCATGGACATACAGTCGGTCAAGGTAGGCCGTCTTGTCTATGTCTCCAAACCCAACTATGGTGCTGCCCTCCAGTGCGACAAGACTGAAGTGCTCCCTAAAAGAGCGGTCCCATGCGTCCAGGTCCACTTGTCCGGTGGCCCATGCGTCCAGCTGCTCCTTCGTATAATCTGCGGCATTGACAGTATGTACAGTGTTATAAAACAGCTCTGCGATCTCACCGCAGTCTGCGGAGCTGTATTCCCTTATTATCATTTTCTTTCCCTTCAAGGCGTCAATTATTTTTAAGATTGCTTCTATGGCTGAATTCCCAAGCCATCATGCCGTATTGCCGCCTCACACCTCACTCAAATTCAACTACCCGCCTCAGCCGCTCCGGCGTTCCGTCGGAGCCGTCCAATATGAAGTCGCCATAGGGAGTGTGAAGTATTGTTCCTGCGCCCTTATAAATGAAAAACGCAACCCGGCAGGGCTTTATATCTTCATCCGGCTCGCAGTATGTGCCGCAGATTTTTTCTCTGCCGTCGCTGCTGAGGTATTGCTCCATATAGGCGCACTGCCAGCTGGACTTTTCCACGCCTTTTTCGGGAACGACTATCTCGCTCCAGTGGATTTGGGATGAGGGGACATCCAGAATCATTTCCACAAGGTACCATTCGTCGTTGAAGTCATAGCACTTATAAAACTCAGCGCAGCTCATACAAACCTCCCGTGTATTTCTCCCGCTCACAGAATACAATTTCTCTTTAACATGGGCTTTTCCACAAAGCGCCCAAAAGCTCCGCCCCATGTCACTGGGTGATCTCTATCAGGTTTCCCTCTATGCCCACGATGCAGCTCTCATAATATCCGTCGCCGGTAGTCCTGGGCCCGCTTAGCACCTGGAATCCGTCGTCTTTCAGTCTTTTCGTCAGTTCATCCACCTTATCCCTGTCCCCCAGGCTGAAGGCGATATGGATATAGCCGGTTCTGCCGGGGAGCTTTTCAATATCGGTCATATCAGGTCTGTTCATTATCTCCAGACGGGCCCCGTCGTCAAAAGAGAGGAAATAAGACCTGAAGCCGGTGCTTTTGTTGTGGTAGCCCTGGTTGGATTTTGCCCCGAAATACAAGGTGAAAAAATCTCTGGCTTTTTCCAGCTCATTCACATACATTGCAATATGCTCTATTTTCATTGTCCCGCTCCCTTTCCCTTTCTGTGCTTTCCCGTTTCTGTAGACCAATTATAGTTTATCCTCGGGATTTTGCCAATAGCACCGGCAGCAGCTCTGCCCTTTTTGTTGCTTTTTCGCCCCTTCGGCCTTATAATTGTGGGCGTTCAAAGGAATCATCTTTAGAGGTGCCGCCATGGTGCATCTGCTGCTTGCTCTTATTTACCTGTCCTTTATAAGCTTGGGGCTGCCCGACGGGCTGCTGGGAGCCGCCTGGCCCAGCATGTACGCCGAGCTGGGAGCTCCCGTGTCCGCCGCAGGCATAGTCTTTATCATAATCTCCGCAGGCACCGTGGTATCCAGCCTGCTCAGCGAACGGCTGAACCTTAAGCTGGGTCCGGGTAAAGTCACCGCCATAAGCGTAGCCATGACTGCCGCCGCCCTTATGGGCTTTGCCTCCTGCAGCTCCCTGTGGCAGCTCTGTCTCTGGGCCATACCCTACGGGCTGGGCGCCGGCAGCGTGGATGCCTGTCTCAACAACTATGTGGCCCTCCACTACGCCAGCCGCCACATGAGCTGGCTCCACTGCATGTGGGGCATAGGCGCCTCCGCCGGGCCTTATATCATGGGCGCAGTGCTCACCGCCGGTGGCCACTGGAGCCGGGGCTATCAGCTCATCGGTATAATACAGATAGTTCTCACCGCCGTGCTGCTGCTGAGTCTGCCTCTGTGGAAAAGCGGCTCCGCCGGGGAAGTCCCCCTAAAGCGCCAGCCTCTCAGTCTCCGGCAGATCTCCCGCATCCCCGGGGTAAAAGCCATGCTCCTCAGCTTCTTCTGCTACTGCGCCACGGAGCAGACCGTTGGCCTCTGGGCAGGCTCCTATCTGGTGCTCCACCGGGGCATGGCAGCAGAATTGGCCGCCTCCTTTGCCGGGCTCTTCTACATGGGCATAGCCCTGGGCCGGGGTCTCAACGGCTTTTTCACCCTGAAATTCTCCGACACTCAGCTGACCCGGGCGGGCTTCTGCATAATCCTGCTGGGCATAGCCGCCGTGCTGCTGCCCCTTGGCAACACTGCTGCCCTGATCGGGCTGTCCCTTATCGGTCTCGGCTGCGCCCCGGTCTATCCCAGTATCATCCACGCCACCCCGGGGCGCTTCGGTGCGGAACACTCTCAGGCTGTGATAGGTGTGCTCATGGCCAGCGCCTACCTGGGCAACTGCCTGATGCCGCCCCTCTTCGGCCTCATCGCCAACCATATAAGCATCTCCCTGCTGCCCGTTTATCTGCTGCTCATTCTGGCTGTGATGGCCTCCATGCACGAGACGGCTCTCAGAAGATGCCGGGAACATTAAAAAACTGTGCTGGGCTTTTTGGCTCAGCACAGTTTTTTTCTTGCATTTGTAGGATCAGGTCCTGTCACTCCACGGTGACCAGCCCGTCCTCACCCACAGTGACTGTCATACCCGTCTGGACATAGTTGAGGAAGTCATCCCCCAGGCTGTCCACAACAGGCATTTTCGCCTCGGTCCACACATCCCCCAGGATGGCCCCGGAGGCCGCCAGGGAATCAATAGGCAGGCTGAAGAGCATGCAGGCGGGCTGCTTGCCCAGGGAGCACACAGTATAGAGCACCATACCCCCGGTGGTGGAGCCTATGGTCATAGGCAGACACAGGGCCTTGCCCAGCATGGGCTTTTTATAGATGTCGGGGTTGTTCTGGTCGCCGCATTTCACCTGCTTGTCCCCGAACATTATGGCCATCTGATAGCTGGCCAGGGTATTGAATCCGCCCCGGCTCACCAGTGCTTCAGCGGTGCAGGTGCCGGGCACTACGACACGGCCTTTGAACTGCTTCATATCTTCCCCTCCTTGCTGGTAATGATGTCCAGTATCTCGCTGTCGGTGTAGTATCTGGCGCTGGTGTAGGTGCGCAGCTTATTGGAGGAGGTGATGACCGCCTTCTTCTTGCAAAGGGGATTGTTCATGTACATCAGCGGGCAGATATAGCTGACAACGACGCCGTAGCTGGCCAGTCTCCCGGCGCATGCGGTCTTGTTCAGCTCCTTAATAACGGCGGGGGAAGCGGTGAATACCGTGGGCACGGTGACCTTGTCCAGGCCGTTTTCTCTGAGTTTCGCCTCGATGGCGTCTGCCCAGTCCTCCATCTGTTTAAGCGTCATGTGGGGACAGCCCACAAAGCACAGCTGGGGCTTTGCGTCGGGATTCTTCCAGATGACGGGGTAGTTGGCTTTCACCCGGGCAAGCTCTGCGTCATCGATAATATAGACCTGGGCGTTCTCCTTGATGAGGCTCTCACCCAGCTCCTTTGCCTCAGGGGTGAGGTTTGCAATATGGTATAGACCCACAGCCCCGTTAGAGGCGGTTGCCGCACCGAAGTCCTTCAGGTATGTGCAGTTTTCCTCGTTGAGCTCCGTTCCCAGCCACTTCTCCATACCCTTTATATAGGGCACGTCCTCCATGACCTTCATGCCTATGGCCGAACCCAAAAGCTGAGCCTCCGGTTTTTTCTCGCAGCGGACCTCCACCACCCAGTCGGCTTTGCGGCCTTCGTCGGTGAGCAGGCCGAACTCCGGCACAAAACCGGCAATGGAGCCCATCAGCTCCAGCATACCGGAGTTGCGGTTGCAGCGGGCTCCCAGTACGGAGTTTGCATACACCACGGCGGAGGACTCGGCCCAGGAGAGCACATCCCCCTTGCCGGGCTTGTTGCCCATCTGATCCACATAGCAGGTGCAGCTGTAGGCGTCGTCGTCCACTATGCCCAGCTTGCGCAGCTGCTCCTCATAGCGCTGCTGCTGGGTGTACATTATCTTGTTGAAAACTATGTTCTCCAGAAAGGAGCTGGGCACATTTTTGTCCAGGGGCCTGGGGTCGGCGGTAAACTTCTGCCCGGCGGTGAGCCCGGCGGAGATGAGCTGGTCGTACATGTCGTAGACCGGAGCCATGACCTTCAAGCCAAAGCTGATGACCGTGTGGCCGTATTTGCCGGTGACAGGTACCATGCGCTCAGCCCCAAAGGTCTCGCCGTACATCACCAGGGTCTTGACCACCTTGGCCATTACTTCGCCCTTGGCCCCGTCCAGCAGCGCCTGCTGCTCGGCTGTAAGATTCATATTATCACTGCCTTTCATAGTTTAAAAATTTTGAGTGTCTAAATTCTATCATTTCCGGCGGTAAAAGTCAATGAAGCTGCCGGGAGCCCACTCCGGAAGAAATTTTTTTGAAATTCTCGGGGAAAATATTTCTGAAGCCCTTGCAATCTGTACATAATTCTGATATTATATCAAGGCATTTCGCACGGGAGCGGACTTTCCCCCATGTGGTCCCGGTTTCGGGGCTTGGTGGAGGGGTTGAAACTCCCGGAGGAAAATAACAAAATTTGGAGGAAATCAAATGTCAGTAGTATCCATGAAGCAGCTGCTGGAAGCCGGTGTCCACTTCGGTCACCAGACCCGCCGCTGGAACCCCAAGATGGCCGAGTACATTTACTGCGAGCGCAACGGCATCTACATTATCGACCTTGCAAAGACTGTGAAGAAGCTGGAAGAGGCTTATGACTTTGTCCGCGACCTGGCTGCCAACGGCCAGTCCATCCTCTTTGTGGGCACCAAGAAGCAGGCCACCGATTCCGTGAAGGAAGAGGCCAGCCGCGTCGGTATGCACTATGTGAACGCCCGTTGGCTGGGCGGCATGCTCACCAACTTCAAGACCATGCGCACCCGCGTTGACCGTCTGGCCCAGCTCAAGAAGATGCAGGAGGACGGCACCTTCGACATGCTGCCCAAGAAGGAAGTCATGAAGCATCTGGGCGAGATGGAGAAGTTGGAGAAGTACCTGGGCGGTGTCAAGGAAATGAAGAAGCTCCCCGGCGCTCTGTTCGTGGTTGACTCCCGCAAGGAGCACAACGCCATTGCCGAGGCCCGCAAGCTGCACATCCCCATCGTGGCCATTGTCGACACCAACTGCGACCCCGACGAGGTGGATTACGTTATTCCCGCCAATGACGACGCCATCCGCGCCATCCGTCTGATCGCCGCCACCATGGCCAACGCCGTGCAGGAAGGCCGCCAGGGCGTTGACGCCGAGGCTGAGACCGAGGCTGTCGCCGTTGAGGCTGAGGCCGCCGCTCCCGCTGAGGAGTAATATAAAACGAATCCGGGGCGTCGGCGCTTTCGCCCGCGCCCCTTTTCTTGAGAAAATTTACAGGAGGAATGATTAAAATGGCATTTACCGCTCAGGATGTAAAGACTCTCCGTGAGATGACAAATGTTGGTATGATGGACTGCAAGAAGGC
>CALWWB010000059.1 GCA_944385175.1 uncultured Oscillospiraceae bacterium | reverse complement strand
GGTGATAATATCCCCGTACAGGTTCGGCAGCAAAAAGACCTGGAATTTATTGCGTATGTCCTTATTGACCAGATTTGCCGTCATAATGTCTATATACCAGTCGTCGGCGGTAATCTCCGGATAATCCTCCGCCACCTCGTGGCAGATACGGGAAAACATGCCGTCGGTCTTTTTCATTATGTTGGCCTTGGTTACTATTGCCACGTTGGTCTTGCCGTTGGCCCTGGCATAGTCGAAGGCGGCGCGGGCAATGCGCCTTGTTCCGGCGTCGGTGGTGACCTTGAAATCCATACTCAGCTTCCCGGGCAGTTCTATCCCCCTGCTGCCCAGGGCATATTCCCCCTCGGTGTTCTCCCGGAAAAACATCCAGTCTATCCCCTCTTCCGGGATCTGTACCGGGCGTACATTGGCAAAGAGATCCAGCTCACGGCGCAGCGTCACATTGGCGCTCTCCAGTGTCCCTCCCTTGGGCGTGGTTGTAGGGCCTTTCAAAAACACGTCGCAGCCCTTTATCTGCTCCAGCACCTCAGGGGGCACGGCGCAGTTCTGAGCCATACGGTTTTCTATGGTCAGGCCATGGATATCCCGCAGTTCCACGCGCCCGGAGGCCAGTTCCTCTGCCAGCAGCTTTTCCAGCACCCGCCGGGCCTGGGCCATAATGATGGGCCCTATGCCGTCGCCTCCGGCCACAGCTATGACTATCTTTTCCATTTTGGAGAAATCCTTGGCCGGGGCAGCCTGCTCCATACGCTCCTGGCGCTCCAGCTGCTGGGCCAGAAGTCCCTTGAAATGTTCTGCCGCCTTTTCGATGTATCCCGTCCTGTCCATTATTTATTCCCCTCTCTGGTATAGTTCAGCAGTCCTCCGGCCTTGAGTATTGCCTGCTGTCTCCCCGTAAAGGAGCAGCTAAGCCTTATCTCCCCGGCCTTGGCCTGAAGGCTCATTTCCCCCGTTTCCAGACCTGCCAGCACATCGCAGAGCCTGAGCTTCTCTCCCTGCTCCAGCCGGTCGTAGTCCGCTGGGTCCTCGAAGGTCAAAGGCAGGATTCCTGCGTTTATCAGGTTGGCCTGGTGTATTCTGGCAAAGCTCTTGGCCACCACGGCCCTCACTCCCAGGTAAAGGGGCACCAGGGCTGCGTGCTCCCGGGAGGAGCCCTGGCCGTAGTTTGCTCCGCCCACTACGATGCTCCGTCCCGCCGCCAGAGCCCGCTTGGAAAAGTCCTCGTCGCACACGGCAAAGCAGAATTCCGAAAGCTTGGGTATATTGGAGCGATAGGGCAGTATCTTGGCCCCGGCGGGCATGATATGGTCGGTGGTGATATTGTCCCCCACCTTCAGGGTAAGCTCCGCCTCGATTGTGTCGCTCAGTGTCCGGCCCTCGGGAATTGACTTTATGTTGGGGCCCCGGAGCACCTCTACCTCTCCCGCCTCCTCCGGGAGTGCCGGAGGCAGCAGGGCGCTGTCGTCCAGCTTGAAGGAAGCAGGCATATCCACATCCAATCTATTCAGCCCCAGCTCCCTGGGGTCGGTGATCTCCCCGGTGAGAGCGGCGGCCACGGCCGTCTCCGGTGAAACCAGATATACCTTGGCGTCGGCAGTGCCGCTGCGTCCCCGGAAGTTCCGGTTGAAAGTACGCAGGCTCACGCCGCCGGAGTTGGGGGAAAAGCCCATGCCTATACAGGGTCCGCAGGCACACTCCAAAAGTCTTGCCCCGGAGGAGAGAATGTCCGACAATGCTCCGCAGTCGGAGAGCATTGTGAGCACCTGCCTCGACCCGGGGGATACGGACATGGAGACATTGGGGCTTATCTGCCGCCCCTTCAGCATGGCCGCCGCTTTCAGCATATCGTAGAGGGAGGAGTTGGTGCAGGAACCTATGCACACCTGATCCACCTTGGTACCTTTAAGGTTCTTTACCGGTACCACCTGGTCCGGCATATGTGGGCAGGCTATAAGCGGCTCCAGGCTTGAGAGATCAATCTCAATCACCCGCTCATACTCCGCGTCTGCGTCGGGATACAGCTCCCGGAAATCCTTTTCCCTGCCCTGGGCTTTCAAAAAAGCCAGGGTCATCTCGTCGGAGGGGAAGATAGCGCTGGTGGCCCCCAGCTCCGCCCCCATGTTGGTTATGGTGGCCCGCTCCGGAACGGTGAGGGTTTTTGCCCCTTCGCCGCCCCACTCGATAATTTTTCCAACGCCTCCCTTTACCGAGAGAATGCGCAGTATCTCCAGGCTGATATCCTTGGCGGTGACAAAGGGCCGGAGAGCCCCCTTCAATTCTACCTTTATCACCCTTGGCATTGTTATATAGTAGGCTCCGCCGCCCATGGCCACGGCCACATCCAGACCACCGGCGCCGAAGGCCAGCATGCCCAGGCCCCCGGCGGTGGGAGTGTGGCTGTCGGAGCCAACCAATGTTTTTCCCGGCACGCCGAAGCGTTCCAGATGTACCTGGTGGCAGATGCCGTTGCCGGGGCGGGAAAACCATACCCCATGCTTTTTGGCCACGGTCTGGATATAGCGGTGGTCGTCGGCGTTCTCAAAGCCGGACTGGAGGGTGTTGTGGTCAACATAGGCCACGGACAGTTCCGTCTTAACCCTGTCCAGCCCCATTGCCTCAAACTCCAGATAGGCCATAGTCCCGGTGGCATCCTGAGTCAGAGTCTGGTCTATCCTCAAGGCCGCCTCTTCCCCCGGCACCATACTGCCGGACACCAGATGTTCCTTTATTATTTTCTCCGCAAGATTATATCCCATGTCTCACATCTCCATTTCCATCATGCTGTCGCGGGCGTTGGCCACATGCTCCAGGGCCGCCTTTTCCGCAGCGTCTCCGTCGTGGGCGGCCAGGGCCCTGTATATGGCCAGGTGCTCCTCCAGGGAATGAACCGCTCTGAAGTGCTTGCTTATGGAGGCGCAGCGGTATTTGATTATTTTCTTATGGAGGGCCTTGAGCACCTCCTGATAAGCCCGGCTGCCGCTGCTCTCATACAGCAGCTGATGGAAGCGGCTGTCCAGATCCCGTATCTGCTCGGGACTGCCCCCATCCTGTTTCTCCACATAAAAGCTCTGGAGGTCCAGGGTCTGCTCCATTTCCCGCAGCTGTTCGTCGCTTATGCCGGCGGCTGCCCGCCGGGCAGCCAGCCCCTCCAGCTGCATACGCACCTCATACATGTCCATCATATCCTCCCGGGATATGCCCACTACCACCATACCCCGGCCGGTCTCCTTCAGGATATTTTCCTGTTCCAGGCGGCGCACAGCCTCCCTTACAGGCGTGCGGCTGACCCCCAGTTCCGAGGACAGGCGAAGTTCGCTGAGCACCTCGCCCCGAGGGTATTTCCCCGTGAGTATATCCCGTTCCAGCTGTTCAAATATCTGGTCGGCTATGGATATGCTTCTGTGTTCTCTCATCTCCGGCTTCTCCTTTCTTCAGCTCTGGGGCTTGAATTCCCCGGCCGAGAGTTCAAATATCTTTTCTTCCAGCTCCTCGGTGGAGAGGCTGGCAGTCCTGCCGCCCTCATACTCCTCATCTACCCAGGCTTTCAGGGCCTGGACAACCGGTGATCGCTTATCCAGCTTATCCTCTCCCCGGAGGAAGTAGTTCTGGTTCATCCAATAGGCAATGCCCGCAAGGCCGGAATTCTTGTTGATAGCCACCTTTGCCGGGCGCTTCAGCAGCTTCTCCGTGTCAAAGATATTATATATCTCCTCGTCCTTCAAAAGTCCGTCGGCATGGATTCCGGCCCGGGTCTCGTTGAACTTACGTCCCACAAAAGGGGTCATGGGCGGTATGTTGTAGCCGATTTCCTTCCTGAAATACTCAGCTATATCGGTTATCACCGTGGTATCCATACCGTCCAGGGAGCCTCTCAGTGAGGCATATTCAAAAACCATGGCCTCCAGAGGCACGTTCCCCGTCCGCTCACCTATGCCCAGCAGAGAGCAGTTGACTCCGCTGGCTCCGTACAGCCAGGCAGTGGAGGCGTTGGCCACCGCCTTGTAAAAATCGTTGTGGCCGTGCCACTCCAGGTACTGGCTCTGCACATCGGAAAAATGCTGCAAACCGTAGATTATGCCGGGGACGCTCCGGGGCAGGGCCACTTCCGTGTAGGGCACCCCGTAGCCCATGGTATCGCAGGCCCGGATACGCACCGGGATCTTCGCCTCCCGGGACAGCTTCATCAGCTCGTTAACAAAGGGCACTACAAAGCCGTAGAAATCCGCACGGGTGATGTCCTCCAGATGGCAGCGGGGCATGACCCCGGCGTCAAAGGCATCCTTCACCGCGGCCAGATAATGCTCCATGGCCTGGCGACGGGTCATCTTCAGCTTTTTAAATATATGGTAGTCGCTGCAGGAAACCAGTATTCCCGTCTCCCTTATACCCAGATCCTTCACCAGACGGAAGTCTTCCCGGCTGGCCCGTATCCAGGTGGTTATCTCAGGGAAGCGGAGACCCAGAGCCTGGCAGCGCTCCACCGCCTCCCTGTCTTTCTTACTATATATAAAAAACTCTGTCTGGCGTATGAGCCCGTAGGGTCCGCCCAGCCTGTTCATCAGCTTGTAAAGCTCGACTATCTGGTCGGTGGTGTAGGGATTTACGGACTGCTGTCCGTCTCTGAAAGAGGTATCCGTTATCCAGATGTCCTCCGGCATGGACATGGGCACCCGCCGGTGGTTGAATGCTATCTTGGGTACTTCCTCGTAGCTGTACACATCCCGGTACAGTATGGGTTCTTTAACATCCTGCAGAGAATAGCGATAGTCATTTTCCTCCAACAGGTTGGTCTTTGGGGACAGCTCCAGCATATGCGTTTTCTCCTTTCCCCCGTTTTGGTTCGGTTTGGATTCATGTGTTTTTGTATAACTGTATACATATATACCATCACACACATGAATTGTCCAGCTTTATTTTTTCTTTCACACAGCCTCTCCCAGGCAATTTGTACAAGGGCAAAAGTATTTTTTATGCATTTTAAAGCTTATATTCACGTTTAATCTGTATATGCACTGTATATATGAATATTATTTTATTTTATTTCATATATTCTGACTAAATATTCATTTTTCTATTGACAAGCAGAGTCAGCCGCATTATAATCTGCCCATAACAAAAAACATGGAGGCATCCCAATGAATAAAGCTGATATCAAAAAAGTCGTCCTCGCCTATTCCGGCGGCCTTGACACTTCCATAATAATCCCCTGGCTGAAAGAGAATTACAACAACTGTGAGGTCATCGCCGTCTCCGGCAACGTGGGCCAGGCCGATGAGCTGGAGGGTCTGGAGGAGAAGGCCCTCAAGACCGGGGCCTCCAAGCTCTACGTTCTGGATCTCACCGAGGAATACGTCAATGACTTCATCATCCCCACCATGAAGGCGGGGGCCGTGTATGAAGAGTATCTCCTGGGCACCAGCCATGCCCGGCCCTGCATAGCCAAGGGTCTGGTGGAGATAGCCAAGAAAGAGGGGGCCGACGCCATCGTCCACGGCTGCACCGGCAAAGGCAACGACCAGGTGCGTTTTGAGCTGGCCATCAAGCACTTCGCCCCCAACATGCCCATTATCGCCCCCTGGCGCGAGTGGAACATCAAGTCCCGTGAGGAAGAGATAGAGTACGCCGAGGCCCACAAAGTGCCTCTGAAGATAAACCGGGAGACCAACTACTCCAAAGATAAGAACCTGTGGCACCTGTCCCACGAGGGTCTGGATCTGGAGGACACCGGCAACGAACCCATGTATGAAAATCCCGGCTTTTTGGAGATGGGCGTCTCCCCCATTGCTGCCCCCGACAAGCCCACCTATATTACCCTGGATTTTGAGCAGGGCGTGCCCGTGGCTCTGGACGGTGAGAAGATGAGCGCCAAGGACATCATCCTCAAGCTCAACGAGATAGGCGGGGCCAACGGCATCGGCATTATCGACATCGTGGAGAACCGTCTGGTGGGCATGAAGTGCCGCGGCGTATACGAGACTCCCGGCGGCACCATACTCTACAAGGCCCACAGCGTCCTGGAGAGTATCTGCCTGGATAAGCTCACCCTCCATGAAAAGCAGAAGCTGTCCATTACCTTTGCCGAGCTTGTTTACAACGGCCAGTGGTTCACCCCCCTGCGGGAGGCTCTCAGCGCCTTTGTAGACAAGACCCAGGAAAAGGTCACCGGCAAGGTTAAGCTGAAGCTCTACAAGGGCAACATGATAAACGCCGGGGTATGGAGTCCCAACTCCCTCTACAGCGAGGAGATAGCCACCTTCGGCGAGAGCGACTACAACCAGAAGGACGCAGAGGGCTTCATAAACCTCTACGGCCTGCCCATCAAGGTCCAGGCCCTGGTGGACGGTAAGAAATAAAATGATTATTTATCCGGCGTGTTCCCCACGCCGGATAAAGCGATACTATAAGGAGAACAGCAGTTATGGCAAAAATGTGGGCCGGTCTCACCTCCGGTGTCACCGACAGCGTGGCGGACGATTTTAATTCCTCAATATCCTTTGACAGCCGTATGTACAAGCAGGACATCACCGGCAGCATAGCCCATGCGGCCATGCTCTCCGCCCAGGGCATCATAAGTGTTCAGGACAAGGAGAAACTGACGGAGGGCCTGCTGTCTATTCTCGACGACATAAGCAGCGGCGCATTGCAGATAGACCCCATCAGTGAGGATATCCACATGTTTGTGGAGCAGGAGCTCACCAAGCGCATCGGGGACACCGGCAAGAGACTCCACACCGCCCGCAGCCGCAACGACCAGGTGGCTCTGGATCTGAGAATGTACCTGAGGGATGAGATGGCGGAAGTGAAAAAACTGCTGAAATCCCTGATCCAAGCCCTGTACGGCCAAGCCAAGGCTCACAAGAGCAGCATCATGCCCGGCTACACCCATCTTCAGCGGGCCCAGCCGGTGACCTTCGGCCACCATCTGCTGGCCTACTGCATGATGCTCATCAGGGATGCAGGCCGTTTTGAGGATGCCCTGAAGCGCATGGATGTATCCCCCATCGGCTGCTGCGCCCTGGCGGGCACCACCTATGACACCGACCGGGAGATGGAGGCCAAGGCCCTGGGATTTTCCTCCGTGGCCCTCAACAGCATGGACGGCGTCTCCGACCGGGACTACTGCCTGGAGCTGATGAGCGCCATGTCCATCCTGATGATGCACCTGTCCCGGCTCTCCGAGGAGCTGATACTCTGGTGCAGCTGGGAATTCAAATTCGTCACCCTCTCCGACGGTTACACCACCGGTTCCTCCATCATGCCCCAGAAGAAGAACCCGGACATGGCAGAGCTTATCCGGGGCAAGACCGGCCGGGTGTACGGAGATCTCATGGGCCTGCTCACCACCCTGAAGGGCCTGCCTCTGGCCTATAACAAGGACATGCAGGAGGACAAGGAGTGCATCTTCGACGCCCTGGATACGGTGAAAGCCTGCCTCCAGGTGGCGGCCCCCATGATAGAAACCATGAGCGTCCATGAGGACAACATGTTCTCCGCAGCCCAGAAGGGCTTTATAAACGCCACAGACCTGGCGGACTATCTGGTGAAGAAGGGCCTGCCTTTCCGCAGCGCCTACAAGATATCCGGAGAAATCGTGGCAAAATGCATGGCTGGCAACCAGGTGCTGGAGTCCCTGCCTCTGGAAGTCTATAAGACTTTCAGCCCCGTCTTTGACGAGGATCTCTATGGCGAGATAAACCTCCGCACCTGTGTTGAAAAGCGCATCTCCCAGGGCGGCACCTCACTCCGCTCTGTGGAGATGCAGCTTGTATACGTGGAGGAGTTTTTGAAAGATGACTAAGGTATTCATCGACGGCAGCGCCGGCACCACGGGCCTGCGCATCCATGAGCGGCTCTCCGGGAGAGGAGATATAGAGCTTATCTCCCTGCCTGAAGAGCTGAGGAAGGATCTGAAGGCCAGGGAAGAGGCCATCAATGCAGCGGATATCGCCTTCTTCTGCCTGCCCGACGCGGCGGCAATAGAGGCCGCCAACCTCTGCCACGGCTCCACCGCCCTCATCGACACCTCCACCGCCCACCGCACCAGCTCCGACTGGGATTATGGATTCCCGGAGCTGAAGGGCAGACGGGAAAAGATCGCCGTCTCCAAGAGCGTGGCCAACCCCGGCTGCCACGCCAGCGGCTTCATATCCCTGGCGGAGCCCCTGGTGAGAGCGGGCATCATCCCGCCGGAGTTGAAGCTCAGCTGTTTTTCCCTCACCGGCTACTCCGGAGGCGGGAAAAAGATGATAGCTGAGTATGAGAACCCGCTGAGAAGCCCTCTCCTCTCCGCCCCCAGACAATATGCTCTGACTCAGCAGCACAAGCATTTAAAGGAGATGCGTCTGATCTCCGCCCTGGAGGAGGCCCCGGTGTTCTGCCCCATAGTGGCTGATTACTACAGCGGCATGGAGGTCACGGTGCCCCTCTTCAGAAAGGACATCAAGGGGAGCATGGAGGACATAAAAGAGGTCTATAGGGAATATTATTCCTCCGGCCTGGTCCACTTTGAAGAGGACGACCCGGAGGCGGGGCTTCTCTCGGGAGCGGCTCTCTCCGGCAGGGACGACATGGAGATAAGAGTGACGGGCTGCGACGAGCGCATCCTGCTCATATCCCGCTTTGACAATCTGGGCAAGGGCGCATCCGGCGCCGCAATACAGAACATGAACATTATCCTGGGCCTGGACGAGAAGACCGGCCTCACCGTATAAATCGTTAAGGGAGAAAAGAATGAAAACTGTCACCGGCGGCGTCTGCGCCGCAAAAGGCTTCAAGGCCGCAGGCATACACTGCGGCATACGCAAGAACCGCAGCAAGAAAGACCTGGCTCTGATATTCAGTGAAGTCCCCGCCTCCGCCGCAGCGGTGTACACCACCAATCTGGTGAAAGGGGCCCCACTCACCGTCACCAAAGCCAACATTGCCGACGGCAAAGCCCAGGCCATGATCTGCAACAGCGGCAACGCCAACACCTGCAATGCCGACGGCATAGAGAAGGCCCAGGCCATGTGCGCCATGACCGCCCAGGCTTTGGGCATCAATGGGAAAGATGTTATAGTCGCCTCCACCGGCGTCATCGGCCAGACCCTGGACATCATGCCCATTGAGGCGGGTATGGCCCAGTTGGTGTCTGAGCTCTCTGCCGAGGGCAGCGCCAGCGCCGCCCAGGCCATCATGACCACGGACACGGCGCTCAAGGAGCTGGCGGTGGAATTTGAGCTGGGAGGCAAGACCTGCCATATCGGCGGAATAGCCAAAGGTAGCGGCATGATACACCCCAACATGGCCACCATGCTGGTCTTTATCACCACCGACGCCGCCATCAGCCCGGAAATGCTCTCTGTAGCTTTGAAGGGGGATATCCAGAACACCTTCAACATGGTCAGCGTAGACGGGGACACCTCCACCAACGACATGGTCTCCATCCTGGCCAACGGCCTGGCGGGCAATGCTGAGATCACCGCCCCCGGCGAGGACTTCTATGTCTTTATGAAAGCCCTGAACACCCTAACCGTCTATCTCTGCCGCTGCATAGCGGGGGACGGCGAGGGAGCCACCAAGCTGCTGGAGTGCTCCGTCACTGGCGCTGCCGACGAGGCCACCGCCAAAACCGTGGCCAAGAGCGTAATCTGCTCCAGCCTTGTAAAAGCCGCCATGTTCGGCGCCGACGCTAACTGGGGCCGGGTTCTCTGCGCCATTGGCTACAGCGGAGCGGAGGTAGACGTAAACAAGGTAGACGTGAGCTTCACCTCCCCGGCGGGCACCGTGGAAGTCTGCAAGGACGGAGCGGGCATCCCCTTCTCCGAGGAGCTGGCAAAGCAGGTGCTGCTGGAAAAGGAGATAGGCATAAACGTGTCTCTGGGCCAGGGCGGCGGCCAGGCCGTGGCCTGGGGCTGCGACCTCACCTATGAGTACGTGAAAATAAACGGGGACTACAGGACTTGAGATATGAATGAATTGATATTCACCAACGCCCAGCGGGCAGAGGTCCTCACCCAGGCCCTGCCCTACATCCGGCAGTACAGCGGCAAGATAGTGGTGGTAAAGTACGGCGGCAACGCCATGATAAACCAGGAGCTGAAGCAGCAGGTCATGGAGGACATAGTCCTGCTGTGGCTGGTAGGTGTGAAGGTTGTCCTTGTCCACGGCGGCGGCCCGGAGATAAACCGGCTGATGGAGCGTCTTGGCAAAGAGCCCGTCTTTGTGAAGGGGCTGAGAGTCACCGACCAGGAGACCATGGACATAGTGCAGATGGTCCTCTCCGGCAAGATAAACAAGACCCTGGTAAATCTCCTGGAGATGCAGGGAGGCCGGGCCATGGGTATATCCGGCATAGACGGCGGGCTCATCAGAGCCGAGGCCAAGGACCCGGAGCTGGGCTTTGTGGGGCGTATCACCGGGGTGGACATCCGTCCGGTGATGGACATGCTGGAAAAGGGCTACATCCCCGTGATATCCACCCTGGGCTGCGACGAGAAAGGCAATGCCTACAACATAAACGGCGACACTGCCGCCGCTTTCATAGCCGGGGCTCTGGGGGCCGAGAGGCTCATAATGATGACGGACATCGCCGGGATACTGAGAGATCAGCATGACCCCTCCACCCTCATTCCCAAGCTCACCGTGGATGAGGCCAGGGAGCTCTATTCCAGCGGCGTCATCTCCGGCGGCATGATACCCAAGGTGGACTGCTGTATAGAAGCCCTGAACAGGGGCGTGGAAAGCGTAATAATAATGGACGGCCGGGTGCCCCACTCCATACTCATGGAGATACTTACCGACGAGGGCGCCGGCACTATGGTAATAGGAGAGGATAAAAATGACTGACATCAAAGCCATCGACAAACAGTATGTAGCAAATACTTACGCCCGCTTCCCCG
This sequence comes from uncultured Oscillospiraceae bacterium, assembly GCA_944385175.1. Taxonomy (GTDB): domain Bacteria; phylum Bacillota; class Clostridia; order Oscillospirales; family Oscillospiraceae; genus Limivicinus. Next base: position 3,222 of record CALWWB010000059.1, on the reverse strand, counting down.
TGGAACTGGTCAGCGGCAAGGGCTCCCTGGTCTACGACGAGAAGGGCAAGGAGTACATTGACATGGGCAGCGGCATCGGCGTCACCGCCTTCGGCACCGCCGACGATGAGTGGCAGCAGGCCGTCATCGCCCAGCTGAGCAAGCTCCAGCACATGTCCAACCTCTACTACACCCAGCCCTGCGCCATCCTGGCAAAGATGCTCTGCGAAGAGACCGGCATGAAAAAGGTCTTCTTCACCAACTCCGGGGCCGAGGCCAACGAGTGCGTCATCAAGGCGGCAAGGAAATACGCCTGCGACAAGAAGGGGCCTGAATGCTACACCATAGTCACCCTGGAAAACAGCTTCCACGGCCGCACCATCACCACCCTGGCCGCCACCGGCCAGGAGCACTACCACGAGCTGTTCCAGCCCCTGACGCCCGGCTTCGTCTACGCCAAGGCCAACGACTTTGAGGACGTGAAGGCCAAGGCTCTGGAAAACAATGCCGCCGCCATTATGATGGAGTGTATCCAGGGCGAGGGCGGAGTCATCCCTCTGGAGCCGGACTTTGTAAAGGCCGTGGCGGACTTTGCCAAGAAAGAGGACATCCTGCTCATCTTTGACGAGGTGCAGACCGGCAACGGCCGCACCGGCGAACTCTATGCCTATATGAACTACGGCGTGGAACCCGACATGGTGTCCACCGCCAAGGGCATTGCCGGCGGCCTGCCTCTGGGCGCCGCCCTCATGGGAGAGAAAACCGAATTCACTCTGGGCTACGGTGACCACGGCTCCACCTTCGGCGGCAACCCCGTCTCCTGCGCCGGAGCCATCAGCATCATCAGCCGCATAGACAAGAAGCTGCTGGACGAGGTGAAGGCCAAGGGCCAGCTTATAAAGGACACGCTCACCGGGGCCCCCGGTGTGGAGGCCGTCACCGGTATGGGCCTGATGGTGGGCATCAAGACCGTAAAGCCCGCCGGGGATGTGGTGAAAGAGTGCATGGATAATGGAGTGCTCTGTCTCACCGCCAAGGACAAGGTGCGGCTGCTGCCCGCCCTGAACATCCCTGTGGACGTACTGACCAAGGCCCTTGAGGTCATCAAGGCCGCCTGCGCCTGAGGTGAAGGACATGTCTCTTAAAGGAAAAAGTTTTCTCACCCTGCTGGACTACAGCCCCGAGGAGATAGAGGAGCTGCTCTCCCTGGCCGCAAAGCTCAAGGCGGAGAAAAAGGCGGGCATCCCCCACCGGCTCTTTGAGGGGAAGAACATCGCCCTTATCTTTGAGAAGACCAGCACCCGCACCCGCTGCAGCTTTGAGGTGGCGGCGGCAGACCTGGGCATGCACCCGGTGTACCTGGACCCCAAGGCCTCCCAGATAGGTAAGAAAGAGAGCATCGAGGACACAGCCAAGGTGCTGGGCCGTATGTTCGACGGCATAGAGTACCGGGGCTTCGGCCAGGAGCGGGTGGAGCTGCTGGCAAAATACTCAGGCGTGCCCGTGTGGAACGGCCTGACCAACGAATACCACCCCACCCAGATACTGGCGGATTTCCTCACCATAAGGGAGCACTTCGGCTCCATCAAGGGCAAGAAGCTGGTATACATGGGAGACGCCCGCTACAACATGGGCAACTCTCTCATGATAGGCTGCGCCAAGATGGGCATGGAATTCGTGGCCTGCGCCCCGGAGAAGTACTTCCCCCACTCCGCCCTGGTAGAAAAATGCCGGGCCATTGCCGCCCAGACCGGGGCCAAGCTCAGCTTTGAGACCGACCCTATTAAGGCTACCAAAGGCGCCCACGTCATCTACACCGATGTGTGGGTGTCCATGGGTGAGGCGGAGAGCGTATGGGCCGAGCGTATCCACGACCTGCTGCCCTACCAGGTGAATCAGAAGCTCATGGACAACGCCGGACCTCAGTGCCGCTTCATGCACTGCCTGCCCGCCTTCCATGACCTGGAGACGGAGACCGGCCTGGACGTATACAAGAAATTCGGCATAGACGCCATGGAAGTCACAGATGAGGTCTTCCGCAGTGAGGCCTCCATCGTCTTTGACGAGGCGGAGAACCGTATGCACACAATAAAGGCCGTGATGGCGGCGACTTTGTAAGCCGCCCGCCGGGCGGGAAACCTAGCGGGAGGCAGTCCGAATACGACTGCCTCCCGCTGCGACGGAGTGATAAAATGGAAAAAGCTTATCTTGTTTTAGGCAACGGCATGGTATTTGAGGGGCAGGCCATAGGCGCCGTAGGTGAGAGCATCGGCGAGCTGGTGTTCACCACCGGCATGGTGGGCTATATGGATACTCTCACCGACCCCAGCTATGCCGGGCAGATAATTATGCAGACCTTCCCACTTATCGGCAACTACGGGGTCATCCCGGAGGACTTCGAGGGTGACTGCTTTGCCAGGGGCTACGTGGTCCGGGAACTGGCGGAGCAGCCCTCCAACTTCCGCAGCCAATATGAACTGGACAAATTTTTAAAGGACAGGGGCGTCTGCGGCATCTGCGGGGTGGACACCCGGCAGATAACCCGCATCATCCGGGAGGAGGGCGTGATGAACGCCGGGATCTTCTATGAGCCCCCCGCCGATCTGGAGGAGATACAGTCCTATTCCTGCGCCGGAGCCGTGGCCCAGGTGAGCCACAGAGAAAAGCGCATCTTCCCCGCCCTGGGGCAGGAGAAGTTCACCGTGGCCCTCATAGACTACGGTGCCAAACAGAACATCATCCGAAGCCTCTGCGCCAAGGGCTGCAAGGTGATAAGCCTGCCCTTCGACGTGACGGCGGAGGAGGTTCTCTCCCTGGGTGTGGATGGCGTGATGCTCTCCAACGGCCCCGGGGACCCCAAGGAGAATGTACATGCCATTGCCCAGATAAAAAAGCTCCTGGGCAAAGTCCCCATTTTCGGCATCTGCCTGGGCCATCAGCTCACCGCCCTGGCCCTGGGCGGGGACACGGTGAAACTGAAATACGGCCACAGGGGCGCAAACCAACCGGTAAAGCGACTCTCCGACAGCCGCTGCTTCATATCCAGCCAGAACCACGGCTATGCCGTGGTGTCCGAGAGCATGGAGGGCAAGGGCATGCTCAGCTACGTCAACGCCAACGACTTCAGCTGCGAGGGCATGGACTACCCGGAACTGGGCTGCTTTACGGTGCAGTTCCACCCGGAGGCCGCCTGCGGCCCCAGAGACACCGGCTTTCTCTTTGACCGCTTCACAGCCATGATGG
>CALWWB010000058.1 GCA_944385175.1 uncultured Oscillospiraceae bacterium | reverse complement strand
GTATGTCACTGGTGCCGCCTGTGGCCACCACCACGGTGCCGTCGCCGTCCGGCTCGGGCATGGGGCCGATAAGGCCGATGCGGCCCGGCTCATTGTAGTCCAAGGGATGGACACGGGAAATGAAGGCGGCAGCTTCCGAGTCTATGCGGGTGACGAGGACGCTTTTTTGGCCGCGCTCCAGCATGGCCGAGGCGATGCCGCAGATCTGCTCCGGGGTCTTGCCGGCCCCGTATATTACCTCTGCCACGCCCTGACGCAGTTCACGGTGATGGTCAACCTTGGCGTAGCCCAGATCCTGGAAAGGCTCCATCTTAAGTTTTACCATAGCCTGGGCCGGTTCCAGGTTCCCGTTTTTCACATCTTCAAGTATATGCAGAATGTCCAGCTGGCTCATAGCTTACCTCCCAGACTTAACATGTAATAGGCTCAAATGTAATTTCATATTTTAGTATGTCCCGGCACCTGTTGTCAAGTTTCGGATATTATTGACAGATGGCATGCTTTGTCGTATTGACAAATTTTTCGTTTCTGGTAAGCTGATATGAGCGGCCATCAGTGAAGATAAAGGAGACTGACCATGACTTTTGATGTGATAAGGGGATTGCTGATACCTTTGGCGGGGACGGCAGCAGGCTCAGCCTGCGTGTTCTTTATGAAGGATTCCCTGAGCGGGACGGTGCAGCGCGCTCTGGCAGGCTTTGCCGCCGGCGTGATGGTGGCCGCTTCCGTGTGGAGCCTTCTGATTCCCGCTATGGAACAGGCGTCAGCCATGGGTCAGTGGGCCTTCCTGCCTGCCGCGGCAGGGTTCTGGCTGGGGGTGATCTTCCTTTTGTGTCTCGACCGGCTGGTGCCTCACCTCCATGTAGGCTGTGACGAGGCCGAAGGAATCAAGTGTAGCCTGGGAAAGAACACCATGCTCACCCTGGCCGTGGCGCTCCACAACCTGCCTGAGGGCATGGCTGTGGGTGTGGTGTATGCCGGGTGGCTGGCCGGCAGCGGAGAGATATCCCTGGCCGGCGCACTGGCTCTCTCCCTGGGGATTGCCATACAGAACTTCCCCGAAGGGGCAATAATATCCATGCCCCTGAGAGCCCAGGGAATGTCCAGGTCCAGAGCCTTCGGCTATGGTCTGGCTTCCGGTGTGGTAGAGCCTCTGGGTGCCGCCCTCACCATCATATTGGCAGGGATAATGGTACCAGTGCTGCCCTATGCCCTGAGCTTTGCGGCGGGGGCTATGATATACGTGGTAGTGGAGGAGCTGATACCGGAAATGAGCAGGGGAGAGCACTCCAACCTGGGCACGCTCTTTTTCTCGGCAGGCTTTACGGTGATGATGGCCCTGGACGTGGCTCTGGGCTGAAAGCGTGACGGGATTTGAAGCAGGTTCATATACTGGCACATACTGCCGTATCCTGGGACACATAACTGAATATTACTCTTTTGCGCCTGCGGCCCGGCCGCAGGCCATGGAAGGATGCATAAATGATGGATGAATCGATAAAACGCAAATTTGATGATATAGCCCCCCTGGTGGGGAACACGCCGCTGCTGGAGATTGACTTTCTGTATAAAGGCAGCCACCGCCGCATATTTGCCAAGGCGGAGTATTACAACGTCACCGGCAGCATTAAGGACCGGGTGGCGTACTATATTATGAAAAGGGCCTATGAGCAGGGAGAGATACATCCCGGGGACATGATTGCCGAAGCCACCAGCGGGAATATGGGTATAGCTTTCTCCGCCCTGGGCAGTTGCCTGGGACATCCGGTGACTATTTACATGCCCGATTGGATGAGCATGGAGCGCATTAACCTTATGAAAAGCTACGGCGCACAGGTGCGGCTGGTGTCCAAGGAAGAGGGTGGCTTCCTGGGCTCCATCGCGATGACAGAGGAACTGTATAAAAGCGGAGGAGTCTTTCTACCCAAGCAGTTCTCCAATGAAAACAACGCCGAGGCACATTTCCTGATGACAGGAGAGGAGATAGTGCGGCAGCTTGCAGCCTTGGGCTTGAAAGCCGATGCAGTGGTGGCCGGTGTGGGTACCGGCGGCACCATAATGGGTTTGGGCCGCAGGCTGTGCCGGGAAAATCCTTCCTGCCGTGTGTATCCTCTGGAGCCGCTGAACTCACCTACCCTATCCACTGGATACAAGGTGGGAAAACACCGTATCCAGGGTATATCCGACGAGTTCATACCCAGCATACTTAAACTGAATGAGACAGACGGAGTAGTCTCCGTAGATGACATTGATTCCATCATAATGGCCAGGATGCTGGCGGAAAAGCTGGGTATAGGCGTGGGGATATCCTCAGGAGCCAATTTCATCGGCTGCATTATGGCTCAGGAGAAACTGGGGGCCGAGGCCGTCGTTACCACGGTGTTTGCCGACGACAACAAAAAATACCTTTCCACCGACTATGCCAATGACTATGAGATGAAGGACATCTATGTATCCAGTGATGTACGGCTGCTGGACGTAAAAGCCTGGCACTGAGAGGTACTGAAAACCATCTGAAATTGCCCGGAGCGGAGAATGAAAATCTCTGCCTCCGGGCTTTTTGATATTATTGGCTTTTTCAGGCCCGGAGCCTGCGGATATACACCCCGTCACCTGATAGGCTGTTTAAATTGCAGGGGATTTAAAGAAAAACAGTTTAGCATTGTTATAATTTAATAAACTATTGTCCATGCCTGGACTACGGAATGATATAAAATAAACAAAAAGAATGGAGCAATTTATGCCCCAAGGGAAATAATGAAAAAATATACAGCGGAAAGGAAGGATACAAATGCTGAAAGGTAAAGTTGCAATAGTCACCGCCTCCACCAGAGGCATTGGCTACTCCTGTGTGGAGACTCTGGCCAAAGCCGGGGCCAGAGTGTACATGGCCTGCCGCAACTTGGAGCGGGGTGCAGAGAAGGCCGCAGCCTTGAATGCCCAGGGCTATGATGTCAAAACCGTATACTTCGAGGCGTACGACAAGGAAAGTATCTTGAAGATGATAGACACGGTGGTAGAAAATGAGGGGCGCATCGACATCCTGGTGAACAACTTCGGCGGCACCAGCCCAGTGAACGACAAGACCATTTTCGACACCGACTATGAAACCTTTGCAAAATACATCGATGTGCACCTGTCCACGGTATTCCTGGCCTCCCAGGCAGCAATAAAGAAGGCTATGGCCGCCCAGAAGTCCGGCGCAATAATCAATATCGGATCTGTGGCAGGCATCACCCCGGACATGAGCCAGACTGCCTACGGCACTTCCAAAGCTGCCATAATCCATCTGAGCAAGATGATCTCCGTCCATGCTGCTGCGCTTAACGTCACCTGCAATGTGGTTTGCCCCGGCATGACCGCCACCGAGGCGGTGAAGAACAACCTGACCCCCGCCTTCCAGGAGTTCTTCCTGAAGCATACTCCCATCCGCCGTATGGGCGAGCCCCAGGAAATCGCCGATGCCGTGCTTTATTTTGCCACCGCACCCTTTACCACCGGCCAGGTGCTGGCAGTCCACGGCGGCTTCGGCATTCCCACCCCTGTCTATGGCGACATGCTGAACATGAAAAACAAGCGCTGATATACCGTTAAAATGAAATAGTGAGCCCCATCCTATGCAGACAGCACTGTATGGGATGGGGCTTTTCTTACTCTGTGAGAAATATGTATATTGAACAAACCCTCTCTATATTGTAGTATTAATACACTATATGTTTTTCAAAAGAAAAGGAGAGAACTGATGAAGCCGGAACTGAAGGAGAAATATGGCCTCATAACTGCCGTTGCCATGGTGGTTGGCATAGTTATAGGCAGCGGTGTGTTTTTCAAAGCGGAAAAGGTGCTGTCTGCCACAGGCGGGGATCTGCCTCTGGGTATATTGGCCTGGGCCTTGGGCGGAGCAATTATGGTCATATGTGCCTACACCTTCTCTATAATGGCTACCCATTATTCCAATATAAACGGAATAGTGGACTACGCAGAGGCCACCCTGGGTAAGGGATATGCCTATTTCATGGGCTGGTTTGCAACCTTCATATACTATCCTGCCATGACCTCGGTATTGGCTTGGGTGTCTGCCCGCTATGTGGGAGTGCTGCTGGGACTGGATATTGCCGGGGGACCGGTAATGACTCTGGCCTGCCTGTTCCTGGTGGGCAGCTACGCTCTGAACGCCCTGTCTCCCATATTGGCTGGAAAATTCCAGGTTACAACCACCATTATCAAACTGGTGCCCCTGCTGCTGATGGCGGTGGTGGGGACGATAGTGGGCCTGGGCAACGGCATGACGGTGGAAAACTTTGTCACAGTAGTGGAGCCGGTGGCCCAGGGAAAGGGTATGGCCCTGTTTACCGCCCTGGTGGCTACAGCCTTTGCCTACGAGGGCTGGATAATAGCCACAAGTATCAATGCGGAGCTGAAAAACTCTAAGCGCAACCTGCCCATTGCCCTGGTGCTGGGGACGCTGATAGTGGCGGCGGTATACATACTGTATTACATCGGGCTTGCCGGAGGGGCCACCAATGCGGAAATGATGGCCAGCGGAGAGGCCGGGGCCAAGCTGGCCTTTGAAAATATCTTCGGCAGAGCTGCAGGGGTGGGCCTTTTTGTGCTGGTGGTTATATCCTGTCTGGGTACTCTGAACGGACTGATGCTGGCCTCCACCCGTGGCCTCTATGCTTTGGCGGCCAGAGGCTACGGACCAAAGCCGGAGATATTCAGCCAGGTGGACAGGCACACAAATGTACCGGGAAACTCTGCGGTGGCAGGGGTAATGATATGTGCTATTTGGCTCTTCTATTTTTACGGCGCAAACCTCACCGAAGGCTGGTTTGCTCCACTGCGTTTCGATTCTTCGGAGCTGCCCATCATCACCATCTATGCCATGTATATCCCCATCTTCCTGGTAATGATGATAAGGGAGAAGAGCCTGCACCCGGTGAAACGCTTTGTGATGCCCACCTTGTCCATAATCAGCTGCATATTTATGGTAATCGCGTCCATATTCTCCCACCGTATGGGAGTTGTGTGGTACCTGATTATCTTTACGCTTATCATGCTGCTGAGCATACCTTTTTACAGAGGAAAGGGCCGCAATACTAAAAAGTAACATAAGGTTCCAAAAAGGACTGTCCAAAAATCGGACAGTCCTTTTTTGCAAAAACCTTGATGAGGCGTAACATTTGCATGGGAAAGCTGTCTATATAATTAAGGACAAGCAAGGGGAGTGTAGCAATGGAGGATGCCGAGATAATAGAGCTGTATTGGCACAGGGACGAGCGGGCCATAGAGGAGACGGACCGGAAATATGGAGCCTATTGCCAGGGTATAGCCTACAATATTCTGCGGGTATACGAGGACGCTGAGGAGTGCGTCAGCGACAGCTACCAACGCTCTTGGGAGAGCATCCCACCGGAGAGACCCCGGAGGTTCAAGGCCTGGCTTGGTACACTTGTGAGAAATATTTCCATAAACCGCTGGAAAAAGGATAGGGCCGCCAAGAGAGGCGGGAGCTTTTCCCTGCTTCTGGAGGAGCTGGGGGAGTGCCTCCCGGCACCGATGGACACGGAAGAAGCGGCGGAACTGCGGGAACTTGGCAGACAGATAAACTGCTGGCTGGCCCGGCTGGGAGAGGGGGAGCGTAGGATTTTCCTGCGCCGTTACTGGTACGGAGACAGTATCCCGGCTCTTGCGGAGAGCCTGGGCATGAGCGGAAACGGCCTGCGGCAAAAGCTGTTTCGCCTGCGCCGGGGGCTGAGAGCTTTTCTGGAAAAGGAGGGCTACCACATATGAGAGAGAACTTGGGACTGGCGATTTTTGAGAGTTTGGGATATATCGACCCGGAATACATAGAACAGGCGGCCAATAGCCGGGGTGGGGAGCGCAGTACCCTGAGGAGGACTGTGAGACTGCTGCTGATAGCAGCGGCTCTCCTGAGCCTGCTCACCGCCGCAGCCTGTGCCTCCGCCTGGTTCGGCCTGGGGGCCAGGCTCATATCCCTGGGCGGGCAGGGGGAGGCCGGAGCCGGGGAAGGGGAGAGCTATGTGTCCCTGTCGGGGCTCCAGGGCTCTCCGGAATTCCTGGCTGCCGGACAATGGCTGGAATTCAAGAACAGCTATGAACAGAAGATGGTTGAGGGGCAGCTGGCCGAAGGGGAGAGCCTTTACGACTGGCGGGATCTGGAGCGCGGCTTTGCCCGTGAGAACGAATACGACCTGGCCGTCAGCCGCATATACGGTGTATGGGACGAGGCGATGCTAAAGGAGCTGAAAGACATAGCGGGAGAATATGGACTGAGCTTACACACCCGGGCAGGGCGTCCGGAGAGCGGGGAACTGGAGGGAACAGTATATGAAAACGGGGCCTATAAATATGGATTTATGCTGCCTCTCCATGACAGCTACAATCTGGTGACTGTCTATTATGAGCCCTGGGGGACGCTGCCGGCCATGAGTCTACCGATATATGCTCCCGGGGAATATGAGCAGTGGGAGTATGAGACGGACTTGGGCGCAAGGGTAGATATCGCCCTGAGGCGCCAGCCCATAGATGTTCCTGAAAATTATGAGCCAAGCCCCGGGGAACTGAGCTGGGACTGCCTCATATTCTGCCGGGGAGATGGAGCAGACTTGACTCTCAGATGCAGCTGGAGCGGGGAGCCGGCACCACAAAACACTGCGGAGGATATAGCCGATGCCCTGGATTTCAAAGCCCTGCTGGAGGACGGAAGCATATCCGCCGTAGCCGGGGCGATTAAAGAAAAGTGAGGCAGGAAAATGAAAAAGGCTTTTTTGATATTTGGGGCGGCGCTGCTTCTGGCTTTTTCCGAAGCCTCCTGCCTTGAGGCGGGGGAGACTGTGGAAGTTAGCTGCCCCGGCCCTTCCGCCACGGCTGCATTTGATGAAGCTCAGGTAAAGACTGCCGCACCCTACACGGCCATAGAAGCTGCCGGGGAGAGTGCTGCCCTGGAATTTGAAAACCATGAAGAAAACATTACTTTCCGCTTTGATACCGTGGATATTGAGGAGATACCCGAGACCATGCCGGTGCTGCGGATGCGGCCAAAGGTCATAGACTCTGACTGGGCCAGAACCATGGCTGAGGCCATATTCGGAGACAACACCCTCTATGAATACTCAGAAGAGCTGAACCGAGCTGAAATAGGTGAGAAGATAGCCGAATATGAAGATGCTCTCCGGGAAGAAGCCATAAAAGAGGCTCTGGGGGAAGACGCAAGCCGGGAGGAAATAGCCGCTTACACTAAAGCCATTGAGGAGCAGCTGGATTTTTACAGTAGTGCATATGAATATGCCCGGGATGAGGTGGAGCCGGTAGAATGTCTGTGGACCTTCTGGCCCTCTACCCACTATGCCCAAAGCAGCTGGGATTATGCCGGAAGAGACACAGGCTATACAGACCGGCTGCCCTACGGGGCCACGGTGGAGCTGTGCGCCCAGGTCACAATGGATGGCCTGCCTTACCGCTTCAACGTGAACAACAGAGAGGCGGAGGATTTCAGAAACCACAGTATGTATGCCCTGCTTATGCCGCCGATGTACCCCGGAACGCCGGATTATACGCCCTGGATGGTGGAAAACGGGGTGTACAGCGGCAGGGAGCCCGGAGCTGAAGAAGTGGAGGCTGTGGAGGAAAAGGCCCGGGAGATGATAGAGGCCATGAATATAGGGGACTGGGAACTGGATGCCCGGGTGGAGTCTGGGCGCTATGCCTATTTGCCCCAGGAGGGCATGGGGTACGGCATAATGCCGGAGGACTTGTACACCAGCTACGACATAGTTGTGGACTGCAAACGGGTTTATGAGGGGGTGACTATGACGAAGCATCCCATGCTCATGGATATGCGAAGCACCCGGCCGGGGGCCTCAAACTACTATTTTGAGGAACTGGAACTGCGCTACTGTGCCGACGGGCGCTTGCAAAACTTGACTTACTGGTCTCCCCATGAACTGCTGGAGAGTACGGACAGCGGTGTGATAGAGCTGGACATCGGGGACATTAAAAGCATCCTTATGGACTGGACGGCAGAGAATATCCAGCTCCGGGACTCTCTGTCGCCCGAGGCTGAGCTCCTGGATGTGGAGGTGGAGATATTCTCCATAGAGCTGGGGCTGAGCCGGATAAAGCTGGACGACACGGACTTTCTCCTTATCCCAACGCTGACCCTCCCGGGAATGTATACTTTGGAATACAGCCTGAGCGGGGAGACAGGGAGCGATACCAGAGGCTCCGAAGCCTCGCCTGTGGACATACTGGTAATTGACCTGCGTGACGGCTCGGTAATAGAACTGGGAAATCCATAATAAATACGGAGTTGCCCCGGCCTCCAGGCCGGGGCAACTCCGTATTTATCCGTATTGTTCCGAGAGATATATGCCTGCTCTGGACTGTATCCGCTCTGCTGCCTCCCGGGCCGTAGCGGCCCCGGAATAAAAGGCTTCAATCTCAAAGAGCACGATGTCCAGAATTGCTTGATCCGGCTGGGAAAATCCGTCTATGCTGTGGGAGAGATCTATGAGCTTTTCCCTGGTTATGCCGTCGGCAGGACTACTGCTTATCTCTATGGGGACATCCTGATAAGAAGTGTATAACTTCATTTTCCCGTCCTGATAATGTTCGCTCAGTTCCTGTATCCTGATATCCAGCGCATCCTCCACGGCGGGAAAGCCTGGGGAGAGCTGCCTGTCGGTCTGTACGGTTTCACTGAGCAGAAAAGAGAAGAAGTCCCAGACCTGTTCCTTGCTGTCACTGCCGGAGGCCATGCCCAGACGCAAAACCGGCTCTATGACGGTGCCGCTGCCCTCAGCCGTGGGAAAGCCCACGAACCGGGCGTCACCGCCAAATATGGTGTCCAGATAGGCCACAGTACCCACCGGGTCGCTGCTCATGCCGGTGAGAGCCAGCAGGCAGCTGCCGGTGTATAGCTCAGCAAAAAGATTCCCGGTATTGTCCGGTGTACTCTCAGGCAAGGAGGCGGAAAGCTCCAGCATTTTCACAAAGTCTGACCCGGTGAAATTACAGCTGCCCCGGTCATAGTCTACAAGGCTACTCTCAAATACCAGATACCATTGGATAAACTCTGACCGGGTCATCCCGGAACCCAGAAGTGCAGGCAGACCGTAGGCATCTGCCAGCCTATAGAACTGCTCCAGACTCAAATCCCCGGAGCTGCCCACTACCGACTCATCCACACAGAGAGTGTAAATGTCGTAGGCAGGCACCAGCTCATATATGCCGCCGTTGTATTCAAGCAGCCGGAGCAGGCTTTCATTCAGACCGAGATTCTCTTCGCTCTCAAGGAAGGGCCCCAAATCCTGAAGCAGACCCTTTGAGGAATAGAAATTGGGATAAAATGCGGAGAGCTCCATAATGTCCGGCCCATTGCCGGAAATAATATCCAGGTTCAGCCGGGTCAGCCCCTGATCCGGGGCATCGGCATTGTCATATACCGAGTAGTCCAGTATATCTATCTTGCAGTCCGGACTGCTGTCATTGAAAGCGGAGACAAGCCGGGACAGCTGGATCGGCTGACCATAAGTGGCCAGAGTAAGTATTTCCATCTCCTGCCCGTCCCAGGGGCTCCACTTGTTCAACACACCCCGGGCATTGTTATATATGCAGTCCTCAGATACAGGGAGGAAAGCACTGCCGTACATCTGGCTGAGCCCGGTATCCACCAGTGCCTGACGCTCTCCGGTTCTGTAATCCAGGCGAAAGATTATGCCGGTGTCTCGGGCATAGATATAGCTGCCGTCGCCGGAGTAGAAATCCAGATAGCTCTCCGGGATGCTGTGTTTCTCCTTTATCTGAAGCTCAGCGTCCATGACCCAGACTTCCGTACCCTCCTCTCCGGATATGAGCACCAAAGCTTCAGCCTCGCCGCTGCCAACCACATCCACATAATTTCCCGACAGGCGGGAGCCGCAGTCGAACTCACGGAGCAGGCTGCCATCACTGTCCAAGGCTACTATATGACCAAAGGTGTTCAGCAGATATCCGCCGCTGCTCATGAACAGGGCGGAGGGAAGCTCATCCTCCAAAGCCCGGCAGTCCGGTATGTCCAGCATTTCCATGGACTCGTCGGGCTTCAACAGATATATAGAATAGCTGCCGTCGGCTTCGGTGTTTAGGATGCAGACCTGGGAGTCCGGGCCGGAGTCCATAGATACTATGGACAGCCCCTCCGGTGTTTCCAGTTCATGGGCTGTCTGGGAATCCGGATTGAACCTGTACAGCCTGTCCCCTTTGTGCGACTTTACACCCAGAATCAGACTGTCCCCGGCGTGAGCAATATGGCTAACGCTGGGGTTTCCCGGCAGGGACAGGGACTGAGATCGAAAGAGGCCCTTTCCACCGCCGATATAGCTGATGTCTTCCTCAGAGGCTGCGCTGCCGGCAGTGCTGTTGCCTCCGGCCGCGCAGGCTGTAAGCATAAAGAGCAGAGCCAGGGCCAGAGCCAAGGACAGTATCCTTTTCATATATGGGCCTCCCTTCAAATAAATAATGGTAAGGAGATGAGGGAGAATGACAGCTTTCATCAGCTCCTCTCCTCCCGGCAAAGGTTTAGTTTGATACGTGTTTATGCAATGACCTGATACAGAATATGATAGGCGTTATAGTCGGAGACGGCAAAAAGGTCAATAACGGACAGCGGTTCCTGACCGGCTTCAGTGCATATAAAGTATCCCAGCAGCCGGTTCAGAGCCGGAGGGCCGAGGGTCGATTCAGACCATCCAGCCGTTTTCACTGCAACTAAATACTATCCGGCAGCCCGGGGAGACCTGCTCCGGAGCTTTTGGCAAGCTGATCCAACATGAGGGAATTCTGGCTGTACAGACCCGCACTCAGCTACCGGCGGAGGCCGGGATTTGCTCAATATGCAGATGACTCAGTATACCACTGCCGGTTTCCAGCAGCAGATAATTGCTTTCGTCCAGCGATACTATTTGGTCGTAGTTGTACCCATATTCCCCGGTGAGTTCGCGCCAGTCGAACACTTGGCTGACTGCGCCATCAGGACTCAGGGCAAACAACCCTGCACCGGTGTTCAGATGGGCAGGGCCCTCCAGACTACCGGCGCAGGAGACCAGCGGCCCCAGCTGGGAGCTGAGTTCCAGGGGAAGAAAGCTTTCCAGCTCTTCATCTGCCATACTCAGCTGAGGTATGCTGCTGTCGCTGTCTATGCTCTGCACTGCCAAACGCCCGTCCAGCAGGAAGATCTGGTTCAGCTTACCCCGCATAACGTGGACACGGTGGGGAGTACCGTCTGCCTCAAAGGTCCTGAGACAGTCGGCACATACGATGCAGAAGCTTTCGTCAGGGAAAACCAGAATGTCCCGGACAAAGGCGTCCGGCCCCAGGTCCAGCTCCATGCTCTCCTCAAGGCTGCCGTCGCCGGAGAATATAAGCAGCCGATAAAAGGAATACGGATTGCCATATCCTTCCGGGGGACTTAGCAGCAGATACAATTTGCTCCCCAGGCAGTTCAGCCCAGAAACCCGAAACTGGGCAATACTCTCCAGCAGAGGAAGGGGACAGGCTTCTTCAAAAGTGACTTCGCCACCTTCCAGCCCGTATTCAATGGAAGCCAGGGAGAGGCTGACGTCTTTCTGCCCGACTGCATAGAGCTTACCGTGGTTCACTGCCATGGCCTCCACCTGCCCGCCATAACCTAATGGGAGAAGCTGAAAACTGCTGCTGTCCCATAGCATGGCCGTCCCGGCTTCCGGGGCATCGGTTTGAGAGCTGCCTGCCCTATCCTCTGTGTTTTCTACGGCGCAGGCTGTAAGTACAAAGAGCAGGGCCAGGTTCAGAGCTAAGGACAGTATCCTTTTCATGGTTTGTCCTCCTATTAAAAAATCGACTGAGTCATGGACGGATGCTTAAACCTTTTATATATTCTTGCAGATTAACCAGAAAGGCGGCAGCCTGGGCTCCGTCCATCTGGCTATGGTGAAATTGGAAAGAAATGGGCAGACGGGTCTTGAACAGTCCCCGCCGGTACTTGCCCCAAATCAGAAAGGGATTATTGTATATTCCGGCGTAGATATTGACAGCTCCGTCTATCTCACAGCTTGGGAGGGCGGAAGTCCCTATCACCATGCGCTCATTGCTGAGGTCATGGGGCCGGCCGCTGCGGCGGACTCTTTCCGTCAGCACCAGGTAATCACGATAAAAAATCTGAAAGTCCTCTGAAAAGGGGATGTCGCAGGTGCTTATATCTCCATCATCTGTTGCCACAACAGTGCTCACCGACAGCTCATCATAGCCCAGCATCTTATCTCCAACAGGCAGCATATAAAACTCCTCAAGAGCTGAGGCAGCCTTTCCTATGCACCAGCACATAAGGGCATTGAACTTAAGGCCGTGACGGGTATGCCTTACAAGCCGAGTCACATCCAGCGTTTTGAAAAATGTGAGCATGGGCATGGGGGCCTTCATCCACAGGCGGAAAGCCTGGGCCCGTCTCGTCTGTTCAGGGTCAAGTTCTTTTACCATTGTTATTTCCTCCATTTTTCCGACGTTTTAAGTTTAAATTAAGTTCCGGGGAGCGTCAAGGACAGAATGAAAAATACTAATTATGCAAACCGGGACACCGTCTTATTTAAGGCGGTGTCCCGGCGGGTGTTCTCATATAGTACGGATTCAGCCCTGCTCAGCCATGTAGAGGCTTACCCGGGACTGTATCTGCTCAGCTGTCTCCTCCAGGCTCTTGTCACAGGCAAAGTAGGCCAGGGACTGGGAGTAGACTATCTGCCATATCTCCGGGTCGTGGCGCATAACGGTGCTGCAGTTCATGGCGATGTCCCTGAGCTTTTCCATGGCCTCCAGACCCTGGGGGTGGTACTGCTGTATATCCGCAAATCCGGTCCAGGTATCCTCCACTCTGTGGGCCAGGGCATCCTTCCGGGGCGAGAGGTAGAATCTGGAGCCGTATTCCTTGGTGAGAAACTGACGGAGGAACTGCCAGCACTGCTCCTTGTTCTGGGAATAGGCGGATATGCCGTAGCAGCAGTTGGGATATATGGCACTGCCCAGCTCCGGCAGACCGGGGAAGCAGTATTCCTCCCCGTAGGCCAGGGGCGCAGTAGAGGCCATCCACAGGTCATTGGCTATGACGTAGTATAAAAGCCCGGTGCTCATGCTCACGCTCTCGTATAATGTGGAGGAAGGCATTTCCTCCCCCTCCTCCGGAATGGCCCTCATGGTCTCCAGGAGACTGCGGAAATAGTCGGAGTCAAAATAACATTCCCCCTTGGTCCAGTCCACCAGCTTGCTGCCTGAGGCGTCCAGAATGTTCCCCAGCAGCCACATCCGGCCCCGGTACTTGTCAAACACTGAGTCAAAATGCTCACTGTTGGCGGCCATGAAGTTCAAATCACTGTAGCTTAGCGGAGCACCATCTCCCAGCACCCGGGAGGAGGCAAAAGAAGTCACCAGGGAGAAGGAGGGCACCAGCTCGTAAAGCCCCCCGTCTATCTCCATGGCGGACATTACGCCGGGAATGAAGTCCTCTCTGGAGAGCTCCGGGTCGCTGTCAATATATGGGTACAAGTCCTCCAGCAGCCCCCGCCGGGCAAACTGGGCGGAGGAGGGTATGGTATCTATGGAGGAGAGGGAAAAGTCATAGATGTCCGGGATGTCCCCTGCCACCATGTCCGCTAGGAGCTTGGCCGCCGATAGGCTGCTGTCCTGGCTGCCGTATACCGAATAGTCCACCACTTCTATGGGGCAGCCGGGATTCTGGACATTCCACTCCCGTATGGCCTCCCGCACAAGGGAGTCCAGCCCGTTGGGGTCGGTGGTGGCAAAGCGTATCACCGACCCTGATGCCTCAGCCTCTCCGGGCACCAGAAGAAGAGGGACACCGGGGCTGTTGGGAGAGAGCGTCCCGGTGCACACCAGGCCCGCTCCCGTCTCCGCCACGCCGCCCCGGAGGATGCCAAGGCTGCTCCAGGAAAAGAGCTTGATAAGCTCTCCGGTATCAAAGACGTAGCAGTACAGGGCGCTGCCGCTGTCCAGAAATATCTTTCCCTCCAGCCCGCCGCAAAGGGCAATGAAGGGCATGTTGAAGTCGGCGGAGGCTATGAGCTCCAGCTTCTCCGGGGAATAGAGCTCCAGAGTAAAAACATCTCCCTTGGCATAGGCCAGCAGCAGCTCCCCGCCGCCGCT
>CALWWB010000057.1 GCA_944385175.1 uncultured Oscillospiraceae bacterium | reverse complement strand
TATACTTTTACTCATGAAGGATATGGCCCCCTTTCGTTATGTTGTTGTCTGCAACTCCAACTATAACCGATAGGCCCTTATCCTTCATCCTTTTTTATTCAACTGTCCAATATCTATTGTACTCCTACAGTTATCACCGCCTATATAATTTAAATATACTTGAATTATATGGGCAGTTATGTTATCTTAAAATAAATTGTGTGGGCAGTTTTGCCTCTGTAGTTAAAATTCACTCTCTGTTAAAGAGCAGTTAAAGGAGCGGAAACATGAACAAATATTTGCGCCTGGTACTGGACAGGGAATTCAGGTTCAGCGTTCTGACTGCCCGTGGGTTCTACAAAAATATGCCCGACGAGTAACTTTATCGCTACAAATACAGGCTCTCTTATGGTACTGAACTTGACCTGGAGCATCCCAAAGGTTTCAGCGAAAAGCTGATGTGGCTCAAGCTTCATGACCGGAAGCCCATATATACCACTCTGGTGGACAAGTATGCAGTCCGTCAGTACATAGCCGAAAAAATTGGAGATGAATACCTCATCCCTCTTTTGGGAGGCCCCTGGGAGAGTTTTGACGAAATAGATTTCGACTCACTGCCCCAGCAGTTCGTATTGAAGTGCACCCACGACAGCGGCAGTGTTATCGCCTGCAGGGACAAGGACAGCTTCGATATCGAAGACGCCCGGCGCAGACTCAACCGCAGGCTCAAGCGCAATTACTATTACGGCAACCGGGAATGGCCCTATAAGGATGTCCCGCCCAGGATAATCGCCGAAGCCTATCTGTGCCGCCCTGAAGCCAGTATCTCAATACCTATGAACGGCGAAGGAATTTCTCCGGACACCATCCAGCAGCAGCTTGGCTTGCTGGACTACCGTTTCATGTGCTTTAACGGTAGGGTAAGGGCGCTCTTCCTGAACATAGGAGTTATTGACGGCAAGGGACATACCACGGAGAATTGCTACAGCAACATCTATGACAGACAGTTCAATCTGCTGCCTGTAAGAGAGACAGACCCAAACTATCCTATGCCTATACTCAAGCCTGAAAATTTTGAGACCATGGTACATCTGGCGGAGGAATTGTCCAGGGGCTTTCCTATGCTTAGAGTTGATTTGTACAATATATCCGGCAGGATAAGGTTTGGAGAGCTTACCTTTTATCACAACAGTGCTCTGGCAAATGTTTTTGACCCTCCCCAGTGGGATGAAATATTCGGCAGCTGGATAGAGCTTCCGGAGCTCACGGAAAGCTCAGGCGCAACAGATGAATCCAAAAACGAAAAAGCTCCCGCCCTGTAGGGCGGGAGCTTCAGATTTGAACTTGTCTCAGGCTGCCTGAAAAGGCTTATGCCTTGCGGACGGAGTCGATGTGACGGGTCAGGTCCAGCATCTTGCAGCTGAAGCCCCACTCGTTGTCGTACCAAGCCATGAGCTTGACGAAGTTGTCGTTCAGGGAGAGGCCGGCCTTGGCATCGAAGATGGAGGTGTGAGCATCGGTGCGGAAGTCGGAGGAGACGACCTCTTCGTCAACGTACTCGATAACACCCTTCATGGGACCTTCGGAAGCGGCCTTGACGGCGGCGCAGATCTCGTCGTAGGAAGCGCCCTTGGCCAGACGGCAAGTCAGGTCAACTATGGAGACATCACCGGCGGGGATACGCATGGAGGTGCCGGTGAGCTTGCCCTTCAGCTCGGGGATGACCTTGCCAACAGCCTTGGCAGCGCCGGTGGAGGTGGGGATGATGTTGTTGTACACGCTGCGGCCCAGGCGCCAGTTCTTCTTGGAGAAGCCGTCAACCACGGACTGGGTGGCGGTGGAGGCGTGAACGGTGGTCATGAGGCCTTCCACGATGCCGAAGTTGTCGTTGATGACCTTGGCGAGAGGAGCCAGGCAGTTGGTGGTGCAGGAGGCGTTGGAGACGAACTGCATGTCGGGGGTGTACTTGTCCAGGTTGACGCCGCAGACGAACATGGGAGTGTCGTCCTTTGCGGGGCCGGACATGACGACGACCTTTGCGCCGGCATCAATGTGGGGCTGGGCAGCTTCCTTGGTGAGGAACTTGCCGGTGCACTCCAGAACATACTCTACACCCAGCTCACCCCAGGGAAGGACGGAGGGATCGCGGGAATCCAGAACCTTAGCGGTCTTGCCGTCTACGGTGAGGGTCATAGCCTCGTCATCGTAAGCGACGGTGCCGTCGAACTTGCCGTGCACGGTGTCATACTTCACAGCGTAAGCCAGCTGGCCGGCGGTCTTGCCGGGAGCGTTGATGGCGACGACCTCGATGTCATCGGACTTGATGGCAGATCTGAAAGCCAGGGAACCGATACGGCCGAAACCATTGATGCCAACTTTGATCATAGTTAATATCCTCCATTTTAATGAAATACAATATATACATAGACTTCCCACCGGGGCAGGAAATAAATGCCTTGCTTAGCGTCTAAATAATAACATATAATATTTGCAAAAATCAATACGTTTACTATGTATTTTGCCCAAAAATCTGCCGAATTTTCGCCTCTTTTCAACCATGTTTACCCTGTGCTATTGTGTAATTTGTCCACTTCTGATAAAATGGGCGCAGCCAGGGCTCCCCAGTCTCCGTAGCCGCAGGGGAAACGGGGAGCAGACAATCTTGCGGCAGAATGGAGAATGCAAAAATGCATGATATTTCCACCGATATTCTGGCCCTTTCCGGGGAAGCGGCGGTGCTGGTGCGCCGAAACACAGTATGTTTTGCCAACGCCCCGGCCCGCCATATACTTGGGGCGGACTGTCAGGGAAAGGGCCTTAAGCAGCTTCTGGGCCCCGGTGTGGCCGAGACCCAGGCCCCCTCTTTTATAGTGGATCTGAGTATCGGCGGCAGCCGTTATGCCGTGCGTGTCAATCGCTTTGAGGATGCCCAGCTGATTTTCCTGCGCCCCTGCGACGCCTCTCCCCTGCTGCTCAATGACGCCCTCATATATTCCATGAGAAACAGCCTGATGAACTACAGTCTTTCTGCCGATATGCTTCGTGCCCGGGCCGAGGAGCAGGGAGACGCTCAGCTGCTGGAGGCCCTGCGCCCCATCACCCACAGCTATTATCGGATGATGCGGGTGCTCACCAATGCCTCCACCGTTCTGGCCGTCACCCAGGGTTCAGTCATTTTTTCACCGGAGCAGCTGGATCTGACGGCTTTAGCCGCCTCTCTGGCAGACACGGTAAATATGCTCTATCCCCAGGTGGAGCTGAAGCTGCTGTGCGAGCAGGTGCAGCCCATTATAGCAGACCGGCAGCTGGTGGAACTCATTCTTTTAAATCTGATATCCAACAGCCTGGTCCACGGAAAGGGGTGCACCCGGGTAAGCCTCAGCCTCATAGACGGCAGGGACAGTCTCATCCTATCCGTAGATGACGACGGCTGCGGCATAGCTCCGGAACAGCTGGGCAGCGTGTTTGACCGCTATTGCCACGGCTTCGACATGGGCAGCATGCTCTCCGGCGCCGGGCTTGGCCTGACCGTAGCCCGCTCTGCCGCCCACCTCCACGGAGGCACACTGCTGCTGGAGAGCCGCCAGGGACGGGGCACTACGGTGCGGGTCTCTTTCAGCCGCCGTCTCAGCGCCGCCGCCCTGCGCAGTCCACGGAACGTCTGGGAAGGCGGCATGCAGAGCATACTCACCGGCCTGGCCGACTGCCTGCCGGACATCTGCTATACCGAGAAGTATTTGGATTGAGCCCCGAAGCCGCAACTAAAGCGCAGGCATGAGCCCAGCTTCCAAACCGGCGAATCCGCAAAAGTGTTATAAGTGTGTTTTTATAAGCCGGCAATAAGGGCCGGCAATTTGATGAAGGTCAATTATCAGAGTATCTTCACATATGGCTTATGATACCCTGTGCTTTGCAAACACGCGCCAGGACATGATAGATGGGGAGAAGCCCGGCCAATCGAAACAACGGATTTACTTCCGTGATCGGCAGCAAGACGGAAAAAAGGAAGAGTGCCATGGAAGCACCAAAGGCCACAATCTGGTTTTTCAGCAGTGTGCCGCAGGTGATATTAATGGGTTTTTGGATATTGCAGAGTAGCCGCATCAGCGTTGTTTTTCCTGCGCTGTTTGCGACCAGCAAGCCGTAAATGCCATTTGTCAATGTGATATTAAAATCGTCCACGGCGGTTTTGGAACCGAACTTTTTTGTCAGCCCGATCGTCCTTAATTCCATAAAAACTCCTTTCTCTCTGGGGAGCAACAAAAATACTCTCCATGTGTTTCATGGAGAGTATAGAGGGGAAATATCTACTCTTTATCTAAAAGGCAGGAGTTTTGAAGCATGAGGATACCTTTGCCCCGGTCGCAGTATTTTCGACCTTCAAGTAACCGTTGTGGTGTTCACAAAGCAGCTTGCAAATATATAGCCCGAGTCCAAAATGCTCAGGATGATTGCTTTCCTCTGTTTAATATGGACTGGTGGCTTTTTGCAGGCTGCTTTTATCAAAGCATTTCCCGTCATCCGATGCGGCAAGCAGCTCCGTTGCACTGCAAGGATAAAGATATCGTTACCACAGTCCGGGCATGCCGCACGGCGTTGTAGATTAAGTTGCTGCATACCTGTGAGGCAAAGGCGCTGTCAAGGGATAACTGTGAATCGGGTATATCTTTTTGTAAAATCAAATCTTTTCCATTTTTCGTACATACGGTTTTGCGCTGTCATACAAAGAAGATATAAACGGCTGCAAGCCGATCAGCCTGTACTCCGGCCTCGCATCATCCAATTTTTGAGATTACTCATGCTGTTCACATAGTTTTCCATACGGGAGATATGCTTTCCCATTGTAGCGGCAGTTTTCCTCGTCTGGGGATTTTCGCTGTTTTGCAGCATTTCATTATAGCCCTTCAGTACCGTCAGAGGAGTACGCAAGTGGTGAGCAAAAGCGGCATTGAGTTCTTTTCGTTCTTCGACTTGCCGCCACATTTTAGAGAAATTGCCTGCAAGGGTTTTACGCATTATTTCAAAGGACGCGCAAAGCCGCCCCAGTTCATCGTCGCTGTCATAGCCCCAAATGCACTCATAAATCCGTTCTTTATCAAAGACCTGGATCGGATTTTGGAAAGCAGCTCCACAATGTCAAATTCCTTTCTGGCAAGCCCTACACGCTTACCGTCAAAGAACAAGCAACGCTCTAAATAGTCAATCCTCAGATCGCCGGCGAACTTGATCTGTGCTTCAAAATTATGCCGAGCATTGAGACAATATTTCTTTCATCCTCGGCAACCAGTATCTTTGCGCTCACTGTAATCACCTCCCAGCGAAGATTGTAGCAATATTTTTTTCAACTATTTATCTACCGTTTTAAAACTTCTATTCCTGTATACCCGGGTTTCCCTGGTCTTCCGACATCAGCCTGGTTGCCGGCTTTTTCGCAGCCCTCGGCAGCAAATTATAGGTGTCGGCTGTACAGCACAGTAATATTGAACGAGGCGTCGGAACATTCCGGCGCCTCAGGTTTTCTATTTGCCCCTCTCCCTGAAGCGGCCCTTCTTCTCCGGGCGCAACCTCTCCAGCAGAGCGATGCAGCCCCGGTTCACGTCCCGCCAGGTGGCCTGGAAGTCTCTGGTGTACCATGGGTCAGCCACCGGTGCACTCTCTCCCGCAAAGTCCAACAGCATGTGGAGCTTGCCCTCCGGGTCGCCGCCAAAGCAGCGGGCCATATTGCGCATATTGGCCTCGTCCATGCCTATGAGCAGGTCGTAGTCCTCATAGTCCCGTTCCCTTATGCGCCGGGCGGTCTTGCCCGCGCAGTCTATACCGTGCTCCGCCAGCTTCCGCCTGGCCGGTGGATACACGGGGTTTCCCAGCTCCTCGCTGCTGGTGGCGGCGGAGGCTATTTCAAAGTCCTCTGCTATCCCCGCCCGCTTTACCATATCCTTTAGCACGAACTCCGCCATGGGGCTGCGGCAGATATTGCCATGGCACACGAAAAGTATTTTTATCATCTTTTTATAACTCCTCATAATTACTCAAATGACTTTTAAACAACGGATTTCATCTATTGTCCGATAGTCTGAACCATGCCACCCTGCGCTCTTCTTTCACAAGGTCTCCCTAATCTATGAAGCTTTTAAAAAGATCGCATAATATTTTACATGGATAATAACACAGCACCTACTATTTTTCCAAGCCCCATCTGTAAATATCAACGGGCAAGAATTCCCGGACGGTGCATAATGCGCCGCCCGGGGTTTATTTTATCTTGAGATAAAAAGGGAAAATTTTGATCACGGCAAGCCGACGTATGACAAATCCGTTGGCTTTTCCATACGGAGGGCTCCAACTCAAATCTGGGTTATCACGCAGCCGAAGGTAAAAACCTTTTGCAGCAATTTTTATCGCAACAGGGATTTACGCCTGATCATATTGCTCCGATTCCAGGTGCTTTGCCCCGGCAACATATTTTTATTTTCTGTTCGGCTTCCTTTTAATGCTCAGCAGGCGCACAAAATCCTCGAACAAATCCGTGCCTGTCGGATAGAACATCAGCCATTTCCCGTCATGATAAGTCTCTGCCTCGTCATAGATTTTTTGCACCTGCTTTGAATAGCTTTCTCTGGCTGTCTCAAATTTCAGGCGTTCGTCCCTGCCTAATATCACCATGAACCCTATGCAGTTTTCCCGGGCATACAGTGCACACAAGGTCTTGCCGCCCCGGCGGTACTTATACTCATAGGCCCATGCTTTCCCGCCGCTGCCCCACAAATGCTCCATATCATATTTTTCATCTATCAGGGAACATAATCGAGTCCAGATATCGTACAGAGATTTTCCCATTAAACTCGTCATTTCCTCTGCGTTGGGTACCGTATCTAGCACAACAGCTGCCCCCTTTTATGGCTCTTTATTTATCGTGAGTACTCAAGGTGCACCAGCTTTATTTCTTTTCCACCGGAATCCACATTTCACAGTAGTAATTCTCATCCTGGGCACCGCTTTCAAACTTGCTGGCATCGCTGTACATCTCCACATTTATTCCTGCTGCTATTCTGTAGTCAGGGTTCGTGGGCAGCCACTGGGAGAATATCTGTTGGCTCAGTCCCTGGAGGGCCTTGGGCATTTTGCCGGTGCAGGGGAATACCGCCCAGGTGTGGGCCGGAATGGTTCGTGCAGTGAATCCCTGGGGGATCTCCCGGGCGGGATCGTAATTGTCGGCAATGAGATATTCAAACTCGCTGCCGCCCATGCTCTCATCCAGGTTGATACCGTACATGCCGCATACCACTTGGCCGCCGCCGGAGGCAAAATGCTCCGCCCAGAACTTGGGTACCTGCTCAGCGCCCTCCTCATACCTGAAAGTTTTTGCCCGGCAGAGCACCGTAAACGCCTCTTTTTTCATAATCTTGCAATCCATGTTTTGACCACCTTCCAATATCACTTTGATTCTAAGCGGAGCAAAGGAGCGCACCGCGCCTCCGCTTTTTTTCAGTGCGGCAGGTGTGAGTCCGTGGAATCGGGTAAAGGCCTTGGTAAAGCTGTCCGGCGAGTCGTAGCCGAAATCCAGTGCAATGTCGATGATTTTCCGGTCTGTGGCTAGAACCTCCAGCCCGGCGGCGGCAAGCCGGCGCTGACGTATATAGTCGCCTACCGTCATGCCGCACAGCATGGAAAAGCCCTTTTGAAAGTAAAAGGGGGACAAGGCTGCCTGCTGCGCAACTTTCTGGACGGTCAAGTCCCCCCGGAGATTATCCTCGATATACTGAATCGCTATGTGGATGCTCTCTACCCAATCCATTAATCACACCTTCCTTCCGGATTCAGCATACACAAATTTATCGGCCACTGCCCGATTTTTCCTGCTTATATTTGTCCGGCGGCAAATTGCTTCAAAATGAACTTCTGGGCGGGGTGGCCGAAATTTTCCGGCAGCCTGTCCTCTGGAAAGCCCAGGTGCTTGCAATAGGCTTATACAGCCCAAGCATTGAGAGTGCCCTTAAAAAAGCTCTGTTATTTTTTCCTAGTCAAGAAAATTCCAGCAATTGCCGCTATCAGTATAATTGGGGCCAGCCTGACAAACAGCCATTCAAATGCGTGGAAAGCCGTCCCGGCAACGGCAAGTTCCGGGTCACTGTAGTCCCAGCCCAGGTAGGGGCTGTCTGCCGCAATCAAAAACGCAGCAACTGCCACTATGACCACGTATAATGAGATCAGCAGCCAATGAATAATTTCCCTTCGCAGCGCCTTTTTCCTTGCAAGCTGTAAATTGATGATCTCCAGCTTTTCTGAAATCGCCTTTATGGCATCGGCCTGCGGCTCAACAACAGTCTCTCCCAGCAGAGTACTTACAGGTGTCTCAAGTGCTTCCGACAAAGTGAGCAGCATTTCCGAATCCGGTACCGACAATCCTTGCTCCCATTTTGAGATCGTCTGCCGCACCACATTCAGCTTAACAGCCAGCTCTTGCTGGGAAAGCCCTTTTGATTTTCTGATTGCTTTAATGTTTTCATTTAACATCAGGGATAGCTCCTTTCGCTCAGGTGTATCCCTATTGTAAGGAGGATAGCCCGTTGCTGCAAGCAACGGGTATTGACATTTCCTATTTCAGTATCTCCCTTCTCAAATCATCCATATACAGCTTCTGCTGCCGCTTCAGGTATCCGGATACAAAGGGACGCATCCACCGGCGCTTGGCAGTGACGGTCTCGGCGCAGCTCAGCCGGGTGCCGCCCTCCCACGGTTCAAAGACGCCTTCCCAGGTGCCAGACATGTTTCCGTTTTCCATGCGGAAGGCCCACAAGCGGAGCGGCTCACAGGCCGTAACGGTGAAATTTGTGGAATAGCCGTTTTTATCGTGCTCCACAAAATGAGCATCATCCAGGATTTCCACCCCAGTCAAATCACTTCGCCAGGCAGTATTGGTTAGGTCGGTCATTGTATGCCACACTCTCTCCACGGAGCAGGGATAAAAAGCTGTCGCTTTTGACACGGCCATATACTCAGCCCCTTTCGGCTTTTTATTCAGCTTCAGGCTTATCCCCAGGCGGTCTGCCGCCTCCTGAAGCAGCCTCGTGGCGGCCTGAGCCCGCTCCTTGACGGGCTGTTCCGCCAACTCCGGGCGGCTGACCAGCACAGCCGTCACAGAGCGCAGCTCCTCCAAAGGCAGGAGATACACTGCCGTGGTGAAAAAGCTCTTGCGGCGGCCGTCGTTATGGTCCATCAAAAGCGCAGCCAGTATGCTGCGCTTTTCTTCCATCTCGGCCAGATATGCCTCCAGCCCCAGCTCCCGGGCCCGGGCAATGTCCTGCTCCCGGCGGCTGTGGGGGACAAAGGAGTCCGCCTCATCAAAGCCCCGGTAGTTGGGGCAGGGGTAATCCGGGCAGTCCCAGCAAAACTGGAGGCCGCCGTGCTCAAGAGAGCAGCGGGCTATAGCGCAGCTCTGGTTGCCCTCGCCCCCGCCGCAGCCGGGGCAGTAGCCCCCAAGATGCATGGAACACAGGGCGCAGTTCAGCCCGCACAATGAGAAACGCAATTCCTCCCGTATAAAGCCTTTCATGCCCTCTGCCCCCTTAAAACCACAACGCCCGTTCTTCCCGGAACACCGGGCTCTCACCCTGGGCATAGGGGTCATAGCGGTTTTCATTGCAGCCGAATTCCTGCAAAAAGTATATCTGCCCCGCCTCATTCCAGCGCACCAGGGAGAGCCCGTCAAAGCTCTGGACTGCGCCGTCCGTCATGGCGCAGCGGAAGGACCACTCCACAACGGTCTGGTCCTCCTTGTGAAAAAATTGTCGGATGTCCCAGCGCTCCACTTTTCCCCGGCTGTTCCATTCATCGAACCACAGTTTTATCTTATCGACACCGTGATACTCCGGTCCCCAGCTCTCGATGTATACGGCATCGGGGGCAAAGAGTTTCCCTATGCCCCTGTCCTGTCTATCCAGCCACATGGAAAACCAGCGGCGAAGCTGTGCTTCCCGGTGTTTGCATGTCGATTCGCTCATCCTTTATCCTCCTCATAACTCCTGCGGTACTGCACTTCACGCACCGGCATCCCCCCAATCTCGTCCTCCATGTAAGATTCATGGAGCCGGAAGCCCATGTGCTCGTAAAAGATTCTGGCTCTTTGGTTGCTTTCCAATACCCATAAGAACAGCTTACGGTAGCCCACAGACTCCAGCTGTTCCACGGCAGCATTAAAGAGCCGTTTCCCGCAGCCTTTTCCCCAGTATTCCGGCAGAAGATAGATGGAGACTATTTCTCCCCAGTCCGACAGTTCCGGTACCCGGCCGGCGCAGCAGCTGGCGGTACCTATGATTTCCCCCTCATCCAGCAGGAGCAGGGACTCCCGTCCCGCCTGCTCCAGATAGGGAACCCAATTTCCCGCAGGAATACCGTCAAGGTATGCCTGCGGCAGCAAGCCCCGATAGGCCTCTTTCCAGCTTTCCTCGTACACCCGGCTAACGGCAAAAAGATCATCGCTGGCCCGCAGTTTTCTAATCTCCATAAGAGTCTCCTGTCTTACTGTTTTTCTTTACCGGCTGCCGGATCACGGTTTTCAGCCGCTCCGGCTTGCAGCGGCGCACATCGCTGAGATATATCTCGTGGTGGAACCGGCCCTCCCCGAAATCTGCCTCATAGCCCATTGCCCTGGCGTACTCCTCCATGGCGGCCACGGTGGCAGGCTCCTCATCATAAGGGCCTATGTGCATGCACTGGACGCACAGCCCCTCCTCCCAAGGGAAAAACTCCACCGGGGAAAAGTCCTGCTGCTTCTTCTCCGTGGCCTCAGCTATGGCCCAGTCGAAAACCTCTTTTGTCACGAACTCCGGTAGGCGGATGAGGGATATCCAGCGAAAATTCTCCTTGTGCCTGTAGTCCACGCCCCGGACACCCTCCTGCCACCACAGGCCCTCCAGAGGCGGCACCACATAGTCGAAGTAGCCCTCCAGCCTGTGCTTGCCCAGCTTGCTCATTTTTATGGTAAAGGCCACGGCATAGAGCATTCCCAGAGCCTGCTTGTAAGTCCCGCCTTCCTCATTGGGGTCGCCACGGCCCCGCACCGCCAGAAAATTCATGGCAGGCACCGTGACGATGCCCGGCTTTTTTGGCGGCAGATAGAATTCCTTATACTCTTTCTTATAGTTAAAGGCCATGGTCATTTCCTCCTTTTTTCTTCGGCTGTCCATCCAGCACCAGGCATGTGAGACGGACGAGAGCGGTCATGGTATCCCGGTCGTCCACGTCCTCCACCAGTATATAATCTTTGGCCCCCTCATAGGGCGGGGCTTTCGGCAGCCGGGGGAAGGCCGCCTCTCCCTCCGCCGTGGGCTTTATGAAAAGCCGGTCGTCACAGATGACGGCAAAGAACAGGCCGTCGCAGTAGAGGCCGTATTCGCCAAACATCTTCCGGCTGCGGATGCTCCCGGCCTCTCTCAGCTGCTCTGCCACATAGTTTACAAAATCCGGATGAGACGCCATGTCAGTCCCTCCCTTTATATCGCTCCGCCAGGGTTTTGCCCAGAGCTTCCAGCTGTCGGCGCAATTCTTCCGGCTCCAGCAGCTCCGCCTTGTCCCCGAAAGTCAAAACCCAGCTGAGCACACTGTCGGCATCGGGAAAACCGCCGGTAAAGCGCAGCCGCCCGTCCGGCTCCACGGTGAATCTGTCCATACCGTATTCCTCCACCAGACGCCAGCGGCAGGCCGGGTCAAAAAGGACGCTCACCTGATATTTGGCCGGGAAAACCCGCTCCGGCTCCAGATCCGGCAGAGGCGCCGTCCGTGGCTCAAAGGCTTCCCCCAAGCCAAGCTCCGCCATACGGTTCAGCTTAAACAGGCGGAAATCTTCCCGGCTCCGGCACCAGCCCCACACGTACCAGGCAGACCAGTGAAAGACCAGATAATAAGGTTCCACGCTGCGCACGCTCTCTCCGCCGGGGGAGAAGTAGGCAAAACTTATGCTGCGGTGCCTCTCTATGGCGCTTTGGATAAGCTCTATCTTGGGAGGCAGGCTGGTCTTGTACCAGGAGGAGAGGTCGATGAGCATATGGGCGCCGCCGGGCACCAGCTCACCCGCCCCGGCGGACAGCTTCTCCATCAGCCGGGCATAGCGCCGTGTGCCGCTGACGCTGTCCAGGCTCCGCAGCCCCGCCAGGATGGCCTGCATCTCCGGGGCGGTGAGCAGAGTCCTGTCCACCCGGTAGCCCTCCATGATGGATATCCCGCCTCCCGCCCCCTGGGCGGTGGATATGGGAATACCCGCCCGGCACAGAGCTTCGATGTCCCTCTGAATTGTGCGGCGGGATACTTCAAAATGTTCCGCCAGCTCCGGGGCGGTGACCTTCTCCTGCTGGAGCAGTACGGAGAGGATGCCTATGAGCCTGTCCATTTTCATAGAGCCCACCGCCTTTCCTTTTTCCTGTATTATACCACAGGAACAGGACAGCTGTCTGTCATGTTTATATAGATTTTATAAAATATGAAAACGGGATGCCTCAGCATCCCGTTAAAAAGGCGGTTATGAACGAAAGGGCTGCCGGTCTGCATTGCCCCGGCTCCGGCGCTACTCCCCCGGCACATCATGCCGCCGGAGATACCGGACGGCCAGGAGGGTAAACACCGCCGTATAGATTATGGCAGAGAGTAAAAAAGGTGCGAAATTCAGCTCCATATTCGGGTTGTTAGCCCGCATCCCGATGCACAGCAGGGAGTACGGGAAGACATACCCGAACCCTTGGGCCGTGACCATCAGCCCCACGATGCCGCCGATCAGGCCAAAGGCCACCGGCGGGGCGAAAGCCCGGATCACGAGGCTGAAATAGAGCTGCACTGCACACACCGACACGCTGCCCACGGACCCGCACGCCAGCCACCCGAGCAGCTCCGGCGGGATGGGGCCGGCGAGGCCCACCAGCTTCCCGCTGATAATAAACAGCGCCCCGATCCAGGCCTGGGAGAGCAGGGACATGACCGCCGCCCAGATCAGTTTGGCAAGGCACAGGTCCTCCACCGGCACCGGGGCGGTGAGAAAACTGTTCCAGTTGTGGTCCGTGTGCTCCAGCCGCCACTGCCAGGCGCAGAACACCCCCAGCAATGCCGGAAGAAAGAACATAGAGGAGAATAGCGTGTGCTGGCTCCACAGACTATACCACTCGCTCTGCAACAGTCCCAAATTCCCCAGATAGTTCATAGTGCCCAGGATGGCGGGAAAGACGGGCAGCACCACAAAGGCCAGCCACACTGGCGCCCGGTGGAACTTAATCAGTTCCGCCTTCAGACAACGCAGCAGCATCCCTCACACCTCCTTTCGCACGAACAGCGCCCGGCCCACCAGTAGGAACAGCGCCGCCCACAGGCACAGCAGCACCAGATCGGTGGACGCCGGCCACTTCCAGTAGAACCAGGTAAATCGGGTGTCCGGGTCCCAGTTCATCCCCACCAAGCTCAGCAGGCCGTAGTAGCCCCAGGGAACGCACCGGGTCAGGGCCGGTGGGAACAGCAGGGACAAGATCCCGAGGAAACTGCCGGAGATCCCACATACCAGGGCCACCGCCTGGTTTTGAAAGCGCAGGGACAATCCCTGCTGCATGGCGTAGACCATCATGGACACCGCCCAGGAGATCAGGGTAAAAAGCCCGAACCGCTCCCAGGGGACCTCCCCCGGGAACTGCCACAGGATGCCCACTCCCATGAAGAGCGCCCACCGGACGATGAGAAGGACAGCCAGCACCAGAGCGCCCCAGGTCAGTTTGGCACCGTAAAGCCGCCCCGGTGTCGCCATGGTCTCCAGCAGTTTGAGCGTCGTTCCTTTATGCTCCAACTCGCAGTTACGGCTGGCAATGGTAGCCACGCTGATGGGCAGGATGATGGCGTCCACCATAGCCAGGTCGTAGAGCATCAGCATCCAGCCCTGGATCAGATCCTCGGCGTCCTGGCGGAGAAAGGAGGAGACGATCCACAGCAACTCCGCCGCCAATACAGCGGCGCACACCAGCAGGATCTTCCGCCGGCGGCACTTGAAAAACTCCAGTTTCAACAGTTTCACAGGCTCGCCGCCTTTCCCGTCAGTTCCAGGAAAATGTCCTCCAGGCTCCTCTGCCGCTCCTCCAGGCGGATGACGCCCAAGCGGCGCTCTGCCAGCAGCCGGGTGAGCTGGGCGGCCAGTTCGTCGGTGAGGATAGGGAGAATCAGGTATCCTTCTTCCTCCCGGCAGGACACGGACTTTTCCTGGAGAACGGCCCGTGCCACGGGGGTGTTGGTGGACCGCAGGGCCAGAGGGTGGCGGCTGCGGCC
>CALWWB010000056.1 GCA_944385175.1 uncultured Oscillospiraceae bacterium | reverse complement strand
CTCCCACCTTGTAGATTTTCTCCACATTTTCAAAACTGATATACTCCGGCATTTTCAGCTCTCCTTTTCCTCGTGCTTGTCTTTATATAAGTATATCCGGGTTTCCGGCTCTTTTTATAGACACTGTGTAAATATTTTACCACAGGAAAACCGCAAGTTCCACATATTCCAAGCATTTCTGCAGGCGAAATTTGCTGCTCTCTTCAGCCTTTCCAGGCCATAGCGGGCTGCTTCAAAGGCAGGAGTATACTGAAGCATATCTTTCCACTTGCATATTCGCAGCTTATTTTGCCTCCGTGTCCCTGCACTATGCTCTCGGCTATAGATAGTCCCAGACCGTAGCTTCCGTCCCGGCTGCGGGCCTTGTCGGCCCGATAGAAACGCTTGAATATGTCCCGGCATTCCTCCCGGTTCATCTCCGGGGCAGGGTTTGAGACCGTCAGCAGGCAGTGGCGGCTGCCCTGGCGGCTGAGCCTCAGAGTCACCGGCCCTCCAGGCAGAGAATATTTCCCTGCGTTGTCCAGCAGTATGTCAGTCAGCTGCCGGAGCTGCTGCTCCCGGCCCTCCAGGCTTATGCCCGGCTCTACCTGAGTCTCCAGGGCCAGCTCCTTTTCATAGAATACCGGCTCAAAGGGCAGTACTCCATCGGCCACCAGCTTGGAGTAATCCAGCTGAGATACGGTCTCCCGGCTATGGCCGCTGTCCGCCCGGGCCAGTTCCAGCAAATCTTCTACCAGAGTGCGCATCTGCCTGCTCATGGTGAGTATGCTGGATACGAACTGACTTCGCTGCTCCGGCTGAAAGTCCGGCTGCTCCAACATCTGGGCGTTGGTCATTATCACTGCCAAAGGTGTTTTCAATTCATGGGAGGCGTCGGCCACAAACTGCCTTTGCTGCTGCCAGGCCTTGTCCACCGGCTTCACCGCCCAGCGGGCCAGCATCAGGCTTATACCGAAAAACACTCCCAGGCTCAGTATTCCCAGCAGGGCGCAGGTCTCCAGCAGGCTTTTCAGGGTAGCCCGCTCGCTGGAGATGTCCACAAATACAATCCGCTGGTTCATGGGGTTTATCACCCGGCAATAGCGCAGGTTATACTCATCTATGGTACCCATGCTCTTGCCGCTGGACACGGCGGCCTCTATCATCTTTGCCAGGAAGTCCTGGTCGCTGAGGTCATAGTAGCCGCCGCTCACGGCTATCAGGTCCCCGCTGCGTCCCAGCTGCAGCACGAAATAGGGCAGCTGTACATCCTCCCGGCCATCCCCGGGCATGCTGAGGCGGAAGGGGTCTTCCGCCAGCTGCTCCATCATGCTAACGCTCTGCTGCTCCAGGTTCGTCTGGGTAAACTTGAATACCATGCCGAATATCACCAGAAGCATCATAGTGACTATCAGCATATTGACGCATACAAATTTAATTCTCAGCTTTCTGAGCATCCCTCATCTACCTCCAGATGGTAGCCCTGCCGGCGGATAGCCTCGATACGCAGGTTGGAGCCTATGCTCTGGAGCTTTTTTCTGAGAAAGCCCACATAGACTTCCACATGGTTTTCCACTGCATTGGAGTCGTAACCCCAGACGCGGGCCAGTATCACCTCTTTGGAGAGGTTTTTCTCCCTGGTCTGCATCAGCAGGCGCATCACGTCAAACTCCCTGGTGGACAGGCGCACGGAGCTCTCCCCGCAAATCAGAGTACTGGTGGAGAGATCCAATGCGGTGTTGCCGTAGACCATCTCATCCACCTGCCCGCCCTGACGGCGGAGCAGAGCATTTATACAGGCCATGAGCTCCCTTATATCAAAGGGCTTTGTAAGATAATAGTCCGCCCCGGCATTCAGTCCCTCGATCCTGTCCTCCAGCCCGGAGCGGGCGGTGAGCATGAGTATGGGGGTGTTGCAGCGCTGGGAGCGCACCTGCCTTGCCACCTGATAGCCGTTCATCCCCGGCATCATCACATCCAGTATCAGCAGGTCATAGACTCCCAGCTGGGCATAGTCTGCCCCGCTCTCTCCATCGTAACATACATCCACCTCAAAACCCTTGCTGCGCAGCATGGTCCTGATGGAATCGGCCAGCATCTTTTCGTCCTCTATTATTAGTATTTTCATTTGAACATCTCCTGATCTCAGTTTAACATTATAATAAAACACAGGACTTAATTAAAGCTGAAAAATCCGCTGTTCATAATTCTTTTACAGCTTATTCAGAACCAGTTCAGTAAGGCGTGTTATTCTGCCCTCAGATAGATCGTTTGCCAGACGAGCCGTCTCATCCGGTCTTCCGTGTGCAGGGCCGATGCCCCGGTGCATACCGGGGATAAGCCGACGGTGCTGCATGGTGGCAGCGGGAGTTCGGATGCTATATATTCACTTGGGTGCAGTCCAAAAGGCGGACTGCACCCAAGACCAATTTTGAGGAGTTTTTCCTGCCGTATATCATCCTCGTTTGCCTGGGTTTTTTCAAAAAAATATGTTCATAAATATTTCATCCATCTTTCAGGCAAATTTCAGTTTACCCAGTTATAATACAGACAAAATAAAAATCAGGCTGAAAGTTATGCCCGGTGCAGAAGTCTCAGCCTGGAAAAGGAGAGATAAGCATGAGCGAATTCAACAATGAAAACAACAACGGCGTTTTCAGCAGCGGTACTCCCGGCTATACGCCTGTAGATAACGATGCAGAAAACAGCAAACCCCACAGGCACGGCCACGGCAAAATAATTGCCCTGGCTCTGGTGGTGTCCCTTCTGGCCGGCGCGGCAGGCGCCGGCGGTGTGCTGGCTATCAGCGGCGCCTCCGGCGAAGGCAGTCACTCCCAGATTCTGGAGGGTGTCCGTCCCAACAGCACCATAGACGTGGCCACCATTGACACCAGCAAGGAGATGACCCCCGCCGAGGTCTATGCCCAGAACGTGGCCTCCACCGTTGGCATTACCACTTCCATTACCACCAACTTCTTCGGCTTTGTCACCACCTCCGCCGCCTCCGGCTCCGGCTTCGTCCTAACCGACGACGGCTATATCCTCACCAACTATCACGTCATTGAGGACTCCAATTCCATCAAGGTATCCACCTACGACGGCAGCAGCTACGATGCCCAGCTCATCGGCTATGACGAGAGCAACGACATTGCCGTGCTGAAAATAGAGGCCGAGGGTCTCAGCCCCGTGGTGTTGGGTGATTCCGACAATCTGAACGTGGGCGACAGTGTGGTTGCCATCGGCAATCCTCTGGGCGAGCTGACCTTCTCCCTCACCTCCGGTGTGATAAGTGCCCTGGACCGTCAGGTGACGCTGTCCAGCAACGTGACCATGGATCTTATCCAGACCGACTGTGCCATCAACTCCGGTAACTCCGGCGGTCCCCTCTTCAACCTCTATGGGGAGGTCATAGGCATCACCAATGCCAAGTATTCCAGCAGCGGCTCTGAAGCCTCTATTGACAACATAGGCTTTGCAATACCCATAAACCACGTGCTTAATATAGTCACCAGCATTATCGAAAACGGTTACATCGCCAAGCCCTATATCGGCGTGTCGGTGCTGACCGTGGACGAGGATACGCAGAGCTTCGGCCTGCCCGCCGGCGCAGCAGTGAAGTCGGTCACTGAGGGCAGCCCCGCCGAAAAGGCCGGAATCCAGGTAAACGACATCATCACCGCCGCCAACGGCACCGAGATTAGCACCAGTGAAGAGCTGGTGGATCTGGTGTCCAGCCTCTATGAGGGTGCTGAGCTCAAGCTCAGCATATACCGTCAGGGCGAGGAGCTGGAACTGACCGTCACCGTGGGCGAGCAGATACAGTCTGCTCTGGCAAATGAGGAGCAGCAGGCTCAGGTGGAGGAGCAGAGCATGGAGGAATACAGCCGCATCCCCGGCTTCCGCGACTTCTTTGGTTTCGGCTACTGAGCATAAAGAAAAGCAAATAAACGGCAATTTAACCTTGTCCCTGTGCTTGAGCAGCACAGGGACAAGGTTTTTTCTTTTCTTTACTTTCCTTTTCTTGTCTTTTGTCAAAAAACGTAAATATGGCTATTGCCTAAATCATTTCAAGCTGGTAGAATGATTTATTGAGCGGCCGGGTTGGTTTCAGCCACCGGACCGCCGCCATACGGCAATAAATTATTCCGCGTCCCTCACGGCTCCCCGGCTTTTTCAGGGGGCCGCTGCGGCCGGAAAATAAGGAAAGGAACTCACAATGGCAAAGCTTTACGGCAAGGATCTACAGCTCATGGCCGCCAGGGCGAGGCTGCTGGCTGTGGACGCAGTGCATACCGCCGCTTCCGGGCATCCCGGCGGCTCACTGTCCTGCATGGACATTGTCACCGCCCTGTATTTCAATGAGATGAAAGTGGAACCGGCCAATCCCCGCTGGAAGGACAGGGACCGTTTCGTCCTCTCCAAGGGCCATTGTGCCCCGGCCCTCTATTCCGTGCTGGCTCTCCGGGGCTATTTCCCTGTGGGTGATTTGAAGCTGCTGCGCTCCATAGAGGGGCACATATCCGGCCATCCCGACATGCAGCATGTGCCGGGGGTAGACATGTCCACCGGCTCCCTGGGCCAGGGGCTCAGCACTGCCGTGGGTATGGCCCTGGCGGCAAAGCTGAAAGCTCAGGATCACCGCTGCTATGCTCTGTGCGGGGACGGCGAGGTGGAGGAGGGCCAGATCTGGGAGGCCGCCATGGCAGCAGCCAAGTGGCATCTGGACAACCTCTGCGTATTCGTGGATGTAAACGGATTGCAGATAGACGGCCGTACCGCCGACGTCATGCCCAGCGAGCCCCTGGACAAAAAATTTGAGGCTTTCAACTGGAACGTCATAAAGATAGACGGCCACGATTTTGACCAGATACTCTCCGCCCTGGACTCCGCCCGCAGCTTCAAGGGCGCTCCCACCGCCATTCTGGCCTCTACCGTCAAGGGCAAGGGCGTCTCCTTTATGGAGGGCCAGGCAGGCTGGCACGGCAAGGCCCCCAATGACGAGCAGTTTGCCCAGGCAAAGGCCGAACTGGAAGCCAAAATAAAAGAACTGGAGGGAAACTGATATGGCCGGAAAGATAGCTACCCGCAACGCCTACGGCGAGACTTTGGTGGAGCTGGCCGAGAAGTACCCCGAGCTTGTGGTACTGGACGCAGACCTCTCCGGCTCCACCATGACCAAGTTCTTTGCCGCCGCCTATCCCCAGCGCTTTTTCAACTGCGGCATAGCCGAGTGCAACATGGCCGGCATAGCAGCCGGCATGGCAGCCGACGGGCTGAAGCCCTTTATAAACAGCTTTGCCATGTTCTCTACCGGGCGCATATACGAACAGATAAGAAACTCCATCGCCTATCCCCACCTGAACGTGAAGGTGGTGGGTTCCCACGGCGGCGTCTCCGTGGGTGAGGATGGGGCTACCCACCAGTGCATAGAGGACTTTGCCCTGATGCGTGCCATCCCCGGCATGCTGGTCTGCTGCCCCTGTGACGGCAATGAGATGCGTCTGGCCGTCCGGGCCCTGATGGACTATGAGGGGCCGGCCTATCTGCGCCTCCAGCGTCTGGCCACTGAGGTCTTTACCGATGAGCTGGAGGGCTACAGCTTCACTCTGGGCAAAGGCAGCGTTCTCAAAGACGGCAGCGATGTGAGCATCATTGCCACCGGGCTAATGGTGAGCAAGGCCCTCCAGGCCGCCGAAATTCTTGAGGCAGAGGGCATCCATGCCCGCATTATCAATATCCATACCCTCAAGCCTCTGGACGATGAACTGGTGCTGAAAGCCGCCCGGGAGACCGGCTGCATAGTCACCAGTGAGGAGCACTCCATAATAGGCGGCCTGGGCAGCGCCGTCAGTGAACTGCTCATTGAGAAATGCCCCGTGCCCGTGGTGCGCCACGGAGTAAACGACGAGTTCGGCCGCAGCGGCACTGCCGCCGCCGTGCTGGACTATTTCGATCTCACGCCTGAGGGGATTGTCCGGAAGGCAAAATATGCCCTTAGCTTGAAGAAATAAAGTACCATTTTCCTGAAAGGGAGGCTTTCAGATATGTGGTTCATCCTGGCTCTGCTCTCGGCAGTATTTGCCGCCCTCACCTCCATTCTGGCCAAGGTGGGCATTGAGGGGGTCAGCAGCAATCTGGCTACGGCAGTGAGAACAATGGTGGTGGTGGGCATGGCCTGGCTAATGGTTTTCGTCACCAATACCCAGGGCGGGCTCACGGAAATCAGCCGCAAAAGCTGGATCTTCCTAATTCTCTCCGGCCTTGCCACCGGGGCCTCCTGGCTCTGCTATTACAAGGCTTTACAGATGGGAGAGGCTTCCAAGGTGGTACCCATTGACAAGCTGAGCATCGTTTTTACCATAGTCCTGGCATATTTCTTCCTCCACGAGCAGGTGAACGCCAAGTCCATTTTCGGCTGCCTGCTCATCGTGGCGGGCACACTGCTGATGGTGCTGTAAAACAGCTCAGCCCTCCATTGCCCCATAATACTCAAAACCCGCAGCTCCGAGAAGAGCCGCGGGTTTTGCCTTTTCAATCCTGTATAAAGTTCGTTCTCTGCCGCGGCTCATATTCCGGGGCAGCAAGTCCGCCAGTCTCCCCGACCTCAATGCTTTTTATAAGCCAGGCAATGTTCTGTCCCAGGGTGCGCATGGTCTGCAGGCCCTCCAGATCTTTTTTCGCCTGTTCCGGCCTGTTGCCGTGGATCTGGTTCCAATACTGGGAGCCCACGACATACATATTGCTGATGGTAAAATATTTATTCAGCCGGTCGAAGGCAGCGCTGGCCCCACCCCGGCGGCAAGACACCACAGCGGCGGCCACCTTTCCTTTCATACGATCCCCGCCGCAGTAGAACAGCCTGTCCAGAAAGGCGCAGATCTGGCCGGATGGCCCGGCAAAATACACCGGTGAGCCCACCACTATGCCCTGATATTCCGCCAACCTGTCCAGCACCCGGTTCACCTGGTCGTCAAAGATGCAGCGCCCGGTCTGGCTGCATTTGCCGCAGGCTATGCAGCCGGCCACGGGCTTGATCCCCAGGTATAGTATTTCCGTCTCCACACCGTTTTTTTCCAGAGTGTCCGCCACTTCCTTCAGCGCGGTGTAGGTGCAGCCGAACTCATGGGGGCTGCCGTTTACCATCAGTACTTTGCTCATGCTTCAATATCCTCCCTTTTTATTTCGTACCAGTATTGGAGACAGGAGTAGAGTTTGTCTCTTTCTACGCTGTACACTAATTCTTCAGCATCTGCCTGGCTCATACCAGATTCTATATATTTCTGTTTTCTTTCAGAACTATTAATATACCCGTTGCCGTTAATATTGCTAAAACATGCCCATTCCACAGATCCAGCTGACTGCTCATGACCGCTTCCGTTATCTCTTGCATATTTATAGGTTTTCCAAGCAAAATCCCATATAAACCGCTCTCTA
Organism: uncultured Oscillospiraceae bacterium; assembly: GCA_944385175.1. Taxonomy (GTDB): domain Bacteria; phylum Bacillota; class Clostridia; order Oscillospirales; family Oscillospiraceae; genus Limivicinus. The sequence continues at coordinate 6,996 of CALWWB010000056.1, read as the reverse complement.
TCTACAAATTCTTCCGCATCGTATTCGCTGACCCCTGCAGAGATAGCCGAGTCGTATATATACTGAACATATTCTTCTTTTCCCAATATCCGTCTGTCTATACCTGTTTCCTCCAGCCCGATTTCATGGGCCTCCAGGTCACTCTTTCCATCTGCTCTGGCTTGCATATATAAGTTCGCATAAGTATAATCTTCATCGGTTAAATAGCTGCTGGGAAAGCTATCTTCCCATGACCGAACAATTGTTGTAATTGTGTCTAAAGTTTTAAATCCTTCTGACCACGGGTCTTTCTTGTTTCCCCACGCATCTGACCCCTCTGTCGGCCAGTCCAGCCCGTTCTCCAGAGCGTACTGCTCCGGGCTTATGAACCTGGGTCTGGGCGTCTCCGTGGGCTCAGGGATTTTCGTAGGCGCAGGTGTCTCTGTAGGTGCGGGGCTCTCCACCGCTGTGGAGCTGCCCTCAGACGGGAGAGGCGTCTCCGCCGCCGTGTCGGCTTTCTCCCTGTTGGAGAGCGCCCCTATCAAAATGGTGGCCGCCGCCAACAGCAGCAGGATGATAATGCCGATTGCCACAAAGGCCCTGTAATCCCGCTTTTCTCCCACGCCGGCATCCGTCTTTGCCGCCCCGGTGTTCTTTACATCCGTTCCGCAGTAGCTGCAAAACTGGGCTTCGTCGGGTATCTCTTTCCCGCATTTCCAGCAGAACATTCTTTCTTCCCCCTTGATTTATGCTCCATGGAGAGGCAGCCGCCTCTCCATGGAGCATTTTCTCAGTATTCCACTTTCATGAAGCCCTTGCTTCTTATCTTCATCACATGGCAGCTGCCGGGGCCGAATACGGCCTCCACCTTCTGCCTGAACTCCTCCAACATATCGTCGGGCACAAAGGCCTGGACGGTGCCGCCGAAGCCGCCGCCGTGTACCCGGAAAGCCCCCCGCTGGCCCAGTATGCTGTCGCACAGTGCCAGGGCCAGGGCAGCGGACTGCTCCTGCACGCTGCCGGTAACTATCACATTTTGCAGATACATCCAAGAGGACTGACCTGAGCGGCGCACCGTCCGGAGGAAGGCCTCAAAGTCACCGGCCTCCAGAGCCCGGCACAGCTCATCCACCCGGCGGTTCTCCTGGAAGATATGTATAGCCCGGAGCACCGCCCTGTCTCCCGCCTCTTTCCTCAGTTCAGGGACGGCGGCAAAGAACTCCGCCTCCTCCACCTCCCGCAGCACATCCTTGCCGAAGTGGGCGGATATCTTCTTCATTTCGGCAGGAATAGCTGCATACTCATAAGTGAGGCTGGCGTGGTCAGCCCCCACATCTATCATGCACAGGCTGTGGCCTGCGGCGGCAAAGTCAAAGTCTACCGGATGCACCTCCGGCTTTGCCGGGTCTTTGAAATCTATGGCGATTATGCCGCCCCAGGCGGAGGCCATCTGGTCCATGAGCCCGCAGGGCTTGCCGAAAAAGCGGTTCTCCGCCGTCTGGCCCATTATGGCCAGATCCGTGGCGTTCAGCTCCTCATTGCAGAATAGGCCGTTGACTACGGCGCCAATGAGCACCTCGAAGGCCGCCGAGGAGGACAGGCCGCTGCCCTGCATCACCTGGGAGGTTATGCAGGCGTCAAAGCCCCGCACACTGTAGCCCCGGCGCACCGCCTCGCTGCATATGCCCCGCACCAGGGAGGCCGTGGTACCCTGCTCCGACTCCACAGGCTCAAGGGTCCCCAGGTCCACCGTAATCATGTCGTACCCCTCGGACTTGACATGCACAATATTGCTGCCGTTTTCAGCAGCTGCTGCCAGAATGTCCACATTTACCGAGCCCGCCAGCACCTTTCCCCTCTGGTGGTCGGTGTGGTTGCCCCCTATCTCGGTGCGCCCGGGCGCAGAATATATTACAGGCTGTGCCTCTCCAAAAAATTCATGAAAGGCATTCAGCAGCCCTTCTATTCTCTTTTCCATAGTTGCCTCCATACCCCAAATTTTTCTTGGTTATTATAATGTCAGTCTATCCCAGGCCGGGGCAGCTGTCAAGGTTTTTCCCTTTTTCCTTTGATACCGATTTGGTTGAATTACATAATATAATTTACATATTATAATTAACTTAATATCATTTACGTAATGTCGATATTTATTGATTATGTATATTAAATTGAATATAAAAAAATTTATATGTTGACAAGAGCAGCCAATGGCGCTATAATCCAAACAGTTTTTTGGAAAGGAGACGGGTCAATGCGTTGCTTCCGTACCAACAGCATGATGATGGGTATGATGTACATGTTCCGCATGTGCATGATGATGCGCGCGCAAAAACATGACTCGCCTTGTTTCATATCCATCTGAAAAATGGGTCAAAGCCGTATTTGCACAGGCTTGGGAAACAGAGTGAGTTTCCCAAGCCTGTTTTTGTTGAAAGGACAGAGAGAAAATGATAGAGCTGAAAAAACTCTCCAAAGTTTTTGAAAGTGCCTCCGGCTCTGTGGAGGCTCTGAGGGATGTGGATCTTACAATAAACGACGGGGAGATCTTCGGTATAATCGGCCTTTCCGGTGCCGGTAAAAGTACCTTGGTCCGCTGCATCAATCTTCTGGAACGTCCCAGCTCCGGCCAGGTGATAATCGACGGTCGGGACATGACGGCTCTGAGCCGCCCGGAGCTTTTGAAGATGCGCCGCAGCATCTCCATGATATTCCAGAGCTTCAACCTGCTGGAGCAGAGAAACGTGCTTAAAAACGTCTGCTTTCCTCTGGAGATATCCGGAGTAAAGAGGCAGGACGCAGAGAAAAAGGCCATGGAGCTTTTGAAGCTGGTGGGTCTGGAGGAAAAGGCGGATAAATACCCCTCTCAGCTCTCCGGCGGCCAGAAGCAGCGGGTAGCCATTGCCCGGGCCCTGACTACCGACCCCAAATACCTGCTGTGCGACGAGGCCACCAGCGCCCTGGACCCCAATACCACCCGCTCCATCCTGGAGCTTTTGAAAACCATAAATCAGACTATGGGCGTCACCATCATAGTCATCACCCACGAGATGAAAGTCATCGACCAGATATGCGACAGGGTTGCCGTCATCGACCATAGCTCCATTGCCGAGGAAGGCCGGGTCAGCGACGTGTTTACCAACCCCCGCTCCGTCATTGCCAGAGAGCTCATCATCCCCAAGGACCGGGCGGCCCTGGACACGGCGGGCGGCCGGCGCATAAGGCTCATCTTCAACGGCCTCTACTCTCAGGAACCCATAATCTCCCAGATGGTGCTGGAATGTCAGGCCCCGGTAAACATACTCTTTGCCGACACCAAGGAGTATGAGGGCTCCATATACGGACATATGATAGTTGAGCTGCCCAGCGACCAGCGTCAGGCAGACAAGATAATCACCTGGCTCAGCAACAGCAAGGTCGTATGGAAGGAGGAGAACTGAGATGTTTTCGGATATGTTTTATAAGGTATGGGAAAACGGTCTTATCCAGATGGGCGTTGTGGAGACCATATATATGACTGTCATTGCAACGGTTTTCTCCTACCTCTTCGGCCTGCCCATGGGCGTGGTCCTCAGTGTCACCGACTCCGGCGGTATCCGCCCCACCCCCTGGATCAATCGCATTCTGGGTTTTGTGGTGAACTTCTTCCGCAGCATCCCCTTTATCATTCTCATGGTGGCAATGTTGCCTGTGGCCCGCTTCATCCTGGGCACCAGCCTTGGAAACGGAGCCGTGATAGTAATGCTGGTCATCGGCGCCTCCCCCTATGTAGCCAGGATGGTTGAGTCCTCACTTAAAGAGGTCAACTCCGGTGTTATAGAGGCCGCCCAGTCCATGGGCTGCACCAATATGCAGATCGTCACCAAGGTTCTGCTGCCGGAAGCCAAGCCCTCCCTGATAAATGGGGCCGTTATCTCCATGGTGACCATCCTGGGCTACTCCGCCATGGCCGCCACTATCGGCGGCACCGGCCTTGGCCAGGTAGCTATTATCTACGGCCACCAGCGCAGTAATGACGATATAACCTGGGTATGCGTTCTGCTCACCGTGGCCATAGTCCAGATCATCCAGATTGTGGGCACCCATATTGCCAGGCGCACCGATAAACGTATAAAGTGAGGTAGAGACATGATATTTACCAGCCTTTGTAAGCTGCGAATGTAAAAGTGAATACACATACCCACAGACTTTTTTCATCCAAAACTTACAAAAAATGATTATGAATTAAAGGAGAAATCAAAATGAAAAAGATCATTGCCATCGTTCTTGCAATCGCTGCCGTCTTCTGCTTTGCCGCCTGCGGCAAGAGTGCTGATGACAAGGTCATCAAGGTGGGCGCCAGCTCCACCCCCCACGCCGAGATCCTGGAACAGGTGAAGGACGCCCTGGCCGAAGAAGGCTACGAGCTGGAGATCGTTATTTATGATGACTATGTTCTCCCCAACCAGGCCCTGGCCGAAGGCACTCTGGACGCCAACTATTTCCAGCACACCCCCTACCTGAACAGCTATAATGAGTCCAACGGCACCGACCTGGTCTCCGCCGCCCTCATCCACTATGAGCCCTTCGGCCTCTACGGCAACGGTGTGGATGCCGTGGCCGACATCGCCCCCGGCGCCACCATCCTCATCCCTGCCGACGACAGCAACGAGACCCGCGCCCTGCTGCTCCTGGCCCAGGAGGGACTCATCACCCTGCCCGAGGACGCCAGCGCTGAAGCGGGTGTCACCACTCTGGACATTGTTGACAACGGCGGCTTTGACATCCAGGCCGTCCAGGCCGACACCGTTCCCGCCCAGCTGGCCAACAGCGACGTGGGCACCCTGGCCGTCATCAACGGCAACTATGCCCTCCAGGCCGGTCTGAATGTGGCCGACGCTCTGGCCATTGAGGACGCCTCCGGTGACGCTGCCCAGACCTATGCCAACATCGTGGCCTGCCGCAACGGCGACGAGAGCAGCGAGAAGATCCAGGCTCTGGTGAACGCTCTGCTCACCGACAGCGTCAAGACCTACATTGCCGACACCTATAACGGCGCTGTGGTCGCCATCTTCTAATAGATGCTTTTCCCCTGAAATATACCGATAGCCCGGCCTTTGGATGGGTGCTCGTAAGATAGTAATTCATTCAAAATTATACTTATGGCATCTGCCAGGCAGAAGCGTCTGACAATATGCACCACATGCGGTTTTTGGGCCGGGTGTGGTGCATTTTTAATTGGGTGCCAGTTCATGAACCCCATTCGCAGCCGGGCAGAGGAAATCATTAGGTATGAACTGAATTTATGTTTGAGGGGATCGCCTGAACAGAGGAAAGCTGTTCAGGCGATTTTCACGATCGTAGCTGGAGTTGTATATAGGTTTATGATATGATTAAATTAAATAGAGTACGCCACAAATTGGAATCTGGAGCACAGTTATGAATTATACGTCTGTTAATCTAAATGAATGGAGCAGAGGCAACCTTTTTCAGTTTTATATTGATAAAATGCGAATCGTGATGAGTATGACTGTGGATGTGGATGTAACCAACCTAAAAGCATACTCCAAGGCGCACCATCTTGATTTTTATCCTTTGATGGTGTGGGTCGTATCAAAAATTATCAATACACATGATGAATTTAAGTATGGTTGGGATGCCGACGGCAATCTTATCAAATGGGATTTTGTATCCCCTTCTTACACGGATTTTCATACGGAAGATGAAAATTTCACCAAAATGGTCACGGAGTACTCAGATGACCTTCTTTGGTTTTACGGAAGAATGGCTGCCGACAGAGAGCGGCACAAAAATGATAGAGCCGTTTTGGAGGATCAGCCCAAGAACTTTTTTGATGTCTCCTGCCTGCCATGGATAAGATACACGCACTTTGATGTTCATGTTTTTGACGAGGGAAAATTTCTCGCTCCTGTGGTCACCTGGGGCAAATACGAACCAAAGGACGGTAAGCTGATTATGCCGCTTACTATGAACATTCACCACGCAGTTGCAGACGGTTTCCATCTTTCAAGATTTTTCAATGAAGTACAGGAATTGATGGATTCTTTGCGTTGAGCAACTTCCTGTTTATCGGAGAGCCATGCAAGATAAAAATCCCTTTAAGAACTAAGAGCGCACTTTTATATTAAAGCTTTAAAAAAAGCAGAAAAAATCAGATGAGTTTCTGTCAATAATGTTTTGAACAACAAACTGACCGTTGACATACCCGCCGGGTGAATCAGCGGTCTTTTTTATTTCTATTTTCAGAAAAGGATGTCATTTTTATGCCAGACAATAAAGCGCTTGCTCAACTCTGTTCAGAATAAAAACCGGATGAAACAAGGAACGGCGTGACCTAAGCCATGCCGTTCCCATAAAAAGTGATATTACCCTCCTATTCCGCCCGGCCAAATGGCCGGGCTGTTTTTTTCAATCTCTCTCCTTTTACATCCGCTCCCGCCGCCGGACTTCAGACGGGCATCAGGATATCTGCCCATTGCCCGGCAAACAGGTTTCCCTTCAGGCACACCAGACTGAACTCCCCGCTCAGCTGTTCATCTTCCAGCTGAAAGCAAGCCAGACTGCCCTGTCTCAGCTCTCTCTCAGCTACTGGGGCATACATAAAGCTCAGCCCCAGCCCGTCCCGGAGCAGAGACTTTATCACGGAAAAATCGCTTACCGTTATCCGCTTCCGGAAGCTCTCCAGGCTATATCCCCTGCGGCTGAGCATCTGCTCAAAAATTGCTCTTGTGCCGGAGCCAGGTTCTCTCACTATTATCCGTTCTTCCAATAGCCTCTCCATGGTCACAGTCTGACCGGCAAAGGGGTGTGCCGCTGAGCAAACCCCAAAGAATTTTTCCCTCCGGCTGCGCATAAGTTCATAGCTGCCCCTGTCGAAATATCCCTCTATCAGTGCCATATCCAGTTCCCCGGCGTCCAGCTCCCGCAGCAGCTGCCGGGTATTTTCCACAATAAGTGAAAAAGATATCCCCTCATTCTCCTGAATGAGACGCTTCACCCGGGGGGCAATGACGAACTCCC
>CALWWB010000055.1 GCA_944385175.1 uncultured Oscillospiraceae bacterium | reverse complement strand
GGGCATATCCAAGGTGGGCGAGATAATCGACCTGGGCGTGCAGCTGGAGATAATCGACAAGGCCGGCGCCTGGTACACCTGCAACGGCCAGCGCATCCAGGGTAAAGACGGAGTGCGGGAATACCTGATCGCCAACCCCGAGGTCTGTGATTCCATCGAGAAAGAGATCCGGGAGAATGCCTACAAGCTCATGACTCCCCAGGCCAGGAAAGCTGCCCAGGTCTCCGGAAGAGGCACTGTACCCGCCGTGGACGTGAGCGCCGCCGACTTCGACCAGGAGTAAGATTTCACGGGCAGAAGCATAATGACGGTAAGTTCAATCAGACAGACCTCCCCGGGCAGGCTCACCGTCTGTCTGGAGGATGGCAGCGAAATAAAAAGTACCCTTACTGCGGTAACGGATCTGCGCCTGTACTCCGGCCGGGAGCTGGACGAGGATGAGCTGGGAGAGCTGCGGTTGTGTTCGGAGCGCTCTCTTGCCAGAGAGAAAGCCCTGGAATACCTCTCTCAGAGGCAAATGTCCTGCCGGGAATTGAAAACAAAACTGACAGTTAAAGGCATGGCTGAGGACACGGCGGACTACTGTATCCGGTGGCTTATGGAGCGGCAGCTCATAGACGAGGAGAGTTATGCCGCCGCTCTTGTGCGCCACTATGCCGCCAAAGGCTACGGTGAGAGCCGCATCCGTCAGGAGCTGCACCGCCGGGGTATAGACCGGGAGCTATGGGACGATGCCCTTAAGCAGATGCCCGAGGACACCGGCAAGCTTGACAAGTTTATTGCCGCAAGGCTCAAAGATCCGGACGATCCCATGCAGGTGAAAAAGCTGGTGGCGGCCCTGTATCGCCGGGGCTATTCCTGGGAGGAGATACACTCCGCCTTGGCGCGGTTCAATGCCGATGCAGAGGAATACTGAGGTTCCTGCCCTGCGGGGCGGAAGGGAGAATACAAGATATAAAATGGAAAAAACTTTTGCAATGATTTCCCTGGGCTGCGCCAAGAACCTGGTAAACAGTGAACAGATGCTCTATCTTATGAGCGAGGCGGGCTTCACCCTTATGCCGGAGCCGGAGGGGACAGACCTGGTTATAATCAACACCTGCGGTTTTATCGACGCTGCCAAGAGCGAGGCCATTGACAATATTTTGCAGATGGCAGAGCTGAAGAAGGCGGGAAAGCTGGGGGGCATAATAGTCACTGGCTGCCTCAGTGAGAGATATAAAGACAGTATACTTCAGGAGCTGCCGGAGATAGACGCCGTGCTGGGCGTTGGAAGCTTCGGGGATATTGTCGAAGCCGCCAAAGCTGTGGTGGCCGGAAACTCTTTCAGCCGCTTCGGCGACAACAGCGCCCCAATTGACGAGATACCCAGAGTGGTGTCCACCGGCCCGGGCTGGGCCTACCTGCGTATTGCTGAAGGCTGCAACAACTTCTGCGCCTTCTGTGCCATTCCCTACATCCGGGGCCGCTACCGCTCCCGCACCATGGAAAATATCCTGGAGGAGGCCAGAGATCTTGCGGAGCACGGAGTGAAAGAGCTTATAGTCATTGCCCAGGATATCACCCGTTACGGCACTGATCTCTACGGGCGGCGATGTCTGGCAGAACTCTGCCGGGAGCTGGCCAAAATAGGGGGCATAGAGTGGATAAGGCTTCATTACCTCTATGTGGACCAGTTTGACGACGAGCTCATTGAGGAGATTGCAAACAACGACAAAATCGTAAAATACCTGGATATTCCCATCCAGCATATAAATGACAAGATTCTGAAGGCCATGAACCGCCGTGGCACCGGTGAGGATATTAAGGTACTGCTCAAAAAACTCCGGGCCTCCATTCCCGGTCTGGTGCTGCGCACCAGCCTTATCGCCGGACTTCCCGGTGAAGGCGAGTCAGAATTTGAACAGCTGTGTGAGTTCCTGAGAGAATACCGCATAGAGCGGGTGGGGGTATTTCCCTTCTCCCCGGAGGAGGGCACCCCGGCAGCCACTATGGATCGACCGGACAGTGAGGTAGCCCAGCGCCGGGCCGACCTTATAATGGAGCTTCAGGCCCCCATCATGGAGGACTTCTGCAACAGCTTCTGCGGCAAGACTCTCCGGGTGCTCTACGAATACTATGACGAAGAGAGCGGTTACCATGTAGGCCGCAGTTATGCCGACTCCCCGGATATCGACGGTCTTGTGCTCTTCTCAGGAGACTGCCGGGAGGGCGAGATGGTGGACGTTCTGATAAAATACACCGAGGATGGACTGCTCTACGGCGAGCAGCTGTGAGTCAAAGGAGACAGACAGATGAAAACTACAGCCAACAAAATCACTATTGCCAGGGTAATACTCATCCCCGTGTTTCTCATATTGGCCTATGCCGGGCAGAGTTTGGCCGCCCTGATAGTTTACATAATTGCATGTCTGTCGGATATGGCCGACGGATACATAGCCCGGCACTATAACCAGATCACTAATTTCGGCAAGTTCATGGACCCCCTGGCCGACAAGGTGCTGGTGCTGGCCGCCATGTGCTTCTTTGTGGAAAACGGCCAGATGCCCGGCTGGACGGTGGTCATAGTGCTATTTCGCGAGTTTGCAGTATCCGGCCTGCGGCTCATTGCAGTAGAGCAGCAGCGGGTCATTGCTGCCGCCTGGTCCGGAAAGATAAAGACCGCCTGCACCATGATCGGCCTGTGCGCCATGCTGGCCTTCCCCACTCTTGCCATAGTCAGCACTGTAAGCACCTGGATCATAGTGCTCACTACGCTCTATTCTGGAATAGAATACTTCTACGTCAACAGAGACGTGTTCAAAAATGCCGACTGAGGAGAATCATCATGAAACTTTATAATTCCGCAACCCGTACCAGAGAGGAGTTCGTCCCCAATCATCCCGACATTGTAAAGATGTACACCTGCGGCCCCACAGTATACCACTTTGCTCATATAGGCAATCTCCGCTCCTACATCATGGAAGATGTGCTGGAAAAGTATTTGCGCTACACCGGTTATAATGTAAAGAGGGTAATGAATATCACCGACGTGGGACATCTCACCTCCGATGCCGACGAAGGTGAGGACAAAATGCTCAAGGGCGCAAAGCGGGAGCACAAGAGCGTCATGGAGATAGCAAAGTTCTATACCGACGCCTTCTTCTCCGACTGCGCCAAGCTCAACATCAAGACCCCCGACGTGGTGGAGCCCGCCACCAACTGCATCGACGACTATATACGCATCATCTCCAAACTCATGGACACCGGCTATGCCTACTTTGCCGGCGGCAACGTGTACTTCGACACCTCCAAGCTGGAGCGCTATTACATCTTCAACGACTTCAATGAGGAAGATCTGGCCGTAGGCGTTCGTGAGGGTGTGGAAGAGGACAGCAACAAGCGTAACAAGAACGACTTTGTGCTGTGGTTTACCAAATCCAAGTTTGAGGATCAGGCTCTGAAGTGGGATTCTCCCTGGGGTGTGGGCTATCCCGGCTGGCATATTGAATGCTCTGGCATCTCCATGAAACATCTAGGGGAGGATTTGGACATACACTGCGGCGGCATAGACAACGCCTTTCCCCACCACACCAATGAAATTGCCCAGTCTGAGGCCTATCTTGGCCACAAATGGTGCAATTTCTGGATGCATGTCCTCCACCTGAACACCAATTCCGGTAAGATGAGCAAGTCCAGCGGGGAATTCCTCACAGTGTCCCTGCTGGAGGAAAAGGGCTATGACCCCCTGGCTTACCGCCTATTCTGCCTCCAGAGCCACTACCGCAAGAGCTTGGTATTCAGCTGGGAGAACCTGGACAACGCCCAGACTGCCTACAATAAGCTGATTGCCAGAGTTGCCGCCCTGAAGCCAGGCGACGGTGAAGTGGATACCCAGGCACTCTCTGCCCTGAAGGAGAAGTTTACCGCCGCTTTGGACAACGACCTGAACAGCTCACTGGCCGTCACCGCCCTCTACGATGTGCTGAAGGCCAAGACAAATGACGAGACGAAGCTGGCCGCCATAGCTGACTTTGACAGAGTGCTGAGCCTTGATCTCATTTCCAAGGGCGAGAAAAAGCGGGAGGAGCTGAAAAAGCAGGCAGTGGCCGCCGGTCAGTTCACAATAGTCTCCGAAAGCGGCGAGAGCGACGCCGATATAGAACTCAAAATCCAAGCCCGGCAGGACGCCAAAAAGGCCAAGGACTTCGCCAAGGCCGACGCCATCCGGGATGAGCTGAAAGCCTCCGGCATTGAGCTCACCGATATCCCCCACGGAGTAAAGTGGAAACGTATATGAAAGCAATAAACAGCTCCCCCGGCTCACAACCGGGGGAGCTGTTTATATCTGTACTGAATCATGCTAATGGCTACTTCGTGTGGAAACGTTTTTGAAATTCCTTTAGAAAATCTCTGCCCAGGGCAGCTATACAGGCAATCAGCAGAGCCAGGGACAGTATGCCCATCACCGCAAGAGGCCAGCTCACTGCTTCTCCGCCCCACAGCAGGCCCGCAGCAGAGCCCAGAGCGGCAAAGAAGATGAGGTTGAGCATGGGCAGCATATTCTGCCTTTGCTTCACCATATCGGAAAAGAACAGGGCAGCACAGACTATCAGCCCGCAAAAGCCCACAATAGGCACCACAAAGAGGGCCCAGCCGGGGACGATGACCAGCTCGATAATAATGAGCATGATGCAGGAGCAGAGCAGCAGCTTGATAAACTGGCTTATGCGGTTATACTCCACCAAGTCCGGAGAGAGCACCAGGGTCCAAAGCATATAAAGCCCCATCAGCACGATAAGGCTCCAGGCCTTGCCCCCTACCGCCAGGTTGACCACCGGGCACACAAGCGCAGCCAGCACCATCACCCAGCCCGCCGCTCTTATCAGCTTCTTTTTCCGCTGCTTTCGCTTTTCCACCGGGGGATATGTGATCTCAACTTTCATAAAAACCGCTCCCCTCCACCTTTACCTCCACTCCCTCCGACTCCAGCAGCTCATAGAGCTTTTCCTCAAAGCTTGGGTCGGCAGTGAGCTTGGCTATAGTAAACATTGCGGTGCCGTTCACTGTCACCAGAGAACAGCTGGCCCGGTTGCTGATGGCCGTGCCCAGCACGAAGTCCATACAGTCTACATGTTCGGCCATCCAGTCCGGCAGCTGCACCACACCTATATTTGATAGGGTGGTAGTAAATATCTTGTCCCCCAGGAAGCCGTATATCAGCCGGGCCACAGGCTGTTTCACCACCAGGGGTACAAACTTCAGCAAATTCACCAGGCGCTCCGTGGCGGTGAGCATGGAGTCCATGGCCTCCCTGGAACCCTTCTGCTCCAGCTGCCGCTGTATCTCCCCTATCATCTCGTCCAAATATTCCGTCTTCTCTATGGGCAGACGGATACCGCAGTACAGTGAAAAATTGCGCACTGTTTTTGATGGGTAGAACTTGCGCATATTTACAGGTATCTGTATGCTCTGCTCACCCTGCAGCTCGTCTATGGCCGCCCGTCCCGCCAGGAACATAAGCGCCGTCAGATATACTGTGACGGTGGCCCCGTGTTTTTTTGCCGCCTCACAAAGCCGGGCGGCATCCATCCTGAAATGGAGGATGCGGCAGGGCCGCTGCTCCGCCAACCTGCCGTTCATCTGCAGGGCACTCTTATCCACAAAGCCTGAGGCCGAACCCTTCTGCTCAACCCGGGCAAAAGCATTTTCAAACTCCTCCGGGGCGGGTGTGTCGTTTATGTTCCACAGCTCAGGCGACGGCTCCGCCGCAGCCCCTATAAGGCGCAGGTATTCCCCGGTGAGCACTTTTAGAAAGGTCATACCTCCGGTGCCGTCAGTGAGCACATGGAAAAACTCCAGGCTGATACGGTTCTTCCAGTACAGTACCCGGAAGGCCAGGGAACCGCTCTGGGAGACCTTCAAAGGCCGGCAGGGTATATCGCTCTCCCGGAACACCGGGAAGCGCCGCTTGGTGGTGTCCAGGTAGTGCCAGAAAAAACCCTTCTTCAAAGTGGTGGCAAAGCTGGGGAAGCGCCTTATGGTGAAGTCCAGGGCCATTTGCAGCATCTCCGGTACCACTGGTTCTCTGAGATACACCGAGAGACGGAACACAGACATCCTGCCCCGCTCCATGGACAGCGGATATATTTTCGCCGCATCGTCCAGGGGGAACCACAGCACCGGAGGCCGGGCATAAAAGCCACCCAGATTTCTGGTATCCAGCAGCTCCAGAGAGCGCTCCAGGCTGAGGCCCCGGGAGGAATAGTACATGACGGCCTTTTCAAAGTCCTCCCTCAGTTTTCTCTTATCCCGCCATGGCAGGTCGCAGTGGTGCTCAAAGTCGGCAAAAAATTCCTTCAGCAGGGCCGACTCCTCCTCCGGGAGGGAAGCAATATATCCATCAAAGGGATTAATTATGGTAGATATCTTCATCTGCTCACTTCCACAAAATATGTCCGCTTCATTCTAACACAGTCAGGCTGCTTTTAAAAGTACCAAACGCTCTGCCCTGTACGAACAAAAAACTGCCCGCCCCGGAATGGCCGGGGCGGACAGACAGGCCGCCGTATCAGGTAAATCAGAAGCGGGCTATTATGTCCTTTATCTTGTCAAAGAAACCGGAAACGGAGTCCACAACCTTCTTCACGCCTTCCACAAAGCCCACTACTTTGTTCTTAGCATCGGAGACTTTCTGCAAGGTGTTCTGCACATCTTCCACACGGGCCTTCAAAGACTCGGCATCCAGCCCCTCAAGAGAGCGGCAGAGAGTAAGCAGCTGATTCACCTGGGTGTCGGTGAGGCTCACGTTATAGCGGGAGGCAATCTCCCTTATCTGGGCGCGAATCTCATCGTCGCTCATGTCCTTTGTCACGTCCAGCATCAGCTTCAACTCGTTGACAATGGATGTTGAATCCATAGAGCCTATTTCCGCCGCCAGTTCCCCGGTGATGGTAAGCTCCTGGGTGCTCACCAGCTTTGCCAAATCGTCCAGCTTTTTGCCGGTCATGTCTTCATAGGCTTTATACACGCCGCTTAGAGCAGCCGTACCGCTGACCTCAAAGGGTGCAGCCACAACTATGTTGGCATCTGTTATGCCGGCAGTGGCCAAAGCGCTGACGTACATCTCCCCGGTACACCAGTTTATATTGCTGGTGGTAACTGCCATGCCGCTACCGGCAGGCAGCAATTCCACATACACACAGGATATGGAGCGGGTACCGATTAGGCTGTCACTCACATAGCCCTCCAGATAGGCACGCTCTTCGGCGTTGGTCATCTTCAGTTCTATCACGTCGCCCCGCTTTACGCCGAACATGTTGTAGACCGAATTTATCTGCTCATCGGTCAGATCGGCTCCTATAACTGCCCGGCTCTGATTCACATCGGCATATGCAGGCACTGCCATGGAGCAAACAAGCAGCACCATGAGAAAAATTGAAATTATCTTTTTCATTGCTCTCTCTCCTTTCAGAGTACAATATATATGACGGGCTGCAGGCCCTTTTGTTCCCCGGGCATGTTACCACGTCCTGAAGAAAAAATAAAGGCATTTTAAATATAATTAAGAATTTGTCCCCTATACCTGCCTTTATTTTACCCTTTGTTCAAAACTTTCTCTATACACTTGACGAAAAATTGCAGGCATTATATACTAAGATTCACAGCGTACTTTAAAAACAAATTCTTGGAGGCTGAATTATGAGAGTAATCGTCTGCGATAATTATGAGAGCCAGTGCGCCGCCGGCGCAGATATAATCGAAAAGCTTGTCCGGGAAAAGCCTGACTGCTGCCTGGGCCTGGCCACCGGTTCCAGCCCCGTGGGCATGTATCAGGAGCTGGCCCGCCGCTGCCGTGAGGAAGGGCTGGATTTCAGCAAGGTCAGCACCGTGAACCTGGACGAATACATCGGGCTTGAGCCTACCCATGAGCAGAGCTACCGCTATTTCATGGACAGCAACCTCTTTGACCACATAAACATCGACAAGGCCAACACCTATGTGGCCAAGGGCACCGGCGACATTGACGCCAACATCGCCGAGTTCCGCGCAGTTATCGCCAGGAGCGAAGTGGAGCTGCAGGTCCTTGGCGTTGGGGCCGACGGCCACCTTGCCTTTAACGAGCCGGGCACCAGCCTCTATTGGAGCGCCCACCGGGAGACTCTGGACGAGAGCACCATCAATGCCAACGCCCGCTTCTTTGCAAACAGAGATGAAGTGCCCCGCTATGCAGTCACCATAGGCATCGTCGCCATCATGATCGCAAACCGCCTGCTGATGATCCTCTCCGGTGCAAATAAGGAGGAGGCCGCCCGTCTGCTGCTCATGAGCGACGACGTGACCTGCGCCTGCCCTGCCACCCTTATGAAGCTGCACCATGACGCCACCGTCATACTCACCAAGGAGCTGGCAGACAAGATAGGATACAAGGCATAAGGTCGGAACAAACTCCATATCCTTCCCGGCGGCGGATACTCCTTCGGAGCTTCCGCCGCTTCTCATTGCATAAAGAAAACCACGGGCATTGCACGTGGCTTTCCTTATACAAAAAATACGCCCCGGACTGTGCAGTCCGGGGCGTATTTCCAGCCCCTTTATATTATGTAAAATAAATTATGTTAATTATATTATTTATCTCGAATTATGCAAACCTTCTCGCATAACCACAGCGGCGACAAAGCGGCTCTACAGCCCGTCTTTGAGAGAAGCCGGCATATATATCCCCGGCTTTTTGAGTTGACATAATTTCCGATAATTCCTGGCGGAAGAGATTGCCCAGGGGGATGTCCCCCTCATGATCCAGACAGCAGGGCACCACTGTACCGTCACACAGCACGCCCACCTGGTCCCTCAGGCCATAGCAGAAACAGCTCTCTCCCCGGTCCTGGGCCTCCATATCCGGCCAGTCAAAGCGCTCTCCCGGTTCCAGGTACACCCGTTCTGCCAAACGGAGACTTCCCCGGCTCTCCGCCCAAGGCTTTGGAAAGTATGGAAGCAACAAGGATTCTATCTGGGGGTTCAGACTTTTCAGGCCGTTTTGGTTCCACAGACGCAGCACACAGAGTTTCCCCGCCTCCCCTGCGGCTTTGGCAAAGGCTGCACAGGCAAAAATGTACTCCTCCAGCTCTCCGGCTGGGTTTGCCTCAAAGGACTGGAGAGAGATATTCAACTTATGTACCGCCGGAGATGACAGCAGCAGCTCTCCCCGCTTGGGCAGCAATGTGCCGTTGGTGGTGATTATGAGCTTAAATCCCAGCTCTCCGGCGCTGCTCAATATTGCTTCCAGCTCAGGATGGAGCAGTGGTTCCCCCATAAGGTGGAGATAAAGATAGTCGGTATGGGGACGCAGCCGCCCGGCCAGGAAGCGGAAGTCCTCCGAACTCATGAATCGTTTTTCCCTTTTTGTGCCCGGACAGAATGAACATGAGAGATTACAGATATTGGTTATCTCAAGGTAGGCTTTTTTCAGCACGGCATACACTCCAAGATTTTCGGCGGGACTTGCGTCCCGCCGATATTTCAATTAGTTTCCCACATATATAGCTTTTCGCATAAGTTCCGGAGACACTTTCTCCACTTTGCGGTCATAAGTCAGAACTCCGTTGAGCTCATCCTCCACATCGCTGAGTTGGGTATAAACTGCGGCGGCCAGTCCCTCCATCTTGGCGGGGCCTATCTGCTTTTGATAGAGTTCCTCTATAGCTATTTCCAGCTGAGCAGGAGTCTCAAAGCTCTTGTACCCGAAGTTCTTGTTATTGAAGCAGTGGCCGGAGACATGATGGTTATAGCCCCCGAACTCACTGAGGAGCACCGCCCGGCCTTTTTTGTCCGCTTTGAAATAATAGGGCTTAAAATACACATGGCGGCTGACCACCTTGCCCACCCCCTGGTCATGCCATCCGGAGGCGTGGTCTATGGTACGGCTGGGGTCAATGGAGCGGACAAAGTCATGCATCTTGGCTGCATCAAACTGACCCCAGCCCTCATTGAACACCACCCACATAGCTATACAGGGGCAGTTGATGAGATGGTTCACCATGGCTCCCAGCTCAGATTTGAACTGGGCTCTGCCCTGGCTGTCTCCTCTGCCGAAAAGGCCATGGAGAGAGTCGGGCAGGTGGATATTGGTAAACAGAGGCAGCGTGACTATAAGGGGATTATAGCTTCTGCCGCCGCAGGGCATGTCCTGCCAAACCAGCATACCATAGCGGTCGCAGTGGTAATACCAGCGCAGGGGCTCCACCTTGATATGCTTTCGCAGCATATTGAAGCCCATGGCCTTGGCAGTACTGATATCGTATATCATGGCCTCGTCGGTAGGGGCGGTATACAGCCCGTCAGGCCAATAGCCCTGGTCCAGTACCCCGTTATGGAAATAGGGCCTGTTATTCAGGAAGAGCCGAGGCACCCCCTTATCGTCTTTCTCCACGGAGAACTTGCGCATGGCAAAATAGCTCTGCACCGTATCCTCCCCGCAGGTGACGGTAAAGCCGTAGAGCTTGGGATTTTCAGGGCACCAGGCCTCAAAGCCCGGCACCGGTATAACCGCCGGGAGCATGTAGCTCTCCCCATTAAACTGAGCAAAAGCCAGTTCTTCTCCCACAATCTCCGCAGAGATTTCCACACAGGCCCCGTCGAAATCAGGGATAATCAGCAGATCCTTGACGTAGGAGTCCGGCACAGCCTCCATCCACACGCTCTGCCAGATGCCGCTCTGGGGCGTATACCAGATGCCGCCCCGGCGGCTGCGCTGCTTGCCCCGGGTCATGCCGCTTTTCTCCGTGTCGTCGGTTACACGTACCACAATGTCGGCCATGCCGTTTTCAATATACTCCGTAATATCCAGCTCAAAGGGCAGATAGCCTCCCTGATGGCTTCCGGCCTGCCGGTCATTTACCCACACGGTAGCGCATTGATCCACAGCCCCGAAATGGAGCAGCAGATGCATCCCGCTGAATTGTCCGGGTATTACAAAGCTCCTGTGATACCAGAGATATTCCCCGCTCTTCAGGCTGCGCCCCACACCGGACAGCTCCGCTTCCGGTGAAAAGGGTACAATAATAGTACCCTCATAGCTTGCCGGCTGACGTGAGCTCTCGGTTATGGCGTAGTCCCAGGGGCCGTTCATACTCATCCAGTTGGCTCTGGCCATCTGGGGTCTGGGATATTCAGGCAGAGGATTATTTATATCTACTTTGTCCGTCCAGGGTGTCTTCATAGGCATATCAGAACAGGCCGCCCAGACCGCCCATGCCGCCCTGTAGCTTGCTCATGGCTTTGCTGGTCTCGTCGTCGGCCACTTTCAATGCCCCGTTGACAGCAGTGAGTACCAGATCCTGGAGCATTTCCACATCATCCCGGTCCACGACCTCGGGATCAATTACTATGCTCTCCAGCTGGCGGGTACCTACTATGGTAGCCTTCACGGCGCCGCCGCCGGAGCTGAACTCAAAGCGGGTACTCTCCAGCTCCTGCTGCATCTTCATAAAGTCCTGCTGCATCTTCTGAGCCTGTCTCATCATCTGCATCTGGTTCCCGCCGCCAGGGAATCCGCCGCGAAATCCGCCTTTTGCCATTTTTTATTCCTCCAAATTCCAAGTATAATATTTCTTTTTTATATGAACCTGACTTCTTTAAAAGCCTTCAGTTCCTCAAGATCACGCTTTTGCCGGGGCTGCTGCTCCTGCTTTTCGCTTATCAGCACACGCATCTCCCGGCCGCTGACGGCGCTGGCCGCCGCCGAAAGCTTGGATATTACATCGGGCTTGTTGAAGCGACCGTAAATAAAGCCAGCCTTTACCATCAATTTCAGCACCTGGCCCTCACGCACAGCCTCCACTGAGGCGCCGTCTTTAATATGCATACGCAAATCCATAGGCAACTCCGGCGCCGCCTTTTCACATACGGCAGCCCATAGCTCACGGTCATTAATTGCACTGTTTGCCACAGGCGCTGGCTGAGATTGTGACGAGAGCTTATCGCTACGCTGAAGGAAACTATCTTCGGGCTGCTCTTCGGCAAAGTCCATTGGGTCAATATCACCGTCAAAGTCTTCTCCCGGGTCTTGTTCATCTCTGTCCTCGTCTATGTCCCCGTAGTAATCTTTAGTCGGCGGCGGCTGTCCCCAGTCCTCCTCCTCAGGCTCACTATTCCCGGCAGCCGGTGCCGCTGGGATTGGTATGCCCCGGCTCAGCTCTTCCTCCAGTCTGGAGATTCTGGCTCTCAATTCCCCAAGGCTCTCTCCCGCCGGGCTTTCACACAGAGAAACAATTGTCAGTTCCGCCGTGAGCTTTGGGTTCTTTACATCCTTCATGGCCGCCTGGCCCCTTTGCAAGGTGTCCAGAGAGGAAAGTAACTCCTCGGTGGTCAGCCGCTTTGCAAAGCCCCTCAAAGTCTCCATATCGTAGCTGCCGGAGACCAGCTCCACAGCCCCTTTAGGGGCCACCCGGAACATTAGTGAGTCACGCAGTAATCCAGCCAGTTCTCCCAATAAGGTGGCCGGATCTTTCCCATCCATCCAAAGGGACGCAAAACTCTTTAGTGCCTCCGGGGTCTTATGCTCCAGGACAAGAGATAGCAGCTGAGCAATGCGCCGGTTTCCCGCCATACCCATGGCAGAATATACCGCGTCCACATCTATCTCCTGACGTGCAGAACACTGATCCAAAAGGCTGAGAGCGTCTCTGACGCCTCCCTCGGCCAGGCGGGCTATCAGCTCCGCCGCCTCATGGCTCAGCTTCAGCTGCTCCTGCTTTGCAATATACTCAAGATACTCCGCAATTTCCGGCGTGTCTATGCGCCGGAAGCTGTGACGCTGGCAGCGGGACAAAATCGTCGCCGGAACCTTTTGCAGCTCCGTAGTGGCCAGAATGAACATGAGGTGTTCCGGCGGTTCCTCAAGAATTTTCAGCAGAGCATTGAAAGCGGAGAGGGACAGCATGTGTACCTCGTCAATAATGTATACCCGCTTTTTTACCGATGTGGGGGAAAACACTGCCTCCTCCCTCAAAGCCCGCACGTTATCCACACCATTGTTGGATGCGGCATCCAGCTCAACCACGTCCATAACCGAACCCTCGGTTATACCCCGGCAGGCAGCGCACTTGCCGCAGGGATTACCATCCACCGGATTTTCACAGTTGACTGCCTTTGCCAAGATGCGGGCGCAGGTGGTTTTGCCTGTGCCACGTGTACCTATAAATATATAGGCATGGGATAGCCGCCCGGTTTTTACCTGATTTTTCAGCGTCTCAGTTATATGTTTTTGCCCCACTACTTCGTCAAAGGTCTGGGGTCTCCACTTGCGATACAATGCCTGGTACACAGCGCACCTCCCTGCTGGATGCTGCATAAAAAGATATGACTCTTGACAAGACTGCACACCCAAGCCCGAACAATACTCTATACCCGTTACGCCGGCAGCCGGCTCAGATCCGGCAGCCTCGCGGCACACGGAAAGCACCACTTAATGCTGCTCGGTTCCCCGCCTGACATGGTTCGCGGGTTTCCGTTGCGCAAGACCGGATCGTCATTACTGCTTACCGGGGTCAGACGGTACAGAGCATGTCCTCACATGGGAATTCATCCCTGCTATAGCGGATTGCAGGTTACAGGGCACCGCTGGCTCCCCAACTAGTGCAGCCTTGTCAAAAGTCACGATGTTATTCTACTACAAATTTCTGATTTAATCAATCCCATTTTTTCTCTTTACAAAAATGCAATCTGTGATATAATGAACAAGTCGCGAGGATGCGAATTGCTTGCCAGAGCAAGCGGTTCGGTTATATGCCCCTTTAATTCAATACTTGGGCTCGTAGCGCAGTTGGGAGCGCACCACATTCGCATTGTGGGGGTCGAGGGTTCGAATCCCTTCGAGTCCACCACGTCGCTGCGGACGTCATATCGTTCGCAGCGACGTTTTCTCTTTCAGAGCAAACGTCACTTCTCACTCATTCTGTCGCAGCTCCTCTCAAACCCGGACCCGCTGACGCTGGGCTCCGGGTTTGTTTTTTGTGATTCTCGCTTTGCGACCGCACTTTCTATTTCACGGGGAATAGAAAGCACCATCCGCTCCGCTCCCTTGCTCCTCCTTAGCCAAATCGAACCCGTGCCATGCACTGGGCTTCGATTTGGGGTTACGTGGCTATAACTTTACTATGCTGTTCTTATAAGCTGAAGTCATATTTTGTGGCTTCAGCTTATTTTCGCATCAGGAATATCTCATTTGTCATCTGGACTATAGGACAGGTTCCTGAACTCCTCAAAGCTCACATTGAACTGTATATCCAGCTCATAGTCCCTATGTACATGGAGGGACTTCACGAAATATGCGATAAACATCTTCTTGGCCTCAAAGCTGCAGCTGTCATAGACATCCGCCCAGGATCTGAGCCGGGTCAGTTCTTCCTCCTCCTGGTCGGCTCCGCTCTGCATCAGGCTGTATTCCTCTTTTACCTGCCGGAGGGCTTCGGACAGTTCCCTCTCTTCCGCCCTGCCCTGCTCTATAAGCTCATTGAGCATATCTGCTGTAAAGCGGCTCTCGCCCCGTATTACCCTCAGTATCTCGCTGCGATAGTCCTCCAGCTCCCGGCGCTTTGCCGCCAGCTGGCTGCTGCACAGGTTCATCCGGGCCTTTGTCAGCTCCAGCATCTTCTTGTGCTGGGCTGTCACTATATCTTCTCCCGGCTTTCCTTTTATCTTCTCCAGCTG
>CALWWB010000054.1 GCA_944385175.1 uncultured Oscillospiraceae bacterium | reverse complement strand
GAAGATGTGCTGGACCGCCCTTTTTTTTTTTTTTTTAACGGGGAGCAGACGAAGGTTCTTCTGGCCGCCCTGTTTTTAAACCCCGGACACTTCCTTCTCATCGACGAGCCCACCAACCATCTGGACAGCCAGGGCCGGGAGCTTGTCTCCGCCTACCTCAAAAGGAAAAAAGGCTTCATACTGGTCTCTCACGACCGCCGCTTTCTGGACGGCTGCGTGGACCACATACTGTCCATAAACCGCGCCGATATCCAGGTGCAGAGCGGTAACTTCTCTTCCTGGATGGAAAACTTTCAGCGCCGACAGGACTTTGAGCTGGCCAGGAACCGACAGCTGCAAAAGGATATAAAACAGCTGCAACAGTCGGCAAGGCGCTCTTCATCCTGGTCCGACAGGGCTGAGGCGAACAAGTACGGTTCACAGAATTCCGGCTTGAAGGTGGACAGGGGATATGTGGGCCACAAGGCTGCAAAGATGATGAAGCGCTCCAAGAATCTGGAGGCCAGGCAGCAGAAGGCGATATCAGAAAAATCCGCGCTCCTGAAAAATCTGGAGACGGCCGAGAGCCTGAAGCTCTTCCCCCTGGAGCACCACACCCAGAGGCTGGTATGTCTGGAAAACTGCGCCCCCTCATATAACGGCAAGGCAGTCTGTGCTCCTTTGAGCTTCAGTTTGAATCAGGGGGAGCGTATTGCTCTGGATGGCAGGAACGGCAGCGGTAAATCCAGCCTGTTGAAGCTTTTGGCGGGACAGCCCATAAAACACAGCGGCAGCTTCAGCCTTGCCTCAGGACTTATAGTGTCCTATGTGCCCCAGGACAGCTCTCACCTGCACGGTCCTCTGTCCGGCTACGCCCGGTCTGTCTCCATAGACGAGAGTCTTTTCATGACCATATTGAGGAAACTGGACTTCTCCCGCTCTCAATTCGACCTGGAGCTGGAAAAGCTCTCCGCCGGGCAGAAGAAAAAGGTCTTACTGGCGGAGAGCCTCTGCCGCAGGGCCCATGTGTATATCTGGGACGAGCCGCTCAACTACATTGACATATACAGCCGCATGCAGATAGAGGAGTCAATAAAGGAATATTGTCCCACCATGATTTTTGTAGAGCATGATGCGGCATTTAGAAATGCCGTTGCCACAAAAATCATAAGTCTATAGAAGCCCGGCCAGCCGTCCCAAGGCGGCCACCCCGGCGCAAAGCATTATACCCAAGGCAGTAGGCATCAGGGCAGACACCAGGGTCCACTTCCAGCTCCCAGTCTCTTTTTTGATGGTCAGCAGCGTGGTAGAGCAGGGCCAGTGGCAGAGAGAAAACAGCATAACGCATACCGCCGTCAGTGCCGTCCAGCCGTTGGCGGCCAGCAGGGGCCGCAGCGCTGTCAGCTCCCCTATCTCCGCCAGGCTCCCCCCCATGCTGTATATCATCACCGCTATGGGCAGAACAATCTCGTTTGCGGGAAAGCCCAGTATAAAGGCCAGGAGTATGGCCCCATCCATCCCCAGGAAACGTCCAAGAGGTTCCACAATTCCGGAAAGCAGAGCAAGCAGGCTCTCTCCCCCTATACTCAGGTTTGCCAGCAGCCACAGAATCGCCCCGGCCGGGGCAGCCACCGCCGCCGCCCTGCCCAGCACAAACAGCGTCCTGTCCATGACGGAGCGCACTATCACCTTCCCCAATTCCGGCCGCCGGTAGGGCGGCAGCTCCAGCACGAAAGAGGAACTCTCCCCTTTCAGCAGCGTCATGCTCAGGACCTTGGTACTCATAAAGGTCAGTAGCACCGACAGGATTATGAAGCCCGTCAGTACCAGCGCCGAACTAAGAGCATTGCCGCTGCCTATGAGGAACATGCTTATCAGGGCAATGAGCGTCGGAAACCGGCCGTTGCAGGGCACAAGGTTGTTGGTTATGATGGCCAGCAGCCGCTCCCTGGGGGAGTTTATTATCCGGCATCCTACCACCCCTGCAGCGTTGCAGCCGAAGCCCATAGCCATGGTCAGGGCCTGGCGTCCGCAGGAGGAGCAGCGGCAGAAGGGCCTATCCAGATTGTAGGCTATTCTGGGCAGATAGCCCGAGTCCTCCATCAGAGTGAACAGCGGGAAGAATATTGCCATGGGCGGCAGCATCACGGATACTACCCAGGCCAGGGTCTTATAAGCCCCCTCCACCACAATTCCTGTCAGCCAGGCCGGAGCACCCAGTCCGGCAGAGAGTTCCATCAGCCTGTCATATATATAGAACAGCCCGGTGCTGAGCCACTGGGACGGATAGTTTGCCCCTTTTATAGTCAGGTAAAAAACCAGGGCCAGCAGCACTATCATCAAAGGGTAGCCAAGAAGCCGGCTGGTGACTATGCGGTCAATGGTCTTGTCTCTGTCGCTGCGGCCCTCATCCCTTTTGTCCAGCGCCCCGGCGCAGAGCTCCTCCCCTTTTTTCACCAAAGCCGTGACCACGGCACTTTGGATAGTATCCCTGTCCATGCCCGCCTTCTCCAGCTCTTCCCGCTGCTCCGCTGCGGCCAGGAGGAGCTGAGGCCCCAGCCGTTCTTCCAGTCCCGCCGTCCCCAAAAGCAGGCCCAGACAGATAAAGCGTGGACACAGCCCCTCAAGTTCTCCGGCCAGAGGCAGCAGGGCCTCGACAGCCCGCTCCAGGGCTTCCGGATATTCCGGTACCGGCGGTTCCCCCCTGGGCGGGTGATCAGTTAACCAGTCCAGAGCGGAGAGTAATTTCTCGCGGCTTCTCCTGTCCCTGGCCACCGTACCTACCACCGGTATACCCAGGCGCTCCTCCAGTAAATCCAGGTCTATATGTATTCCTCTGCTTTTCGCCTCGTCCATAAGGTTTACACACAGCAGCACCGGCCTGCCGGTCTCCAGTGTCTGGAGCAGCAGGTTCATATTCCGCTCCAGGCAGGTGGCGTCGCATACCACTAGGACGGCGTCAGCCCCTCCAAAGCAGATAAAGTCTCTGGCCAGCTCTTCTTCCGGGGAGTCGGCCATCAGAGAGTAGGTTCCCGGTACATCCACCAGGACATAGCCCCGCCGTCCGCTGCGGCAATAGCCCCTGGCGTTGCTCACTGTCTTGCCCGGCCAGTTCCCCGTGTGCTGTTTCATCCCCGTGAGGCTGTTGAATATGGTGCTCTTGCCCACATTGGGATTGCCCGCCAGGGCGATTATCCTATCCTCCGGCCTGGGCCGCTGTATGTGCATCTGTTCCCGGCTCAGGCTTCTGCCCGTAGATTTTACCGTCAGGCCCATATAGGCTCCTCCCATCGGCAGGGCGGCCGTTTGTCGGCCGCCCTGTATTTACCCTATTTTTTTGATTGTGATCTCCCGGCAATCTATGTCCCTGAGGGCCAGCACGGCTCCCCGTATCAGGAAGGCCTTGGGGTCTCCTCCGGGGCTCACCCCCAGACACTCCACCCTGGTTCCTTCCACCAAGCCCATATCCAGCAGCCGGCGGCGCAGGGCGCCGCTGCTGCCCAGATGCTCTATTACCGCGCTCTCTCCGGGGCTCATGCTATGGAGACCGTAGGACTTTCCCATAGTGATACACCCGCTTTACGCTGTATTATATGCCGCCGGAGAGGCCCATGACACAGCTGTAGCCGCAGTTATTCCCATAAAAAATCCCCGGACTGGAATCAGTCCGGGGATCGTCATGTATGTCCGAATTGTTTTAGCCTCTGGCGGCCTCCATACCTGCAATAAGGGCCTTCTTATTGCCTTCAAGGAACTTCTGCTTGCGCTCGCCCAGCTCTATACGGATAGCCTCGGTCATGGTGTCCACCGTAACTATAGGCTCCTTCTCCAGCATAGCGCCCAGGATGGCCACGTTTGCGCCTTTGGGATTGCCCACAGCCTCGGCAATGCCCATAGCATCGCAGTAGACCACAGTGATATCGTCCCTCACGCTCTTGCGGTCAATGATGGAGCTGTTGATAACCAGCAGCCCGCCGGGCTTTACGCTGTCCTCAAATTTATCCAGGGACGGGGCATTCATGGCCACAACCACGTCGGCCTTATCCACCAGAGGGGAGGCCACATCCTCATCGCTGACGATGACGGAGCAGTTGGCTGTACCGCCACGCATCTCCGGGCCGTAGGAGGGCAGCCAAGATACGTGCTTTCCGTCCAGCATACTGGCCATGGCGACAAACTTGCCGATAAGCAGCATGCCCTGGCCGCCGAAGCCGGCAAATATAAACTGTTTCGTCATTACTTATTTGCCCCCTTATCTTTATAGACGCCCAGAGGATAGTAGGGGATCATATTCTCTTCCAGCCACTTCATAGCCTCTACGGGGCTGAGACCCCAGTTGGTGGGACAGGTGGAGAGAACTTCGATCATACAGAAGCCCTTGCCTTCCATCTGGTACTGGAATGCCTTCTTGATAGCCTTTTTGGTCTTTATGATGTTGGCGTTGTTGTTCACGGCGCAGCGCTCGATATAGTAGGCGCCGGGTACCTCCGAGAGCATCTCGGACATCTTGATGGGTGCGCCGCACCATGCCTCGTCACGGCCGAAGGGGGAGGTGGTGGTACGCTGGCCAACCAAGGTAGTGGGAGCCATCTGGCCGCCTGTCATGCCATAGATGGCATTGTTGACAAAGACGGTGCAGATTTTTTCGCCTCTGTGGGCGGCGTGGACTATTTCGGCGGTGCCGATGGAGGCCAGGTCGCCGTCACCCTGATAGGTGAACACCAGAGCATCGGGCTTAGCCCGCTTCACACCGGTGGCCACGGCGGGGGCACGGCCGTGGGCCGCCTCCAGCATATCCACGTTAAAGTAATCATAGGCAAAGACCGAGCAGCCCACAGGGGCCACACCCACGATATTTCCGCCCATGCCGGACTCCTCCAGGGCCTCGGCCACCAGGCGGTGGATGATGCCGTGGTTGCAGCCTGGGCAGTAGTGGAAGGGTTTATCGGTCAGATATTTAGTCTTTTCAAATACGACGGACATTTACTTACCCTCCTTCATTTCCAGGATCTTCGCGACGATCTCTGCGGTGGTGGGCATGAGGCTGCCGCAGTGGCCGAAGTATTCCACCGGCTTATCCCCGTTGACGGCCAGCTTCACGTCGATGAGCATCTGGCCTTCGTTGGCCTCCACATCCAGCAGAGCCTTGGCATTGACGGCGGCTTCTTTCAGCTCCTTGTAGGGGAAGGGCCACACGGTGATGGGGCGGAAGAGGCCCACTTTGACGCCCTTTTCCCTCAGCTCGTTGACAGCAGACTTTGCAATACGGGCTACGGTGCCGAAAGCGGTGATGACATAGTCTGCATCCTCGGTCATATATGCCTCATACATGACCTCGTTCTTCTCTATCTCCCGGTAGATGGCCTGGAGGTTATTGTTATGTACCGTCAGCTCCTCGGTGTTGATGTACAGGGAGTTGATGACAGCCCGCTTTGCCGGATCGTCGCCGGGTTTCCAGCCTGTGGCAGCCCAGGGCTTCTTCTCCGGGTCTACCTTGAAGTCGATCATCTCCGGCATTTCCACTGGCTCCATCATCTGGGCCATAATGCCGTCGGCCAGGAACAGCACCGGCACCCGGTACTTCTCCGCCTTGTCAAAGGCGAAACCAAAGATATTGATTGCCTCCTGGATGGAAGCGGGTGCGTAGGTAATCAGGTGGTAGTCGCCGTTGCCGCCGCCCTTGGTGGCCTGGTTGTAGTCGCCCTGGGAGGCCTGGATGCTGCCGAGGCCGGGGCCGCCGCGCATGACGTTGAGGATAACGCAGGGCAGCTGGGCGCCTGCACAGTAGGATATGCCCTCCTGCTTGAGGCTGACGCCGGGGCTGGAGGAAGATGTGATGACACGAGCGCCGGTAGAGGCTGCACCGTAAACCATATTGATTGCCGCGACCTCGCTCTCCGCCTGGAGGAAGCAGCCGCCCACCTCGGGCATACGCGCGGACATGTATTCGGGGATCTCAGTCTGGGGAGTAATAGGATAGCCGAAGAAGAAGCGGGCGCCTGCGCGAATGGCGGCCTCAGCTATAGCTTCGCTACCCTTCATCAGGGTCAGTGCCATTTTAATTTCCTCCTTAATCCTTTTCTATGTGGATTGCCACATCGGGGCAGGTACGGGCGCAGGATGCGCAGCCTATACATGCCTCAGGTTCCACTACCTCTGCGGGGTGGTAGCCCTTTGCGTTGAGCTTGGTTTTTGAAAGGGCGAGGACGCTCTTCGGGCAGGCCCTGACACACAGGCCGCAGCCCTTACAGACAAGCTCGTTGATTGTCACCTTTACCATGATTCTACCTCTTTTCTATAATGATTTTCCAGTTATTACTGACTGCGTTGAAAAGACCGCCCGGCGGTTCGGATATACTTTTCAAAGGCTCTTTATCCAGCTGTTCCAATCCCTGGCCATGTAGGTATCTATATACATTGGTGTGCCTATATACCTGGGGTCGTGGCCCTCGGACAAAAACCGGTCCAGCAGCTGCTTTTTGCCTGAGGTGTAGAGCACCGGCACACCGGTACGCTCCGATACTTCTCTTATTATCTCGTATCCGTCTCTGAGCTCCTCGGGGCCGGTGGCCTCGGCCAGATTTGTATTGTTTATCATGCCGCTGATCGGCAGCCGCGCGTGGGCCTGCATCTCCTCCTGGATGCGGATTATCTTCTCCACCGTACCGGACAGGGGCCGGCGGATATTTATGACGTTGAGCACCTCCAGGGCCCCCGGCTCAAGATCCATAAAATCCTGATGATAGCGGCCCAAGGCCGTGGAACCCACGGCGTCGCCACCCACGTCGAACACCACTGTATCCCAATCCATGTCAAAGGCAGATGCAACCTCCGCCGGGAGGGACAGGGTCTCTATTCCGGAGCATGCAAAATTGGGAGATACCAGACGTATCTCCTTCATTTCCGTGAGTTTGCCGTGTTCCGCCAGCCGGAAATAGGTGTTCACCATGTCCAGATCCAGAAGCTCCGTGCGCTTGCCTTCCTCTGCCGCTCTGAAGGCAAAATTCAGGGCCAGCTCGGTTTTACCGCTGCCGTAGTTTCCAATAAGAACATAGACTTTTTTCATATCCTGCATCCTTTCCAGCCGCGCCTTTCCGGCATTTATATTCTATCACTCCACAGGCTTTTCCGTCAATGAACAATAGTGCTGATATTTACCGGTGGGCAAGTTGCAAAATGACGAAACAAATATATGATTGCACCTATCTAAAAGCATTTTATTTTATATTCAAAGAAAATAGGTAAAATTAAAAGCAGCCCTGCCGCTGGAAGCCCAGCCGCAGAGCTGCTTTTGACTATTCATGTTTGATGCTGGATACCAGCAGCGTCACCCGGTTATCCGCCACGGTTGCCACGCCCTCTCCCACTTCCAGCATACCCTTTTCCCCCTGGGCACTGTAACTCACAATACCGGAGGAAACGGCACAGAGCATGTCACAGTGGCCTTTGAGTATGCCCAGGCTGCCGAAAGCCGTGGGTAGCCTGACATAATCCACATAGCTCTCAAAACCGTCTCCATAAGCAGTGCTGACGCTGAGATGAATATCATTGGCCATGGTGTCCACCTCAGAAGCTGCTTCGCTTGGCAAGGACCTCGTCTATGGTTCCGCAGAGCAGGAAAGCCTGCTCCGGCAGGTCGTCCACATCGCCGCCCAATATGGCCTGAAAACCCTTGATAGTCTCCTGCAGGGGCACATACCTGCCTTCCATACCGGTGAAATTCTCCGCCACATGGAAGGGCTGGGAAAGGAAGCGCTGTATACGCCGGGCCCGGTTTACCGTGAGCTTATCCTCATGGCTCAGCTCATCCATGCCCAGCACGGCAATTATGTCCTGCAACTCCCGGTACTTCTGAAGTACCTCCTGCACGGCCCTGGCTGTCTTATAGTGCTCGCTGCCCACAATATCCGCCTCCAGCATACGGGAGGAGGAGGCCAGCGGATCCACCGCCGGATATATGCCCAGCTCAGATATTGCCCTAGACAGCACCGTAGTGGCATCCAGGTGGGCAAAGGTGGTCGCAGGGGCAGGATCGGTCAGATCGTCGGCAGGCACGTACACCGCCTGTACCGAGGTTATGGAACCTTTTCGTGTAGAGACTATGCGCTCCTCCAGGGTGCCCATCTCCGTGGCCAGGGTAGGCTGGTAGCCAACTGCAGAGGGCATATTGCCCAGCAGGGCCGATACCTCTGAGCCCGCCTGGATAAAACGGAATATATTGTCTATGAACAGCAGCACGTCCTGATGCTGCACATCCCGGAAATGTTCAGCAATTGTCAGGGCAGAGAGAGGTACCCGGAGTCTGGCCCCCGGGGTCTCGTTCATCTGGCCGTAAACCAGGGCTGTCTTTTCCACCACGCCGGACTCGGTCATCTCGTTCCACAGGTCGTTGCCCTCGCGGCTGCGCTCGCCCACTCCGGCAAACACCGAGTATCCGCCGTGCTCATAGGCCACATTGCGTATAAGCTCCATTATCAGCACGGTCTTGCCCACTCCCGCGCCGCCGAAAAGCCCTATCTTTCCGCCCTTGGCATAGGGGGTCAGCAAATCCACCACCTTTATGCCTGTCTCCAGCATATTTTCCGCCGGTACGATATCCGTAAAATTGGGGGCGTTTTGGTGTATGGGCTTGAACTCCTTGGCATCCACAGGTCCTTTTCCGTCTATGGCTTGGCCTACCACATTGAACATACGGCCCAGGGTCTCCTCTCCCACGGGCATTTTGATAGGTCCGCCGGAGGCAGTTACCTGGCAGCCTCTGGAGAGGCCGTCGGTAGAGCTCAGGGCTATGCAGCGCACTGTGCTGCCCCCCAGCTCCTGAACCACCTCGGCGGTAACGGAGCCCTGGCAGCCCTCCAGATAAACTGCATCATATATAGCCGGCATCTCTCCCTCTGGGAAACGCACGTCCACTACCGGCCCCACAACTTTGCTTATTGTTCCTTTTTCCATTTTATTCTCCATTCCGCAGAGCGTTGGCCCCACCCACAATCTCGGAGATCTCCGTGGTGATTTTGGCCTGGCGGGTCCGGTTAAGTGTCAGGTTCAGCTCCTGAAGCAGCTCGTCTGCATTGTCTATGGCATTTGTCATTGCAGTCATACGGGCAAAATGCTCACTGACCTTGGCCTCCAGCAGTATTCTGGCAATGCTGTTGTCCACATACATGCGGCTGAGCGTATTTACCAGGCTCTGTTTATCCGGCTCAAAGATGCAGTCACCGCCGTTCTCCGCTGCGTTTCTTTCCAGGGGGAGCAGCTGAAATGTCTGGGGTCTCTGGCCCATAGACTCCCGGCGCTGGTATACCAGCACCACCCGGTCAGCCCGGCCCCGGATATATATGTCCTGGATATATTTGGACAGCTCCAGAATTCTGGCCTGGGAGGGTAAGTCTTCAATATCGTCGAAGCAGCGCTCCACTCTAAGCTCCCTGTCCTCCCGGTGTTCTCCGCTCCAGCGGCCGCAGATGAGGGTAAAGTAGTCGGCCTTCTCCTCCTTCAGCAGGGAGCGCAAATATCTCAGCACATCCCAGTTATAAGCTCCGCAGAGCCCCCTGTTGCCCACAAACAAGACGTAACATACCCTTTTTATCTCTCGGGTTTTCAGCATAGGGCACTCGTCCCCATCAACATCGGTGAGCACAAGTCCCAGGGACTGACGGCATTTATCCGCAAAGTCCTTTATCCGCTCCAGCTGCAGTTGGGTCTGGTGCAGCTTGGCCGTGGAAACCAGCTTCATTGTTTTGGTTATCTTTCCAGTGCTCTCAACGCCTTTTATTCTTGCCTTTATGGCATAAATACTGGCCACTGGCTCCACCTCCCTTCAGGCAGCCTGTAAGGCTTTAGGCTCGGAAATCCCCTTTGAATTCTTCTATGAGGCTGCGCAGTTCCTGGATCTGTTCCTGATCCAGTTTTCTGCCCTCATCTATATCCCGGCACAGTTCCGGGGCTTTTTCGTAGGCATAGTCAGTGAGCCGCCGCTCAAATTCAGATACCTGCTCAGTCTCCAGATCATCCATGTAGCCCTCATTGGCGGCAAATATGGCCACCACTTCCTGGGCTACGGTGCGGGGGTCAAAGCGTTTCTGCTTCAGAAGCTCGGTGAGCTTTCTGCCTCTGTTCAGGGCATCCCTGGTAGCCTTGTCCAAATCGGAGCCAAACTGGGAGAAGCTCTCCAGCTCCCGGTGCTGGGCCAGATCCATCCTCAGCCTGGAGGCAAACTGCTTCATGGCCTTAGGCTGGGCGTCTCCACCCACACGGCTGACGGAAAGCCCCGCGTTGATAGCCGGGCGTACACCGGAGTTGAAAAGGCCCTCCTCCAGGAATATCTGGCCGTCGGTGATGGAAATGACGTTTGTGGGGATGTAGGCAGAGATATCCCCGGCCTGAGTCTCAACTATAGGCAAAGCGGTCATACTGCCGCCGCCGTTTTCTTCGTTCAGGCAGGCCGCCCTCTCCAGCAGCCTGGAGTGGAGATAAAACACATCCCCGGGATATGCCTCCCGCCCTGGCGGGCGGTGGAGCAGCAGGCTCAACTCGCGGTAGGCCACCGCATGGCGGGACAAGTCGTCATATACTATGAGCACATGACGTCCCTTATACATCAGGTATTCGCCCATAGCGGCCCCTGTGTAGGGTGCAATATACAGCATGGGTGCAGGATCAGAAGCCTTTGCGCTGACCACGATGCAGTAGTCCATAGCGCCCAGTTCCCTGAGCTTTGCCACGATTCCGGCTACAGTGGATTCCTTTTGTCCTATGGCCACATAGATGCAGACCACATCTTTGCCCTTCTGGTTTATTATGGTGTCCACGGCTATGGATGTCTTACCGGTCTTCCTGTCGCCGATTATCAGCTCACGCTGACCCCTGCCTATAGGGACAAGGGCATCTATTGCTTTTATTCCGGTGTGCAGCGGCACCGATACATGCTTTCTGGCAATTATAGTTGGAGCAGGACTTTCCACCGGTCGAGTCTGGGTAGTACGCAGAGGGCCTCTGCCGTCCACAGGACGGCCAAGGCCGTCCACCACCCGGCCGATAAGCTCCTCACCCACCGGCACCTCCATGACTTTGCTGGTGCGGCGCACCTGGGCCCCCTCATGGATCTCCTCATAGTTGCCCAGCAGAACGGCGCTGACACTGTTTTTCTCAATGTCCATGACCATGCCCTGCAGTCCGTTGTCAAAGCGCACCATCTCTCCGGCCATAACATCGGACAGACCGTTTATACGGCATATCCCGTCGGCCAGGCTCTCCACAACACCAGTTTGAAAACATCCCGGTCTAGTGGAGGCAACGGAAAATCTGTTCTGAAAATATTCGCTCAGATCCCCTTCAGGGCTCTCGTCCTCTTCCAGCTCCTCTCCAACACGCTGCAGCATGAATTTGAGGCTGCCGTCATACACCGTGTCCTCCAGCCGCAGGCGCAGACCTCCTATCAGGCTGGGATCCAGCTCCGTCTCCAGACTGAAGCGCCCCTCCGTCTCCCGGCTGAGCAGGGCCTCCAGGCGCTGTATCAGTTCACCGTCAAGAGTCTCGGGGCTGCTGAGCTTTGCCCGGAGCTTCTCACCCCAGCGCAGCTTGGCCCGGTCGCTGTCGGTAAGCTCCAGTGTCTCCTCCAGCTGTTCAATAAAGTGCTCCGGCATGGCGCTGCGCCGCTGGGCATAATGCTCCCCTTTGAGCAGCTCTCCCGCATCTTTCAAAAGAGCCTCGGTATTTTCATCCCTCATCTCCACCATGGTCTGTTGTCTCAGACTGAGAGCATCCTGTCTGGCTTCCCTGTCTATGCTCTCGGCATGTGCACAGCTCAGCTGGGCACTGCGTTCAGCGCTGCGCAGAGAGCTCTCCCGGGCCTGTTCCAGGATATCCCGGCACTGGCTCCGGTTCTCGGCGTCCATATCTACAAGGGTCTCTGTTATATGCTTGGCATTTTCTTCTGCTGCCTTTGCCTCGTCCAGCTCCCGGCTTATTTTCTGCCGGTTGCCCTCTATAGTGTTCACAGCAATTTTTTTGCCGAACTTTACAAGGAAAAAGGCCAGTATGGCAAAGTTGACAAGGGCAAAGAAAAAGTTCCATCCGCTGGTCATAAAGTCAACGAAGCTATTCCATAGTTCCATATACAGTCACCCTCCTTCCTGAAAAATCTATCATGTCCCGGCTTTGTCCCTCACCGGCAAAGCCGGTCAGCCAGGCTTTGGGCCAGCTGCCGGCGCTTTTCCTCTATCGCCTTGCCTCCGGCCTCCCGAAGTGACCGGGCCTCTTCCTCGGCCCGGCGCATGGTGCTTTCCGCTTCCGCATGAGCCTGCCGGGTCGTTCTGTCAGCTTCAGCCTGGGCCTGAGTCCGGCCCTGAACCAGGATGTTCTCTGCCTCTTTCAAACTGAGGGCTCGGCGCTCGTCCAGTTCGCGGCGGGTCTCTGCCAGCTTTTCCTCTGCCTGCCGCTCCTGCTCATGGCAGCCTTCCACACGCTTTTGCCGCTGTGCCCGGAAGCTGATAACTGGCTTAAAAAGCAGCTTGTTCAGCAGGAACATCAGCACAAAGAAACTCAATATGGTCAGCAACAGCTCGGATATGTTGATGGTCAGCATTTGTGCTTCCCTCCCAATTCACCGTTCCCGGGTCAAATTTTTGCAATGAGCATAAAGGCAATAAGAAGGCCGTATATGGTCAGTGCCTCCATAAGTCCCAGAGAGAGTATGAGGGTAGAGCGGATCTCCTTGCTTGCTTCCGGCTGGCGGGCTATGGCCTCCATTGCCTTGGATGCAGCAATACCCTGGCCGATGCCCGGGCCCAGGGTACTCAGGGCGATGGCTATTGCGGTTGCTATTGCGATAAGTCCGGTTTCCATTAGAATATCCTCCAATTAGTTAGTAGTAATAGTATTTCTCCTCAGCCCGGCTCATTCCTCTCCCGCGGCTTCCGCTATATATATGGAGAGCAGCATGGTAAAAACCAAAGCCTGTATCAGGCAGAAAAGCAGACTGAGCACCTGCATGAGCAGCGGCGCAATTATTGGGAAAATGCCATAGAGCTGCTCAGTGACCATCTCCTCGCCGAAAAGGTTGCCAAAAAGTCGCAACGCCAGCGAAAAAGGCCGGATGAACATCTCCACCAGGGTCAGTGGCAGCAATACGCTCAGAAAGGATTTCAGATATCCCCACAAACCCCGCTCCCTGATGCCCACAGTATGAGTGGTAAAAAAGCCGATAATAGCCAGGGCCGCGGTAACGGAAAGGCTGGCGGTGGGCACAGAAAAACCCTTAAGATGTCCGGCGCCCGGCAGCAGGCTGGAGTAGTTGCACACTATTATAAATATGAATAGAGTGCCCATAAGCGGGAAATACTTCCTTGCCAGCTTCTCTCCCATCACTCCCTCATAATAATCCTGAAGCTTGCTCACGCTCATCTCCGCGATATTCTGAAGGAGCCCGGGTACTTCTTTCATACGTCTGGTAGCCAGCCACGAAAAAAGCGCCAACAGTGCAATGATCACCCACATGGTAACCAGCACTCCGGTTATCTCCACTGGTCCTATGGAAAAAAGCACCTCCGATGAATGTTCCACTCTTTCACCTCCAATGCCAAATTGATATGGGTGGATGACAAATTAGAAATTGCTGTCTAAATATTATAGCACCACTGGGCAAAAAATGAAAGTACCTTTTAAATGTAAAAAATATTATTTGACAGAGTCTTAACATTTTGTACCGAATTTGGTGTTTTTGACAATAGTTTTGCCGCTGTCGTTTCCCGGGAAGCCATATTCTACTCTCGGTAGAGTCGGATTCTACACCATGAGCTGTGCAATGCATCCGCAATAGAGTGTACCGTATTTTAATAGTTTGCATTTTCCCGTCAGCAGTCTTACTATAATATTAATCGGGGGCGCTGCCCCTGTCTTATGCCCTGCAAAGGAGAGCGCAATCATGATAAAACTTTTTACCGACACTTCGGCCAACCTGCCCATAGAGCTCATTCGCAAGTATGGAATCAAAGTTATATCCTTTGAATACACCGTGAACGGCGTACCTGCGGAGTACTCTGCCGAAACCGACTTTGACGGCGTAGCCTTTTACAACGCCATGCGCGCCGGAGCCGATGTTAAGACCGGGCTTATAAATATGGCCAAGTTCAATGAGAATTTTGAGCCGGAACTGATTGCCGGCAACGATGTGATATATATCGGCATGTCCGGTGGCATCAGCGGTACAGCCTCTATTGCAGCCGTTGCCGCCGGTGAGTTTGCGGAGAAATATCCCCAGCGGCGCATACTCAGCTTTGACACCTATGCCGCCTCTCTGGGTGAAGGGCTCATGGTGCTCAAGGCTGCCCAGATGATAGAGCAGGGGGCCGACTTTGATGCCGTGAGCGACATGCTCCACACTCTGCGTCCCAACATGTGCCAGTATTTTACTGTGGATGATCTTAAATATCTGCGCAAGGGCGGGCGTATCACCGGAGCTGCCGCCGTCATTGGCAGCGTATTGCATATAAAGCCCATACTTCAGGGGGATGACACGGGACACATCATACTTTGCGGTAAGGTACGTGGGCGGAGAAATGCCCTGAACAACTTGGCCGAAAGATACGCTGCTCTGTGCGCCGACAAGAGCGCC
This sequence comes from uncultured Oscillospiraceae bacterium, assembly GCA_944385175.1. Lineage (GTDB taxonomy): Bacteria > Bacillota > Clostridia > Oscillospirales > Oscillospiraceae > Limivicinus. The sequence continues at coordinate 289 of CALWWB010000054.1, read as the reverse complement.
ATGATAGGCATTGCCCATGCAGACGACGAGGTGGGAACGGCCTACCTTATAAGTAAGCTTAGGGAAGCGGGATTCACGGGAGAATGTCTCACCGTATGCTATGAGCCTGTCACCGGCTCCCATGTAGGGCCTGGCACCATTGCCCTGTTTTTCCCCGGAATACACAAGTAAAAACGCAATGTGAAAACCGCCCGGAACCGGGCGGTTTCAGTTTGTCGAAGAAGGTCAAGCCTTCTTCGACAAAAGGGATTGCACTTCGCTCCATGCCTCGGTTGTACGCCAGAGGCGT
>CALWWB010000053.1 GCA_944385175.1 uncultured Oscillospiraceae bacterium | reverse complement strand
ATTCAGACTGCTCTTATCCCGGCATACCACTACACCGCCGCTGTCGTGATTGCATTTAAGTACAAATTGCTCCGGAAGGGCGTCAAAATCTATCTCCTCGGCCCTATCCCAGGGGCCGCCCACCAGAGGAATGAGATATTCCTCCCCTATCTTTTCCGCAATATAGCGGCGCACTGCATATTTATCTACCAGCGTAGTATACAGTGGGTTTCGGTCATGGAGTTTAAGCCATTGCAGTTTCTCATTGAATGTCTTGGGATCTTTCAGATCCGGCCAGACTCCCATAGCCAGCCTGAACTGTATCCTAATATACAATTCGTCGGGTATCCAATTCAGCAGCCCCTTACTTCCCAGCATGGAAAAAAGCCTCTCGGGGTGTTCAAATATGTATTTGACTGTTTCTCCGTTCACTGTTCCGCCTCCCGAAGTCCGGTCTATGCCAGCTTGTTATCTCCCCGGCAGCTCAAGCCAACTGCCTATAATCTCGTCCCATTCCTGTGGCTCAAATGCCGCCATGCCACTGCTGTCAAAGAAAGTAAGTTCCCCAAAATATATTTGTCCATCCACCTGGTAAAAATCCACCCTCACATGGAGCATTCCTTCAGCCAAAAGCTGTGCAAGAGATTTCATATGCTCATATTTATCCGGCTTGCTCAACAGCTCCCTGGCGTGGGGGCCAGAATTAAAAAATGGCAGCATTTTAAAATCCATGTCAAAATAAGTATAACAAGTTGGCATATCTGGAGATAATCTGTCCGTTGTAATAAGAGAATATCTCGGCACCCCGTTAAAACAGTAGAATTTGTAGTCTCTCAATTCTCCGTTTTCGTCTTCCATATATTTTTCCGCAATAATGCAGGGTTTAACGTTTTTATAGGGCCATTCCCGGCCTTCCAAATAGTAGTTTTTTTTCAGATCTTCATCCAGCCTTCTGATCGCGGCAGCTCTGTCAAAGCTGCTCATATCCCGGCAGATAATCACGCCGCCGCTGTTGTGGTTGCATTTCAGGACGAACTGCTCCGGCAGGGCGTCAAAGTCTATCTCCCCGGCGCTGTACCAGGGGCCGCCCACCAGGGGGATCAGATACTCCTCCCCTATCTTTTCCGCAATGTACCGGCGCACTGCATATTTATCCACTAACGTGGTATACAGCGGGTTCCGGTCGTAAAGCTTCAGCCACTGGAGTTTTTCACTGAAGGTTCTGGGATTATCCAAATTCAGCGGATATCCCATTTTTGCCCGGAAAGCCAGCTTCAAATAGGCTTTATCGCCCAGCCAATCCAGCATATGCCGATTATCAAAGAAATTGAATATTCTATCTCTGCTGGTGAAAAAATCCAGCACATCCTTCATGCCTCTGTACTGCATATCAGTCTCCTACAACGGTTTCAAGATAATTTTTCCACTGCCGGAAAACAGCCTGGGGGCGGAATTTTTCCGCCTTAGCACGGGCCTTTTCTCCCATTTCGCGTATACTATTTTTGTCCCTGAGAAGCTCCAACATGGTACCGGCCAGGGTACTTTGGTCCCCTACCGGTATAAGCCGGCCGCTGATTCCGTCGTCAATCACTGCTCCGGGCCCGCCGCAGGGACAGTCGGTGGAGATGCAGCACAGCCCGGAGGCCATGGCCTCCAGCAAGGCGTTGGGCATGCCCTCATAATCCGAGGGCAGCACAAACAGCCCGGCTTTGGACAGCACCTCCGGCATATTGCCCGAGGCTCCCATGAGTCTTATACGCTCCTCCATCCCCAGGGAGGCAATGAGCTCTTCCAGTTCTCCTCTCAACTCCCCCTCGCCATAAATGCGAAGTTCGTTTTCCACCTGGGGGGCAATGGCTGCAAAGGCACGTATCAGCATAGCCTGATTTTTCTGTGCCGTAAGCCGCCCGGCCGTCATCACATAAGCCCCGTCTTCCGGCCCATGGGCTGCAAAAAAAGTCTCGTCCACCTGGTTCATTATCACTTCCGATTTTTTCCCCAGTTTTTTTGGAAACCAGTCCCGGGCCTGCTCCGTCTGGAATACGCAGCCATCCGCCATGGGCAGCAGCAGCTTTCCCACCAGTCTGCCCAATTTTCCGGCGTACTCCCTCTCCGGGTCGTTTCGCACGGAGACGATGGTTTTTACCGGAAGGAAGGCGGCGGCCAGTATGGCCCGGAAATTCGGCTCGGCCATGAAGGAAATAAGGGCCTTGGGCCGGTATTCCTTTATAAGACGCCGCAGGGCAGCTATACGGCTCAGATTTCTTTTTAGCCTGGACTGCTCCCTCTGGCGCTGCTCCATGGAAATACGCTCCACGCCCTCAGGCACAGGGTATTCCCAGTCATCCACGAAGCTTGTCACCAGCACCGCTCTGTAGCCGGCATCGGCAAAGCGTTTTGCCAGCTGGAGCATTACCCGCTCGGCCCCGCCGTCGTGGATGGCATTTATATAAAACATTATAGTTTTATTTTTCATTTGGCCTTACTTACCGCTCAGCTTTCTTCTCACATCCCGCATGAGGAAATATCCCCGGCGCAGCAGCTTATCTCTGACATCCTCCCGACGCTTGGCCTGACCCCGGGGGTAGGGCACAAACTCCCCCTCATGCACCCGCAAGAAGCCCTCCAGCTGTATGAAGTCCTCCTCGCCCATGACGTTGGGGTGATAGCAGAAGGTCACGCAGTAAAAATTGAGTTCTCTCACCCGGCCCGACTGCTGGGGGATAAAGGTAAATCCGTATTTACTGTAGGGGGCATTGGCGATGGTATCGCTGATGCTGCGTATATCCGTGCATTCCTTCAGAGCCGCCAGGGTATTCAAGTCAAAGGTATGGGACGGGGCGATAAAGGCGACGGGCTTTATCCCCTGGGCAGTAAGTATCTCCATCCCGGCGCTTATTTTTTCTTTCTGCTTTTCCAGAGGCAGCCCTGCAAACTCCGAGCGCAGGTGCACCGGGTTGATCCCACCGTCCCGGGTGACGTATACATGCTGATAGCCGTGGAGGGCCATGGCCCAGCCCCGGCTCTGCCAGGCTCTGGCCCTGTCCCAGAAGTTTTCGTCCTCAGGATATTGCTCCATCTGCTGATCCCGGCAGTCCGGGATTATGCCCACAAGGGGCCTTACTCCGTAGGCGTTGAGAAGCTCCTCCATCCGCTGCCAGTTGTCCCTGTTATGTCTGGGGCAGGCATCGTCCAGACGCATTATATATCTGCTCATGTATTGGCCTCCCTGTATAGTTTTTCATACAACCGGCTCAGCCGGTCCACACTGTCGTTAATATCATAGCCGGCCCGGACAATCTCATCCATTACGTCCAGGCGCGGCATGGGTTTTGCCAGTTCACCTGCCCAGCGCCGGGCATCGTCTATAGGCAGGCGGCACACCAGAGGAGAGAGATCCACCTCTTTTGTTATCCGCTCCGAGATGATGCAAGGCAGCCCCGCTGCCTGGGCCTCCACCACCGTCACCGGCAGGCCCTCCCACTTGGAGGGGAAAGCCAGCACATCCATGGCCTGCATAAGTTCAGGCACATCGCTCCGGTTTCCGGTCAGCAGTACTGAGTGCTCCAAGCCCAAATCCTTTATTTTTCCCTCTATTACCGGTCGGAGCTCACCGTCACCAACCAGGAGCAGCATGGCATCAGACCGAATCTTTAGTAGAGCGGCAAAGCATTCCAGCAGAAATTCGTGGTTCTTGGCCTCATGAAAGCGTCCCACATGGCCCACAACCAGCTTTCCTTCCAGCCCCAGCTCGCGCCTGTATTGGCTACGGGTATTATCATCGAAGGCAAAGCGGGAGGTATCCACCCCGTTTTTCAGCAGGAAGAAATTCTCACCCCGGCAGGCCTTTTCTCCATAGAGCCACTCACCTGCCTCCCGGGTGCAGCTCATCAGGACATCGGCTTGATGCCTCAGTGGATATTGCAGGGCCATCTTTACCAATGAACTCAAGCCGCTGCCGTTGGATGTAGAGTGGCTGTGGATAAGGGTTTTTAGCCCGTTCTTCTTTGCCACCGGCAGATAAAGGGAGGCATAGCTGCGCACATGGGAGTGGAGTATCCTGTACTCCGGGTGCTGCTTGAAGAAGCCGTCCCAGCTGCGGCGTATCTCCCCAACATTTCCGTGAAAGCCGGGCATAGTGAAGATCCTTCCCCCCAGCGCTTTCACCTGGGCGGCATAGTCATCCCTGTCCGAATGATCCAGGACAAAATCAAATTGTATCCGCTCCCGGTCCATATGCCTGTACAGGTTCATGACCAGGGCCTGGGAGCCGCCCATTTCCAGGGCGCCTATCATATGCAGGACCCGGATCATGGCTCCAGCTCCCCCAGGTATTTATCCATTACTATCTTCCGGTCAAATTCCCGGGCCACTTTTTCATGGCCCCTGAGGCCCATCTGCCGCTTCTCCTCATGGCTGAGGCTGAGAAATTGCTCGGTCTTTTCTATGAGGGACGCCGCATCCCCCCGGCGGAAGATATAGCCGTTTATGCCGTCTTCCACCACATCTACAGAGCCGTTTACATCCGAGGCTATGCAGGGGCGGCCTGTCGCGGCGGCCTCCAGCAGCACGTTGGGCACACCCTCTCCCCCAAGGGAGGGAAGGATGACGCAGTGGCAATGTCTGAGCCAGCGGTCGATATCGTCCTGAAAGCCCAGATCCTCCACCACTCCTATGGCGGCATAGTGCTCCACCAGCTGCCGGTATTTCTCCTCCTCGGTAAAGCCTGCAATATAGAACCTGGTATTGGGGACAAGTTCCCGGATGACCCGGGCGCACTCCAGGTATTCGTCTATGCCCTTCACCGCCATGACCCGGCCCACATAGATAAAACGGATCTCCTCCTCATCGGGCATTTCCGTAAGGCTGTGCTGGCTGAGGTTCACCCCGGAGCCTGGCAGCAAGTCGTAATTATTTTTCACCATACCGTGGCTGATAAAGTAATCCCTGTCCCCGGTGTTCTGGAAAAACACTTTATAGCACTTTCTTATGGACATCCTGTACAGCTGCCGCACCAGCTTGCTGAGCAGGTTTTCTTTCAGGAATGTGGCACCGGTGCCGGTGATATTGCAGATCTGTTTCATACCCAGGGGGTTGGAGGCCATGGCGCCGTAAATATTCGGCTTGATGGTATAGCTGAATATCACATCCGGTTTCAGCTCCGCCATCATTTTTTTGTACTGACGCACCAGCTTGATATCCTCCGCCGGATTCATGCCCCGGCGGGACATGGGCGTATCTATCATGGTGCAGCCCAGCTTTTCAAAATAGCCGTTGCGCTCATCATGGGGAGAGGAGATATACACCCGGTGCCCCCGGGCGCAGAGCTCGGCCACCAGTTCACGGCGGAAGGCATATATGGTTATGTAGTGATTGGATAGAATCAGTATTTTTTTCGGCATGTCAGCCGCCCTTCCTCTGCTGCAGAAATTCCTTTACTTCCCGCTCCAGCCCCTCGTTAAAGCTTGCCGGCTGATAGCCGAAATCCCTTGCGGCATCGGCATGGGAGAAGTTCCTGTCCTCCCCAAGCCGCAGCACCTTCTCCACCATATCCACCCGGCCGCCGCTGAAAAGCTTAAGGGTTTTCGCTCCGAAGACCCCCAGGCCCATGGGCACGCTGACAAAATGCGGCTTTTTACCCATGTACTCTGCTATGAGCTCCAAGAGCTCGTGTATACTCAGCTCTCGTTCCCCACTTATGTTATAGCTGAGCTGGGGCAGCTTCTCCACCATAGCAGCCTTGTAGTAGGCCTGGCCCAGATCCCGGGCGTTCACAGGCTGGATCAGGCCGGCGCCGTGGTCTATCTCCGGCATTACTGGGAACTTTGCTACCATCTTTATGAACTTGGAGATATTGTGATCCCGCATGTCCCCGAATATCATGGTGGGGCGCAGTATAGTGACGTTCATGCCGCCGTCCAGATATTTCTGCATTTCGGCCTCTATCTCTTTATACTCATCGGAGGCCATTTTATGTTTGGAGTAGATACCAGTGGTATGCACAAGTACAACGTGTTTCACGCTGTCTACCCGGCTTATGGCTTCCAGCAGCTTCAGGGTTCTCCATATGCCGGCAATGTGTATGACTGTCTCCGCCCCGTCCACAAAGCGGGTGAGATCCTCCACGTTCTCAATATCCCCGGGGAAGATCTCCAGATCAAGGCCCGAGGCGGAGAGCTTATCCGTCTTTGTACTGCTGCGCACCAGGCAGCGGATTTTTCCTTTGTATCCGTTATCTATAAACTGTTGGAGCAGGAAGCCCCCGGAGTGGCCGGTGAGGCCGGTGACAGCTATCATGCTTCTCTCCCCTTTCCCATTTCCTTGGGGCCGCCCTCCACGACTCCGGAGCCTCTGGCCACCTTGAAAAAGGTCATAAAGAAAATTTTTGCATCCATGGCAAAACTGAGCTTTTGAGCATATTCCCCATCCAACCAGGCTTTTTCCTCGATCTCCAGCTCATCCCTGCCGTTTACCTGGGCCCAGCCGGTGAGGCCGGGGGTAACGTCGTTCGCCCCGTATTTGTCCCGCTCCGCAATCAGGTCGTATTGATTCCACAGCGCCGGCCGGGGGCCTATTATACTCATTTTCCCGGTGAATATCTGCGCTATCTGGGGCAGCTCGTCCAGGCTTGTCTTTCGCAGGAAGCGCCCGGTTTTGGTTATCCACTGCTGTGGGTTATTCAGCATGTGAGTAGGCATGTCGTGAGGAGTGTCCTGCCGCATGGAACGGAACTTCACGATATTGAAATAGCTTTTATGTATCCCCACCCGCTTCTGTTTGAAAAAGACCGGGCCGGGATCTTCCGCCTTTATAGCCACGCTTATTATGAGGAACAGAGGGGACAGAATAATAAGCCCCAGGCCCGAAAGCAGCAGGTCAATGGCCCGCTTGCCGAAACGCTTGTACATATGCCTTTACCTCTCAATTTTCTTTTTTGCTCTCGTATACCGAGCCGGCAGGAACACGCATCCTTGCAGGCACCCGGCTCCCCCGGGTAACGGTGCAGGCGCAGCCCACATGGGAATCAGCTTCTATCACACACTCTCTGTCCAGCACACAGCCCGCAGACAAAATCACGTTATCCTCCACCGTGACGTCGTTTGCGATTATGACCTTCGCCTCCACCACCACGCCCACGCCCAGGCTCACATTACTTTTGGATATGGTGGCCGAGGGGTGGATAAGCCTTGGTATGGCATAGCCCGCCCGGACAAGTTTATCAAAGTACTCCCGTCTCAGCAGTGAGTCCCCGAAGCTGGGGATAGCAGCGGTAAATTCCCCTCTCAGCTCCCTGTAGTCAGACAGGGGCCCTATGGCCAGGGTGTTGTTCGGATCGTCGTCCAGGAAGGCTATGCGGGAGAAAATACCCAGGGCCTCGGCTATCTCCTTTACAACAGGCCCCTGGCTTCCGGCCCCCAGGATAAGCAGGTTCATTCCGGCGCTCTCCCCGCCATCCTGCCGGGCAGAACGCCGGTATATACTGAATTTTTCCAGAGCCGAAACGCTCTCGGGCCTGGGAGTGAAATAATTGCCGAAGCGCTTTAAAATCACATTGGGCTGGCGTATCCCCACATAAAAGCAAAGGGTATACAGGTCCATGCCCGACTGGATACAGCGGCGTATGAAGGCGTTTCTAAGATCCATGGCCGAAAGGGTAGGTGCCACAGCCTGCCTTTTATTTACGGCGCTGAGCACGTTCTGCACCATATAGAATGCGGGTAGTTCATCGCTACCGGTCATTATGAAGCAGTCCCTGTCGGGATAAAACTCCAGGCAGGCTCCCAGAAAGCGGCGGACATGAGGCGGCATCGGCAGGCGGCGGGGCATGTCAGCAGCTTCCAGGACAAGTCCCTCCCGGCCCTTCACCGCCATATATCTGATCTCTGCCCAGCCGGAGATCAGATCAACATCTCCCAGGCGCAGAGCGCAGACCTCCGAGAGCATCAGCCCCATATTCAGGCAGAGGTAGGCCCCTACCTTTCTGGGTTCCGGATGTTCAGTCAGTTCCTTTTCAATTAACTGGCATTGATGCTCGGTTAACATAACATTTCCTCTTGTGTTTCCCTCGGTTCTAACTTGTATAATATAACACGCTTCTATTATTTTTGCAACATTTTTTAAGTAATTCTCTCTATTTTCCCACGTAGTTTTGTTGTTCTGTATTGCAAAACAACAAAGCACTGTGATTTTAGAGTAGAAGAATAACAGTTTGCCGCAGCTGACCTCATGTCGAGCAGCGCCGCCGGAAAAATTTTAACAGCCTCCAGAAAGCTAAATCGCTTTCCGGAGGCTGTTACAGTTTTTGCTCATGTAACTTCGGCTCGGACTATACTCAGACAATATGGATAACGCCAAAGGTGATAAGGGTCATAATGGTGGCGGCAATGCAGACGCCCAGGAAGATGCAGGGCACGGAGCTTTTCAGGCGCATATCCAGCAGCGCGGCAATGAGAGCGCCGGTCCAAGCCCCGGTGCCGGGCAGTGGTATGGCCACAAAGATAAGCAGGCCTATAGGCCCGTACTTCCTCACTGTCTCGCCTTTCAGGTGGGCCTTGTTCTCCAGCTTGGTAATGAAGCTGTCCATCCTTGAAAAGTGGGCCCTGAGCCACACAAATATACGCCGTATATATACCACTATAAAAGGCACCGGTATCATGTTCCCCACCAGGGCGGCGGTGAGGGCCAATGGATAGTCCAGACCCAGGGCAATACCGTAAGGCAGCCCCGCCCTCAGCTCTACTATTGGCAGCATGGATATAAAGAGGGTTGTAATGAATTTACCGGCGTCGGTTGCAGTCAGCCATTCGATCATGCGATTTCTCCAAGTATCTTATTTACGGCGGCCATTCCGCCGACAATGCCCACTGATTATAACACATGCCATAGTCAGGCGCAAGATATAAAGTTCTTAATTCACCACATTCTGGGGTTTTCCCGCCAAAAAGCAGCGTATATTCTCCTCTGTGCAGTCCATTATACGCTGGCGGCTCTCTCTGGGCGCCCAGCTGATATGGGGTGTGATGAGGCAGTTTTTGGCATGGAGCAGAGGATTATCCTCTCTTATCGGTTCGCTGCTCACTACGTCCACCGCCGCCGCGGCCACCTTGCCGGAATTCAGAGCATCGGCCAGATCCTGCTCCACCACCAGAGCGCCCCGGCTGTTGTTTATCAGCATGACGCCGTCCTTCATCTTTGCAATGGACTCCTTATTGATTATGCCCACAGTCTCAGGGAAGGCGGGACAGTGGAGGGATATAACATCGGAGCGCTCCAGCAGCTCGTCCAGCTCCACATACTCTGCAATCCTTGCCCCACTCTCGCTGCGGCTGCGGTTATAGGCCAGCACCTTCATTCCCAGGGCAGAGGCTATACGCCCCACAGCCTGGCCTATACGGCCAAAACCTATGATGCCAATGGTCTTGCCCGAAAGCTCTATCATGGGATAGTCCCAGAAGCACCAGTCGCCGCATTCCGCCCACTTGCCTTGGTGCACGGCCCGGTCATGGTGTCCCGCATGGCCGCAGAGCTCCAGCAGCAGGGCTATGGCAAACTGGGCCACAGAGTCGGTGCCGTAAGCAGGCACGTTGGACACGGGGATGCCTCTCTCCCTGGCATAGACATAGTCGATGGGGTCATAGCCCGTGGCCTGCACGGCAATAAAACGGATGTTTGGGCAGGCGTCAATGACCTTTCTGGTGACCTTGGACTTGTTGGCGATAACGATCTCCGAGTCCCCTATACGCCTTATCACCTCATCCTCGTCTCCGGTGGAGTGGTCAAAGACCTTCAGCTCCCCAAACTGCCGGTACTGCTCCCAGCTGAGATCCCCGGGGTTCATCGTATATCCGTCAATAACGGTAAGTTTCATTCTCTATACCTCTTCATCACAAAATATTCAGCAATTGAGCAGCGCCGCAGCAGCAGAGCCGGGCAGGGTGGTCTCACTGCCCACCATGAGTTTGAAATGGAGCCCCAGCTTTTCCCGGCCCTCGCTGTCCAGCAGCTGCTCCAGAGTGGGCCGGTAGTAGTGGCTGCGCTGTACCAGCGAGCCCTCGGCACAGACGCAGACAGGTCTGGCAGCTTCCTTCCCCGCCCCGGTGAGCAGGGCTATAGCCAGCAGATTTACGCACATGCAGCGGGCGGAGCGCTGGAATAGAGACAGGCTCAGTTCCCGGACGAAGTCCCCGTCGGCGGCACTCACCGCCACATCCTCAAGTTTTTCTCCGGCAGACCAGGCATCTATCACCGCCGAATCTATATGGCCCAGAGCCTTCGCCTTCTCCAGGCTCCCGGCGCTGAGCAGGCCCTCCTCCCCGGCGGCCAGAAGCATCAGGCGGCACAGCTCCCCCAGATATACCCCGGCGGTCTTTTTCTCAAAGTCCTTTTCTCCGGGATTGTTGCTCTCACTGTCCAACAGAAGGTCGAAGTCCCCGCTTTCTATGCCGTCATAGCTGCCGGACTCCAGATTCACCAACATGCCGCGGCTGCCTGTGAGCTTCAGCTTTTCTATCATGGATCGGGGCACGGAGGTACAGGTGTTGGTACCCGTTCCGCTTATCTGGCCGATAAAGCCGCTGTAGGCGCTCTTGTCCAGAGTGACCGTTCCTCCCAGCAGAGCGGCGGCCGTGTCGTTGAGGATGACTATTTTCTTGCCGTGTATGCCGCGGCGGCCCAGCTCCTCATTCAATGAGGCGGCCACCAGACGGTTCTCGCAGCCTTTGACGACCACTTCCTTGTCTATGCGCTTTACCCGGCCGTCCATATCCGGGGTTATATCCGCGTTGTAGGAGAAGCAGAAGCCGATGACCTCCGTCTTATCCATAAGGTGCTGGATATGATCCGCGGTAAAGGCGATGAACTCATCCCAGGTGCAGGGCGCCTCGATGCCGGGCATTTTCCAGCGCCGGAGCTCCTCCACAGTATATCCGCCCTTTTCAAAGCGCACCAGGGCGCTGCGGAAATTGGTGCCTCCGGCATCTATAACGGCGGCACAGGAACCCTCGGGCACAGCCCCGTCATTGCTCAGATATGTAGCTATCATGGGCAGGGAGCTCTTCTCCCCTTTCAGGCCCCGGCGCATATCCTCCGCCATCTTCTCCGCCAGTTCCGCCGGCGCTACCCGCTCCGGCTCCATGTGGTGTTTTACAAGAAAGTCATGGGCTAGGCTCATATCGTGTTTCCTCCCTGTACATCATCAAAAGACCGGCGGAGTATTGCCGCCGGTCTTTCAGCTTTAAAGTTTTACCGTTGTTTACTGGGCGGTATCAACAGTCTTCAGGCTCTCCACAACTCCGCTGGCGAGGCCGGCAATCCCCTGGATCTCGCTGGGGATGATGATCTTTGTGGCCTTGCCGTTGGCGGCAGCGGTGAAAGCCTCCAGGGCCTTCAGCTTAACCACAGCCTCAGAGGGAGCCGCCTCATTTATGAGACGGATACCTTCAGCGGTAGCAGTCTGCACTTTCAGTATTGCCTCGGCCTGGCCTTCGGCCTCCAGAATCTGCTGCTGTTTCTTGGCGTTGGCCCGGAGTATGGCAGACTCCTTCTCGCCTTCGGCCTCCAGGATGGCGGAGCGCTTCTCGCCCTCGGCCCGGAGTATGGCTTCGCGGCGTTCACGCTCGGCCTTCATCTGCTTCTCCATGGCGTTCTGGATCTCCTTGGGCGGCAGAATATTCTTCAGCTCGACACGGTTGACCTTGATGCCCCAGGGGTCGGTAGCTTCGTCCAGGATAGTGCGCATCTTGGTATTGATAATGTCTCGGCTGGTGAGGCACTGGTCCAGCTCCAAATCGCCTATGATATTACGCAGGGTGGTGGCGGAGAGATTCTCAATGGCCACCAGGGGCTGCTCGATACCGTAGGTGTAGAGCTTGGGGTCGGTTATCTGGAAGTAGACGACCGTGTCTATCTGCATGGTGACATTGTCCTTGGTGATGACCGGCTGGGGCGGGAAATCCGCCACCTGCTCCTTTAGGGAGACTATCTTTGCCACCCGCTCCACAAAGGGAAGCTTGAAGTGGATACCCACGGTCCAGGTGGTTTTGTATGCACCCAGGAACTCGATGACATAGGCCTTGGCCTGCTGGACTATGCGTATGCAGCGGATGAGAATGATAACGATGACCAGGATCAGCGCGATGAGAACGTATTGCATGTTCTATCCTCCTAATATCCCTCTGAAAAATTTTTTTACCTAACGATGAGCTTGACGCCCTCGATACGGACAACGGTCATAGTCTGTCCAACGGCAGCCTTGATATCCGGGTTTTCTGTCCTTGCCGTCCAGACCTTGCCACCTACGGTGACGGCTCCAAGGCCCAGCACATTGTCTATAGCTTCGGTGACAACGCACTCCTGCCCGATGAGCATATCCGCATTGGTGGGTGTGGTTTTGGAGTTGACATACTTTTTCGCCAAGGGCCGGGTGAGGATCAGGCTGACAACGGAGATCAGCAAAAACCATACCACCTGGAGCCACAGCGGCGCCCCCACTATAGCCGACAGCAGCGCGGACAGGGAACCAAGGGCAAACCATATGGACACCAGCCCGGGCACCACGCCCTCTATCACCAGCAGTATAATCATGAGCACCAGCCAAACTGCCGGCATGTTTATGGGTAAAGACTCGTACACTAAAGGCATTGTGTCTCCTTTCCTCATCCCGGATCACTCCGAAGACGATCACAGTATTTCCTTGTGTCTGATTATATAATGTCCCGGGATTTTACGCAAGTGCTTTTGCCTCCATTAATTTAATTTTCAGTAAACTTTGCATTCGGCTAATATCAAGCTGAAAAATGATTCTTTACTTTTCGGATTTATTGATGTAACATATTAAATGGCGACTGAAAAAACTCTTATGGAGGTAGACATGAATAAGCTTCCCAAAAAGCCCCGCAATGAGAATATGTATAAGGCAATATTGTCACTGCGCGACGTGGATGAGTGTATGCGCTTTTTCGACGATCTTTGCACCGTGTCCGAGCTCATGGCCATGGAGCAGCGCTACCAGGTGGCCAGCTGTCTCAACGACGGCATGATCTACAACGATATTCTGGCCGAGACCGGCGCCTCCAGCGCTACTATCAGCCGGGTCAACCGTTCCCTGCAATACGGCAGCGGCGGCTATTCCATCGTTTTTGACAGGATGAAGGAGCAGGACAAGTGAGCTGCTACAGCTTTCTTGCCCCCTGGTACGACAGTCTTACCGGCGACGTTCCCTACGGAGAATTTGTCGATTTTTATGAGGATCAGTTCCGGCAGCAGGGAGGGGAGTTCCGCCTTCTGTTGGATTTGTGCTGCGGTACAGGCACCCTCACCTGGGAGCTCCAACGCCGGGGCTATGAGATGATCGCCGTGGATTCCTCCCCGGATATGCTCATGGAGGCCCAGGCCAAGGCTTCCGGCTCAGGCATAGCTCCCCTTTTTCTCTGTCAGGAGGCCGCAGGGCTGGATCTCTACGGTACGGTGGACGCCGCCGTCTGTTCCTTGGACGGGATGAACTACATCCCACCGGAGCAGCTGCCGGAGGTCTTTCACCGGCTCTATCTTTTTGTCCGCCCCGGCGGCATGCTTATCTTCGATATCCGCACCCCGGACTTTCTCCGCAGTCTGGACGGCGAGGTCTTTGTGGATGAGAAAGAGGATCTGCTGTGCCTGTGGAGGGCAGATTTTGAGGAGGCTCTTCCGGCCCTTATTTACGGCATGGATATCTTTTCCCGCCGGGGCAGGCTCTGGGAGCGGGAGAGCGAGGAACATGTGGAATATCTCCACGAGCCGTCGGATTTGAGAGAGCTGCTGGAAGCCGCAGGTTTCAGATGCGTAAAAGTGCACCGGGACTGTCCCCAGGGAGATCAGGGGCGGCTATTCATCACCGCCCTAAGATAATCGAGGTTTGTAATATGGATAAGATAATCAGAGCAACCGCCGCCGACGGTTTTATAAAAATGGCGGTAATCAATGCCCGAGATATAGTGCAGCGCGCCCATGAAATACACTGCACCTCCCCCACTGCCTCCGCAGCTCTGGGACGCAGCCTCTGCGCCGCCTCCCTCATGGGAGAGATGATGAAGGAGGAGAAGGCCAGTCTGACCCTGCGCATAAACGGCGGCGGCCCCATAGGCAGCGTTGTTGCAGTTTCCGACTCGGGAGGCAATGTGCGGGGCTATGTGGGCAACCCTGCCGTGGATCTGCCTCTGCGCGGCGACGGGAAACTGGACGTGGGCGGTGCCGTTGGCCGGGCAGGGATGCTCACTGTGAGCCGGGATATAGGGCTCAAGGAGCCTTACATAGGTTCCACCGAACTTGTCAGCGGTGAGATTGCAGAGGATGTTACCGCCTACCTGCTGGAGAGTGAGCAGGTGCCTTCCGCCTGCGCCCTGGGCGTGCTGGTGGATACGGACATGAGTATCAAAGCCGCAGGCGGCTTTATAGTGCAGCTTATGCCCGGAGCGGACTCCGCTCTCATAGATACTTTGGAGGAAAACATCTTCACCATGGATCAGCTCACCACTATTCTGACCGAGGACGGCGAGGAGGAGCTTTTCCGCCAAGTGCTGAAAGGGCTTGAATACCATGAGGTGGGCAGGGTTGCCGTGGAATACCGTTGCTATTGCAGTCGGGAACGAGTGGAGGAAGCCCTCAGCTGCATTGAGCTTTCGGAGCTGGAGGACATGATTGCCCAGGGCCAGGAAGTAAAAGTCAGCTGCCAGTTCTGTGACAGGGTCTACGGCTTCAGTACAGAGCAGCTGCATGACATTGCCGAAAGCAAATGCGGCACAGCGGTAAACCGGTCCGACAACAGCGACCCGGGCATGTAACCGGGCTTTAATATGGTAAAATAAAATTTATAAAAATTTGAAATAGGTGTTGACAAATTGGGAAATATTTAGTATTATTACCTAGCTGTCACGCGGGAGCATAGCTCAGCTGGTTAGAGCACCTGCCTTACAAGCAGGGGGTCACTGGTTCGAGTCCAGTTGTTCCCACC
>CALWWB010000052.1 GCA_944385175.1 uncultured Oscillospiraceae bacterium | reverse complement strand
GACACTTCGCTCCGTGAGAAGTGTTTTCTGCGACGTACACGCCGCCGCAGAAAACGATTGTATTTATTTTTTCGCTGGGGCGAAAAAACTCTGCGAGGCTTTTTTGACAGTCTCAAAAAGAGGTCTCCGGAATTCTCCGGAGACCTGAGACTGTCGAAAAACTATGCTTCAGTTTAGATAAACAGAGCAGCAGGGGAGCGCGAGGGGGCAAGGCCCGCCTCGTAGTACAATAACCCGCCACAGAAAAGCCTTGATTTTTCAAGGCTTTTCGAGCATAGCAGCATTTTGCCCTTGGCAAAATGTTTGGCGGGAGAAGCGCAGTCAAAAAAGTTCTTAAGGACTTTTTTGACAAGCTGAGATCTCCGGAATTCTACGGAGACCTATTTTTGCATAAAGGCTTCATTGGTTTATCAGTGCTTGCACATCCGCATCATTCCACTGGTATTTATCTGTATCCAACTGATCCAGAGCAAAACGCAGGTAGCCGAACTGCCCGTCGCTGCCACGATCGGAAGTGGCGTCAAACCACAGCCAGCGGCCGTCCAGACAGGCGATGTTCCACATGTGATATTCGCCGTAATAAACACCCGTCACGTTGAAGCAGGGGATTCCAGCCTTTTCAAAGAGCAGCTTCAGCGCATGGGAATAGCCGCCGCATATGGCGGTGCCGTCTCTCAAAGCACCAAGAGCAGTCTGGGACTCATAGGGCATGGAGGATTTGTCACTGTAATAGCGCTGGTCGTATTCCACATTGCTGCAAAGCCAGGAATAAAGCGCCCAGGCTCTGTCTTCCTGGCTCATATCCTCACTTATGAGTTGGGATATGACGGAGTCGGCCAGTTCTTCCGCCTGGGCTATGGCCTGCAAGCAGTCCTGGGCAGTCATGCTCACCGGGGGATTGAAGACAATGGCTGTGGCATCCTGATTTAAAGTGCAGCTGAAGTAGCCGCCGCCGGCCTGCTGCAGGGCCTTGTTCATCTCATCCGGTTCCAGAGAAGTATCCATGATGCGCACTGCTATGCTGTCGCTGCTGAGATTGTTTTCCGCAGCGGCAATGAGTTCCGACAGGCTATGCACTTGGATGCCCTCAAAGCCTGCCGGATATTGTCCGGTTTTATAGGGCATGTAAAATATGGTGCAGTTGAGGATAGAACTGTCCAATGAAACTGAGAGGTCATAGGCATATTTGAACTCGGGGCGGAGGGACAGTATCTGATAGTAGAGGTTTTTTACATCCAGTTCCGGCTGCTCCAAAGCCAGACTGCCGATATCCATTGGGCTGGGCTGACGGAGCTGGGCTATGGCTTGAGTGAGCTCTGACTGTACATCTTCAATGCTCAGCACTTCAAGGGGCTGGCCGGGGCTTGGACTGGGGGACTGGAGGCTGCTGCTATCAGAGGATACTGGACTTTCAGTGGGAGCAGGGGAAAGGCTTTCTGCCGCAGAGGGGATGTTTTCGTCAGCGTGTACGCAGCCGCACAATAAAAGGAGAGATAAAGCGGCCAGGCATAAAGAAGAAATCAGATAAAGCTTTTTCATAAAAGTAGTCCTGTCTGAAATTGTTTTTGGCGGCAGCCCATTTGAGCTGCCGCCAGCCATATTTAGTTTCCTAAATTACTCACCGTAGCCCATGGGGTTCTTGGACTGCCAGGCCCAGGTGTCCCGGCACATATCATCCAAATTGTACTGGGCTTTCCAGCCCAGGAGCTGGGCACTCTTATCGGGGCTGGAGTACACGGTGGCCAGATCTCCGGGGCGGCGGGGGGCTATCTCATAGGGGATCTTTATACCGGTGACTCTTTCGAAAGCCTTGACCATGTCCAGCACGCTGTAACCCATGCCGGTTCCGAGGTTGAAGACATTCTCGCCCTTGTGGTTTGCCATATACTCTATGGCGCAGACATGGCCCCGGGCAAGGTCTACAACATGGATATAGTCACGCACGCCGGTACCGTCGTGGGTGTTGTAGTCATTGCCGAAGACGTTCAGGTGATCCCGGCGGCCCACAGCCACCTGGGATATGTAGGGCATAAGGTTGTTGGGGATGCCTCTGGGGTCCTCACCTATGAGGCCGCTGCTGTGAGCACCGATGGGATTGAAATAACGCAGCAGGGCAATGGACCACTCGTCGTCGGCAAAGGCGGTGTCCCGGAGTATCTGCTCGGACATGTACTTGGTCCAGCCGTAGGGGTTGGTGCACATACCGGTGTGAGAAGTCTCCTTCAAGGGCATCTCATTGTCACCGGAGTAGACGGTGGCGGAAGAGGAAAAGACAATGTTCTTAACACCGTGATCCTTCATGGCCCGGCAAAGGGTGATAGTGGAGTTCAGGTTGTTGTCGTAATACTCCAAGGGCATGGCAACGGATTCGCCCACGGCCTTGAGTCCGGCAAAATGAATAGCGCAGCCAATGTCATGCTTTTCAAATATACGATCCAGAGCGGCCCGGTCACGCACGTCTATCTCGTAGAAGTCCAGGGACTTACCGGTGATCTGCTGGACACGCTCCAGGGACTTTGCGCTGGAGTTTACCAGGTTGTCCGCTACTACAACGCCGTAGCCTCTCTCCAGAAGTTCAACGCAGGTGTGGCTGCCGATATATCCGGCGCCGCCGGTAACAAGTACATTCATTATTATTTACCTCTCAATCCAGCAGAGTCTCGGGGTAGACACCCTGGGCCCGCATATTTTTAATAGCATTTACAACGCTGTCCATATCTTCCTTATAGGTTATGCCGTACCAGTTTTCATGGCAGTTCAGTACCTTCACTTTGCCTTTGCCGGATTTTATCATGTCGTTGGCTACAAAGGGCAGGAAATACTCACACTTCTCGGGGTTCTTTGGCAGATTCTCGTCCAGCCATGCGGGGAAGCAGGCTTCCAGTTCGTCGAACATGGAGTGGCTGAAAGCCCAGCAGTTCATGGAGACAGGCACATCTCCGGACAGAGGATAGAAGGTTTCGCCGTCTTCGGTAAATTTGGCATCTGCCCCATCCTTGAAGATTTTAGTGCGCTCTACCACGTCGGTGAGATATCCGTTTTCCACCTGGCAGATGCCCCGGGCCACGGAGCCGTTTTCCGTGACGGTATTCTTCAGCAGGTAGGCCACCATGGCGTGTTCATCCTCCGGCCTGTCGGCAGAGAGAAAATCGTACAGGGACTGATAGGCGCTGCGTCCATAATAGTCATCGGCGTTGATGACGGCAAAGGGACCGTCCACAAGCTCTTTGCTGCAGAGCACGGCGTGGCCGGTGCCCCAGGGCTTGCTGCGGCTGGGAGGGACAGAATAGCCTGCGGGGAGCTTGTCCAGCTGCTGATAGGCATACTTTACGTCGAAATACTTTTCCATCCGGCGGCCGATAGCATTCTTGAAATCTTCTTCAATCTCGTGCTTGATGATAAAAACTACCTTGCGGAAACCGGCCCTGTAGGCGTCATACAGGGAAAAATCGATGATGGCATGGCCATGTTCATCCACGGCTGTGATCTGCTTGAGGCCGCCAAAACGGCTGCCCATGCCTGCGGCCAGAATAACAAGAGTGGGTTCTTTCACGCTGTATCCCTCCATCACATTCTGTAGTAATTTTATTATAGCAACAGAGGCATATTTTGTATATAGAAAAAACGCTTAAAAACAAAGAATTTCTTTCACATAACGGAAAATTTTACTCAGGACGACCTGAAAGAATCGGGGAAGAAATCCCCGACCTTCCACGGCATTGAGTCATATTTTATACTTCTCGGCAAACTGGGAATAAAGTATGTCAAAGTTATGGGAGCGATGCTCCTTCAGATCCAGTACATAGCCATGGGTGCTGTAGTTGTCGGAACTCAGCTCGATCATGGCAATGGCAATATTGGAGCAGTGGTCTGCAATACGTTCACAGTTTGTGAGAATGTCGTTGAATACGAAGCCCTGGGACAGAGAACTGTGTCCGCTCTGGAGCCGCTCTACATGCCTCAGCTTCATCTCGTCACAGAGAATGTCTATATGTTCTTCCAGAGGCTCGACCTTATAGGCGAGGCTCTCATCTTCTTCAGTAAAAGCAGAAAAGGAAAGCTCCAGTATTTCGCTCACCGCAGAACTGAGTACCAACATCTCGTGGGCGGCTTCTTCGGAAAAGCTCAGCGCCTTGCTGTGTATCTCCTGAGCGGCTTCGGCCAAGTTCAGCGCATGGTCGCTGATACGCTCAAAATCGCTGAGAGTATGAAGTATTTTGGACACATTTTCATTTTGCTGCCGGTTCAGCTCTCTGGTATTCAGCTTGACCAGATAGGTGCCTATTCTGTCCTCGTACTGATCCACAAGATCCTCTCTCTGCCCGATCTCCCTTATTTCCCTCTCGTCATATTGCTGCAGCTGATTCAAGGCGGCCAGGGCGTTTTCCTTGGAAATACGGGCCATGGAGTTGACGGTCATGCGGCTTTGCTCAATGGCCAGGGCGGGGTGGAGCAGGAAACGCTGATCCAGACGGTCAAATTCGCTGTCGGCGGCACGCTGGAAAGCACTTTGGGGCACAAGGGCAGAGACCATCCAGGTGAGCCCGTCTATAAAGGGCAGCAGTACAACTGCCGTTACAAGTCTAAACACTGTATTCAAGGCCGCAACGCCAACGGTATCCAGAACGGTGTATTTGATGCCAAAATCCATAAAATAGTCAAAGCTATAGAAGATTCCGCCGCAGATGATAACCCCTGCCAGCTCAATGACCAGGTAGGCCAGGGCAGTGCGCCGGCCGTCTACCTTTGCCCCCAGGGCCGAGAGCAGCACCGGCACCGCGGCGCCTATGGCAATACCCAGGATGATGGGATAGGCCACGGCAAAGTTTATTGCTCCGGTCATGGACAGGGCCTGGAGTATACCCACGGCAGCAGAGGCGCTCTGCAAAATACTGGTAAATATAGCGCCCACCAGTATGCCCAGCAGTGGATTGGAGAAAGATGTGAGCAGGCTTATAAAGGCGGGGCTGTTTTTAAGGGGAGCTACGGCACCGCTCATGGCCTGCATGCCGTACATGAGCACGGCAAAACCCAGCATGATATCACCCAGGTGGTGGTTGGACTGCTTTGAGCTGAACATCCTTAATACCACTCCCGCCACAGCCACAACAGCAGTTATGGTGGAAGTGGATAAAAGAGACACCCAGCCGCTGCCTTCCAGGCTGGAGAGGCAGATGATCCAGCCGGTGACACTGGTCCCTATAAGGGCGCCCAGGATAATGGAGATAGCCTGTTTAAGCTTCATCATGCCGGAGTTGACAAAACCCACCACCATCACGGAAGTAGCGGAGGAGGACTGAATAACAGCAGTCACTCCTGTGCCCAGGAGAAGACCCCTCAGGGGAGTGCCGGACAACCGGTACAGCACCAGCTCCAGCTTGTTTCCGGCAACTTTTTTCAGCCCGTCTC
Source organism: uncultured Oscillospiraceae bacterium (assembly GCA_944385175.1). Lineage (GTDB taxonomy): Bacteria > Bacillota > Clostridia > Oscillospirales > Oscillospiraceae > Limivicinus. Next base: position 9,581 of record CALWWB010000052.1, on the reverse strand, counting down.
CCATCAGTGTCATGCCGAAAAGGAACAGGGCCACGCCTCCCAGAAGCGAGATAACATTTGATATACTCAGCTTATACATCTCCCTCTAAGCAGAATATTAATTCCATGTAAGATTATATTCAAATTGCTTTATAATAAAGATATTAGCATTGCGGGAAAAATAAGTCAATAAACGGGCTAAAACACTGTAGAAAGCACCCAATGGCTCAATGCGGCTTGAATTTTTTTTGCCCAGCTTGTACAATATCCTGGGTGATAAAAATGAAAAAGGATGTATTATATGAGGATGAGTCGATGCTTGTCTGCATTAAACCGGTGGGTGTGGATTCCCAGGAGGGGATGCGGGAGCTTTTGAGAGAGCAGCTGGGCGTGGAGAGCTTTTGCGTCCACAGACTGGACAGAGAAGTGGGGGGACTGATGGTTTTTGCCAAAAATCCCGCTGCCGCCGCGGGACTCTCCGCAGCCATTGCACGGCGGGATATGCAGAAGGAATATCTGACGGTGCTCCCCGGATCTCCTCAGCCTGAGGAGGGCGTGCTGAGAGATCTGCTATTCAGGGATGCCGCAAAAAATAAATCCTATGTGGTGAAGCGCAGGCGCAAGGGCGTGAGGGAGGCGGAGCTGGAGTACCGGCTTCTGGAGCAGGCAGAGGGGCTTTGCCTGGTCAGAGTGAAACTCCATACCGGACGCAGCCACCAGATACGGGTGCAGTTTGCCTCCCGGGGACTGCCGCTGCTGGGAGATAAGAAATACGGGAGCAGAGAGCAGGGCTGCACTATTGCGCTGTGGTCCTGCCGCCTTGCCTTTCCTCATCCTGGAAGCAGTAAGATATTAGACTTTTCCGCCATGCCGGAATCGGAATACCCTTGGTCACGATTTGAGTATATAAGGATCGGAAAAAAAGAATAAGTTTCGACTATATGGGAATAATATTAGCACTCTGAAATAACGAGTACTAATATTCATATTTGATTCATATTTATTGCTATATTTATTAATAATTGTGCGGTATCTTATATACAAGATGAAACGAGATAAAGAGAGTTTCATCCGAGAATAACATAGTAATATAATTGATGGAGGTATATATCATGTTTGAACTTATTCCTTTTGATCGTCGTGTACGTAGTGTTGCAGCTTTTGACCCCTTCCGGGATTTCGAAGATTTGGAACGCAGCTTCTTTGACAACAGCAGAGCTGTGTCCGGATTCAGAACCGACGTCACCGACACCGGCGATGCCTATAAGCTGGAGGCAGAGCTGCCCGGATTCAGCAAGGACGATATCAAGATTGATATCGAGAACGACTGCCTGACTATCAGCGCCGAGCGTTCCATGGAGAATAAGGACGAGAAGCATAACTTTGTAAAGCGCGAGCGCTACTATGGCTCTTTCAGCCGCAGCTTTGATATCTCCGGAATTAATGCCGACGCCATCGAGGCCGCCTATAATGACGGCGTGCTGACCTTGACTATGCCCAAGAAGCAGGAGCAGCTGCCCGCCAGCCGCAGGCTGGAGATTAAATAAGCCTACGTAAACAATATTACGTAAATTTGATTATGCAAACAACTTTACGTAAACTAAATTAAGTAAACAAAAATATGTAAATCATACCGGTCGGCTTTATAGTCGACCGGTATGTTTTATTTTTGAATTCTCTGTGGCCTGTAAATTATCTTTGTCGTCTGTAAATTATTTTCCCTTGTCTTTGGGCTTGAATATCAGGGACACCAGCAGGCCGAAAAAAACGGCGGCGCAGAGTCCGGCGGAAGCGGCGGTGAATCCTCCGGTAAAGGCCCCCAGCAGTCCGTCCTTGGCCACAGCCTCCCTGATACCCTTGGCCAGATTGTGCCCGAAGCCCGTAAGCGGTACGCAGGCCCCGGCCCCCGCCCAATCTGCCAGAGGCTGGTACAGGCCCAGGGCGGAGAGGATGACTCCTGCCACCACATAGCTGGTGAGTATTCTGGCAGGGGTGAGTTTTGTGTGGTCTATCAGCACTTGACCTATGACGCAGAACAGCCCCCCAACTAAAAAGGCTTTTATATATATGATTAATCCTTCCATCCTTAAAGCTCCCTTTCTATAGCCACGGCATGGCAGATGCCCGGGATGCTTCCCCCCTGCTGGCAGCTGGTGGGGGACATTAGTGCCCCGGTAGCCGCTACAAGCACACGGTTCCAGGTACCTTTTGCCATGCCCTTCAGGATGTGCCCACAGAGCACGGAAGCACAGCAGCCGCAGCCGGAACCGCCGCAGTGGACGTCCTGGGTATTCAGATCAAAAATCAATACGCCGCAGTCCATATATCTGGGGCCCAGATCCATACCCTCGTCGCCCATGAGCTTTTGCAGTATGTCATGGCCCATGGCCCCCAGGTCGCCGGTAAATACTGCATCATAGTAATCCAGGCTCCGCCCGGTGTCATTAAAGTGGGCCTTGAGCGTCTCAAAAGCTGCCGGAGCCATGGCGGAACCCATATTGTTGGCGTCTTTTATACCGGCGTCCACGATGATGCCGGGAGTAACATATGTGATATAGGGCCCCTGCCCCTGGGCCGAGACTATTGCTGCCCCGGCTCCCGTAACCGTCCATTGGGAGGTGGGAGGCCGCTGCCCGCCGTATTCCAGAGGGAAGCGGTATTGCCGTTCAGCTGAGCAAAAATGGGAGCCGGTGAGAGCGCATACCTTGTCGGCAAAGCCGCCGTCTATGGACATGGCGGCCAGAGCCAATGATTCCACCATGGTGGAGCAGGCGCCGTAAAGTCCGAAGTGGGGCCTGCCGCTGTCCTTTAGAGCAAAAGCAGAGCTGACGCACTGGTTCAGAAGATCACCGGAGAAGGTAAAGTCCAACTGGGAGGGAGAGAGCCCGGCCTTGTCACAGCACAAAGTGAAGCACTGCTTCAACATATGGCTTTCGGCTTTTTCCCAGGTGCCTTCACCAAAGTAAGAGTCCTGAGAGATGTAGTCAAAGCAGCGCTTTAAGGGACCCTCGCCCTCCTTACTGCCCACCACGCTGGCAGAGGCAATAATAGATACCGGTGAGGCCAGCCTCAGCGTCCGGCCGCCTATTTTTTTGGACATATACTCAGCTCCTTGTCAAATAGTGACTGAGTATTATTTTTCCTCCTACGGTGGGGATTATGCCTCTTGACAGAGATATATTTATAAAGTATGATTAATCATATAAATCATATTAGTGGGAGAGAGATTCAATGAACTATCCAAAAGGCAAATATGCCTGGACAGTAAAAATAGGAGAGAAGGGACAGTTCGTGATACCGAAAGAGGCCCGGGATATTTTCGGCATCAGGCCGGGGGATACCATAATCGTTTTGGGGGATGAGGAACGTGGGCTGGCTATACCGCCCAAGGAGATGATGGACAGGTATATTTCCCAAATATTTGGGGAGCTCTCCGGGGAGGAAGGCTGATGGCGAAAATCGCTTTTTTTAGTATCCCCGCCTTTGGGCACACCAATCCTACTCTGGGGCTTGTGAGAGAGCTGAGGGCTCGGGGACACCAGGTGAGCTACTATTCCTATGAAAAATTCCGCAGCAGGATAGAGGGGGCCGGGGCGCACTTTATCTCCTGCGACGGCTTTGATGCCCAACTGGCGCTCAGGCCGGAGGACGGTGCCAGAATAGCTCTTGATCCGGCATTTTCCATACATGTTTTGGTTGAGACCACTCTGGCACTGGACGCCATGGTGTGCCGGGAAATGGAGCGGGAGAGGCCGGACTGTGTAGTAGCCGACTCCATGGCAGTGTGGGGTAAGGCGGCGGCAATGAAGCTGAATATACCTTTTGTGTCATCTACCACTACATTTGCCTTCAACCGGCAGTCGGCCAAAATAATGAGGCAGAGTCTGCGCCAGGCAATGAAGCTGCTGATTTCAATGCCGGGTATCAGACGGGATGTAAGGCGGCTGCAGAAGCTGGGATATCCGATAAAAAGCTTTTTGCAGCTGATATCCAATGACAGGGACACGGAAACCATAGTCTACACCTCACCTGAATTCCAGCCCTGCGCCGAAAGCTTTTCTGAAAAGTATGCCTTTGTGGGGCCCCTGGTGATACCGCCGGAAAGCTCCTTCAGAAAGAAAGGGAAAAAGCTGATCTATGTCTCCATGGGGACAGTGAACAACGATATGCTGGAGCTTTACAGTAATTGTATCAAAGCCTTTGGGAACACCGAAACAGAGCTGCTTATCTCTGCCGGAGAATCGGTTGACATAAGTAGTTTGGGTCCTCTGCCGGAGAATGTGAGGGTAGAGCGCTGGGTGGAACAGACGGCGGTACTCAAAGAGGCGGATGTGTTTCTCAGCCACTGCGGCATGAACAGCGCCAGCGAGAGCCTGTACTTCGGGGTGCCGGTGCTGGGCTTTCCTCAGACCAGTGAGCAGGGGGCAGTTGCCTTCAGAATAAAGCAGCTGGGGGCGGGCAGACTGCTGGACTCCAATTCTGTGGTAGATATTGAGCGGGAGACAAAGCTCCTAATGGATGACCCCAGTTACAGGGAAAATGCTGAAGGCATAGGGGCCAGTTTCCGCCGCTGCGGCGGTGCAGCCGCCGCAGCCGACAAAATAGAGTTACTCGTCAGCAATAAGTTTACGTAATGTTAAAACGGGCTAAAATCTCAGCCTTTTCATGAAAATGCACATGTCACAGAAATTAGATCAAAAAATACAGCCGCCCGCAAATCTGCGGACGGCTGTATCAACGTCTGAATCTAAAGTTATGTCAACCTAAACTTGGCTTCCTCAGATCTCATTTCCCGGGAATTGGGGAATGCCTTTCAAGCCGGCCATTATATCCTCGTCGGTGGGTATATAGTCACCCATATCGCCGTTGTTGAATTTTTCGTAGGCATACATGTCGAAGTAGCCGGTGCCGGTGAGACCAAAGAGAATGGTTTTTTCCTCGCCGGTCTCCTTGCACTTGAGAGCCTCGTCAATGGCCACTTTGATGGCATGGCTGGACTCTGGGGCGGGGAGTATACCCTCTACGCGGGCAAACTGTTCGGCGGCGGCAAAGACAGAGGTCTGCTCCACGGAGGTGGCTTCGATGTAACCGTCGTGGTACAGCTGGGAGACAACAGGGCTCATACCATGGTAACGCAGCCCGCCTGCATGGCTTGCGGAGGGAATGAAGTTGGAACCCAGGGTATACATCTTTGCCAGGGGAGTTACCATGCCGGTGTCGCAGAAGTCATAGACAAACTTGCCCCGGGTGAGGGAGGGGCAGGAGGCGGGTTCTACAGCTATGAAGCGGTAGTTTCGTTCGCCTCTCAGCATCTCGCCCATGAAGGGGGAAATCAGGCCGCCCAGGTTGGAGCCGCCGCCGGCGCAGCCGATTATCACATCGGGGACAATACCGTATTTATCCATGGCGGCCTTGGACTCCATGCCGATGATGGACTGGTGCAGCAGTACTTGGTTGAGAACGCTGCCCAGCACATAGCGATAGCCGGGTGTGGAGGTGGCGGCCTCTACAGCTTCGGAGATAGCACAGCCCAGGGAGCCGGTGGTGCCGGGATGCTGCTCCAATATCTTCCGGCCTACCTCGGTAGTCATAGAGGGAGAGGGGGTGACGCTGGCGCCGTAGGTACGCATGACTTCCCGGCGGAAGGGTTTCTGCTCATAGGAGCACTTGACCATATATACCTTGCAGTCCAGACCCAGGTAAGCGCAAGCCATGGACAGGGCCGTACCCCACTGCCCGGCGCCGGTTTCGGTGGTTACGCCTTTCAAGCCCTGGTTCTTGGCGTAATAGGCCTGGGCGATAGCGGAGTTCAGCTTATGGGAGCCGGAGGTATTGTTGCCCTCAAATTTGTAATATATTTTTGCGGGGGTCTGGAGCTTTTCCTCCAGGCAGTAGGCCCGCACCAGAGGAGAGGGACGGTACATTTTATAGAAGTCCAGAATTTCCTGGGGGATGGGGATATAGGCGTTTTCGGTGTCCAGCTCCTGCTGGACCAGCTCATCGCAGAAGACGGCGCCCAGCTCCTGAGCAGTCATGGGCTGGAGAGTGCCGGGATTGAGAAGAGGGGCGGGCTTGTTTTTCATGTCGGCCCTGACATTATACCAGGCCTTGGGCATCTCGCTCTCTTCCAGGTAGATTTTGTAGGGGATCTTGTTCTCGCTCATTTTTGTTTTCTCCTTTCGCTCTTTTACTGAGGTCGGGACAAAGAAAAACACACCTCTGTCCCAAAATGCTGGGACAGAGGTGTGGTAAATTTTCCTCTGCGGTGCCACCCGGCTTGATACGGTTATTCCGTACCCACTCAGCGCATACGTTTTCATATGCCGCGCTTTCTTAACGGAGACGCAGACTCCGTCTCGCCTACTGCCCGGAGGGGTTCGGCTCGCCCTCAGAAGTCCATTCACCTGTGCTGCCGGCACCGCCCTCACACCATCGGCGGCTCGCTGAGACCTTACACTCAGGTTACTTACTCTTCCTCAACGGTTTGTTGCTGTCACTTTAGCACAGTAAGTGGCGACTGTCAAGAGAATTTTTCTTAGTTTATCTTCAGGTTTTCCCAAAGAGTGTTGATGTAATCCAGGGTGTCGGTATCCAGATTGCGGTAAGCGTAGGTGTTGTAGAGCTGGGAAAAGTCCTCCACACCGGGGTAAAGGATGGCTACGGCTTCCTCGCCGATATCCTCCAGGTAGCCTTCATCCTCATAGACCAGGGAGTTGGGGGAGGCATAGTAAATATACTCGGCGTTGGCTATAGCGGGCTCGGCAGAGAGCATGTAGTTTATAAATATCTCGGCCAGCTCCTGGTTCTGGCAGCAGCTGGGTATGCACATGGCATCCACAAAGTAGTTGGTGGGGTCGGGGTAGTAGAAGCGCAGATCCACGTTCTCGGCCTGGGCATCCAGCATGGTGAAGTAGTCCCCGGCGTAGTAAGCGCCGATGGCGGCCTCACCGGACTCCATCATGTTGTAAATCTCGTCCATGACATAGCTCTTCACCAGGGGAGCCTGGGTCTTCAGCTCCTCCAGAGCGGCGTCCCACTGGGCGGTGTCGGTGGTGTTTACGTCTATCCCCAGCTTGTACTGGGCGGTGGCAAAGGCATCACGGGAGTTATTGAACTGGAGGATATTGCCGGCATATTTTTCGTTCCACATGAGATCCCAACCGGTAGCATCGGCCTCATCCACTACATTTGCGTTATAGATAACGCCCACCACACCGTAGGTGTAGGGCACGGAGTATTCATCATTGGGGTCATAATAGAGGCCGCGGAAACTCTCGTCGATGTACTGGTAGTTGGGGATATTGTCAAAATTCAGGGGCAGCAGCATATCCTCCTGGGCCATGCGGGCTATCATATAGTCGGAGGGGATTATCACATCGTAGCTGACGGCGCCGCTGGAAATTTTGTTATACATGTCCTCGTTGCTGGCATAGGTGTCGTAATTGACCTTTACGGCCTGGCCGTAGGTCTCCTCGTACCAGCTTTCAAACTCCCGGATAGTGTCGAAAGAGTCCTCAGAACCGTCGGAGATATACTCGCCCCAGTTATAGACGTTGAGAGTCAACTGGTCTTCAGAACCGCAGGCGCTGAGCATCAATGCGAAAAATACGATACATGCGATGAGGATAAATACCTTTTTCATTTTTTGCCTCCTGAATCAGATGGAATTTTGTGCTTTGAGTTTTTTGCGTTTTTGTTTTGCCTCTTTAATAACCCGGCTGCCGTCGCTGTCTGAGAGATTGGAGATGAGCAGCAGCGCCAGGATAACAAAGAAAATAATGGTTGCCAGGGCGTACATCTTGGGTGTGACGGTTTTTTTTGTCATGCTGTATATACGTATGGGCAGGGTCTGGAAGCCGTTGCCCGCAGTAAAGTAGCTGATGACAAAATCGTCCAGGGACAGGGTAAAGGCCATTATAAGGCCGGTGACTATGCCGGGCAGTATCTCGGGGATCTCCACCTTGAAAAAGGCCCGCAGGGGAGTGCAGCCCAAATCCATAGCCGCCTCCGGCAGGGCGGAGTCCATCTGCTGGAGCTTGGGCAGCACCTGAAGGATGACATAGGGCAGGCAGAAGGTCACATGGGCAATAAGCATGGTCCAGAAGCTGAGGCTTGTGGCGGCACCGAAGAGACGTCCCACAAACACAAACATCAGCATCAGGGAGATACCGGTGATGATCTCAGGATTTATCATGGGGATGTTGGTGACAGTGTCCATCACGGCGTGGAGGTAGCGGTTGCGCAGTTTGTTTATGCCCACTGCGGCGGCCGTGCCCATGATGGTGGAGATTGCCGAAGCGCAGACTGCCAGCACCAGGGTGTTCTTCACGGCGTTGAGAGTTTCGGAATCACGGAAAAGCTCCCTGTACCAGTAAAAGGAAAAGCCGGAGAACACGGACAGACTCTTAGCCTCATTGAAAGAGAAGACCAGCAGGATAACTATTGGGGCGAAGAGAAATATCATTACCAGGGCCGTAAAGATTTTGGAAGCAGGTTTCATGGCTGTCACTCCTCTCTCATGCGGCCACGGCCTTTTTGTTGGCGTAACGCTGCATGAAGGCCATGCACACCAGCAAAATGACCATGAGAATAAAGGCGATGGCGGCGGCAAAGTGGAGGTTGTTTGCAACATACTGGCCCTCTATTGCATCGCCTATCAGATAGAACTTGCCGTTGCCCAGTTTCTGGGAAATGTAGAAGGTACTGATGGAAGGGATGAGCACCATGATAACACCGGAGATGACTCCCGGAAGGCTCAGGGGCCAGATGACCCGGCGCAGTACGCCCAGACTGTTGCAGCCCAGGTCGCGGGCGGCCTCTATGAGCTTGATGTCCATTTTTGCCATCACGGAGTAGATGGGCAGTATCATATAGGGAAAATAGTCGTACACCATGCCGATAACCACGGCGGACTCGGTGCCGATGATGTGCATGGGCCCAAGGCCGATAAAACCCAGCAGGCCGTTGAGAATGCCGGTGTCCTGGAGAATGGTCATCCAGGCGTAGGTGCGGATGAGGAAGTTCATCCACATGGGTATCATTATGAGAGTGACCAGTACCTTCTGGGTGCGACTGCTGGCCCGGGACATGATGTAGGCCATGGGGTAGCCCATAAGCAGGCAGATAAAGGTGGATATCACCGCCAGCTTCAGAGAGCGGGCAAAGATAAGCAGGTAGGTGTAGACCTCCCGGGTGCTCTCCCCGTCGCTTATTACGGAGGTCGCAGTAAAGAAACGGCTTATATTCTCAAAAGTGAAGTTGAAGTTCGAGTCGGTAAAGGCGTAATAGGCCACAAAGGCCAGGGGCACCAGAATGAACAGCGCCGCCCATATGGAGTAGGGGGCCAGCACCAGCTTGTGAAGCAGGCTGCGCTGGCTGGGAGCATATCTCTTCATTCTGCGCTCTCGCTTTCTGCGTCGCTGAGCTCATCCAGCTCGTTGGAGAAGGAGGAATAGTCACCAAACATGCCGGAATACTCGGACTTTTTCATGATGTGTATGGCGTCGGGCTCGATAAACAGGCCGATGTGTTCGTCTACATCCACAAAGTCAGTGGTCTGTATCATCCATTTGAAGCCGTTGATGTCCACGATTATCTCATAG
>CALWWB010000051.1 GCA_944385175.1 uncultured Oscillospiraceae bacterium | reverse complement strand
ATCCAGCCCTCCGGCTGTATCGGTTGAGCAAAAGTCAGCGTGGGATTGATGTGGTATCTTTATCTAAGTGAACCCCCCCGCTCCCATTTGGATACGGCTTTGTCGGATATGCACAGCAGCTCCGCAAGCTGCTTCTGAGTATAATTTTTCTCCCGCCTCAGTTCAGCAACAAACCTGCCGAACTGGGCTTTATCAATTTCATACATGTTTTGCCTCCCAAATGTTCTGGATATATCATATCCGCCGGTAGGAAAAAAGCAACCGACTGTCGGTAGAGTGGCAATAAAACGGCATATCAGGGCGGGGATACCTGTGGTTTATAGGCGCTGATGGCCGCAGCCTCAGGAGATATCTCCAATAACTCAAGCAAAATTAATTTTTGAGTAAAAATTTAGTAAAAAATGTTGACTTCAAAGGAGGGCTTGTTTATAATGAATTTAAAGAATTATGAAACTGTTGGCTGAGGAGGGGCGATATGGCAACCATAAAGGATGTAGCAGAGGCTGCCCAAGTCTCCGCTGCTGCGGTGTCTAGGGTGCTTAACAAGGATGATAATATATCCGTCAGCCCCGAGGTCAGGGCCAGGATATTCCAGGCCGCCCACTCCCTGGGATATGTATCTCCCCGGCAGCGCAAGGCGGCGGAGCACAAGAAGCATCTGGTCATAGGCGTGGCGGATTGGCGCGTCGTCCGTCCGGACAGGCACAATGTGCGTCTGTCTTCCCTGTCCTGCCTGGTGCAGATGATGACCGACGAGTATGAGGTGAGCTTTGAGCGCCTGGTATTCGGACAGGTACAGAGAGTTGACGGGGTTATCGCTCTGGGAGTCTTTAATGAGGCTGAGGTGGATTTCCTCCGCTCCCTGTCCTTTGCCATCGTATTTGTAAATTCCGACCGGCAGAGCTATGAATTTGACCAGGTCCAGGTGGATTTCGACCGGGGCATGGAGCAGGTGGTCAGCTACCTGCTGGACAAAAAGCAGTACACCGGTGTGGGCTATATTGGCGGCATATATGACGGTGTGAACGGGCGTATAGGCGGCCACCGTCTGGCCGGGCTCCAACGTATCCTGGAGAGCAGAGGGGCCTATGACTCCAGGCTTTTCCATGTAGGAGAGATGAGCAAGGAAAGCGGCTATACCCTGGCAAAGAAAGCTGTGGAGGATAATGCTTTGGCAGAGGCCATGCTGCTGGGCAGCGACGAGGTGGCCGAAGGGGCTCTTGAAGCTTTCCGGGAGCTGGGTGTACGCATACCAAAGGATGTGGCGGTAATCATTTATCAGGACGTGCAGACTCTGGAGAGCAAGTGGCCCACAGGCACCTGCCTGGAGATGTATCCGGACTATGTGTGGGAAAATGCCATGGAACTGCTTTTCGGCCGCATACGGCAAAAACGCAGCCAGGCTGTGACAGTTATGGTGCCCACCCACCTGAAGATAGGCGACACGGCCTGAATTCCTCTATGTGATTGCAAGAGACAGATTCTCTTACAATAGATAAAAGTTTAAGATGTATGCAACAGAAGGAGGAAAAAGTATGAAAAAATTGGTTGCTCTCCTGTTGGTGAGCGTGCTGTGCGTGGGATTGCTGTGCGGCTGCGGCCAGAGCAGCGAGCCCGAGACCGCCCAGGAAGCCCCGGAAGCTGCCGGTGAGACTGCCGGTACTGAGGCGGAAGCTCCCGCTGAAAACATTGCCATTGATACTCTGCGCGTCGCCTTTGTACCCTCCCGTGAACCCGATGAAATCATTACTGCCACCGAGCCTCTGAAGGAACTTCTCACCACTGAACTTGCAAAGCTGGGCTACGATATAGGCACTGTGGATATCACGGTTGGTACCAGCTATGAGGCTGTTGGTGAGGCGATGGCTGCCGGCACTGCCGACGTTGGCCTGATCCCCGGCGGCACCTATGTGCTCTATGACGACGGCTGCGACGTACTGCTCACTGCCACCCGTGACGGCCTGTCTATCGACTCTGACAGCGCCAAAGACTGGAACGACAATGCACCCACCGAGCCCACCACCGAGCAGGTCACCAGCTACCGCGCGCTGATGATAGCCGGTCCCTCCGAGAAGGGTCAGGAGCTGGCCGCCAAGGTCAATGCCGGTGAGGCCCTGACCTGGGAGGACGTGAGCAGTGCCAACTGGAGTGTGGCCAACTCCTCCTCTCCCGCCGGATATATCTATCCCTCTCTCTGGCTCCAGGAGAACTTCGGTAAAAACATCACCGAGCTGCCCCACGCCGTCCAGTCCGATTCCTACGGCAGTGCTTTTGCCCGTCTGGCCTCCGGCCAGGTGGATGTGCTGTGCACCTATGCCGACGCCCGCCGCGACTATGAAGACGAGTGGACCGGCGAATATGCCATGACCAACAGCATCTGGGACGACACTGCAGTAATCGGTGTCACCCCTGCAATCTACAACGATACCATCAGCGTCAGCAAGACCTCTCCCATTATGGACGACGCCTTTAAAGCTGCCCTGTCCGAGGCCTTCATCAACATCGGCAACACCGAGGAGGGCAAGGCCGTCATCGCCATATACAGCCACAACGGCTACCTGCCCGCCCAGTCCTCCGACTATGATTCCGAGCGGGCCGCCCAGGAGATGATCCAGACCCTCAACAGCGCATCCTGAATAAAGTAAAATAGATATATCTGAATGAGGGAGGGAGCCTGACGCTTCCCTCCCTCCTTTGGAATGGAGAGATGCAAGGATGATTGAATTTAAAAATGTGAGCAAGCGCTATCCTAACGGCTTCGAGGCCCTTAAGCATATCGACCTGAGCATAGAACAGGGGGAGTTCGTGGCCATAATAGGCCTGTCGGGAGCCGGTAAGTCCACCCTCATACGCACCATAAACCGGATGCATGATATCACATCCGGTACACTCACCGTGGACGGCACCGATGTGATGAGCCTCCACGGGAAAAACCTGCGTTCTTTCCGACGGCGCATAGGCATGATTTTCCAGTCCTTCAATCTCATCAGCCGTACAACGGTTATCAAGAACGTGCTCACGGCCTTTGTCCCCGATCTGCCCTGGTGGCGGGCCACCTTCGGCGTCTTTACCAGGGAGGAGAAAATGAAGGCCCTGGAGGCTCTGGATAAGGTGGGCATTCTGGACAAGGCTTTTGTCCGGGCCGACCAGCTCTCCGGCGGCCAGCAACAGCGCGTTGCCCTGGCCCGTACCTTGGCCCAGAATCCCCAGATAATCCTGGCCGATGAGCCGGTTGCATCCCTGGACCCTGTGACGGCAAAGCAGGTAATGGACGACTTTAAGCGCATCAACAAGGAAATGAATATCAGTGTGCTCATCAATATCCACCATGTTGAACTGGCCCTCCAATACGCCGACAGAGTGGTGGGGATCAGGGCCGGGGAAATAGTATATGACGGGCCGGTGAACAGAGTAGATCAGGAGGTGCTGGATTCCATTTATCAGGGCAGACAGGAGGAGACGGCATGAAGCTCTATGACAGGATATTCCCCCCCAAGACCCTGACGCTGCCCAACGGCAAGCAGGTAAAAAAGCCCTGCTCCCGGGCGCCTCTTATTGTAGTGATATTTCTCGCCATGTCCGTAATTTCCGTCAAGGTAACCGGCTTTGACATGACTGTGCTGATCACCCGTATAAAGGAGTTTTTTGTAATTCTTGGGGATATGATCCCGCCCCGCTGGGACTATATGCCCCAGATATGGAAACCCCTTTTTGATACAATAAAGATGTCCCTGCTGGGCTCATTCATCGGCTCTGTGCTGGTGGTGCCCTTTGCCATGCTGGCCTCCACCAATATTATCCACAATCGAATCGTTGTGGCGGCCATGAGACTGCTGCTCAGCATAATTCGCACTCTGCCCACCCTCGTCTCCGCCCTTATCGCCACTTATATCTTCGGCCTGGGCACTCTGGCAGGCACCACGGCCATTGCCGTATTCACCTTTGCCTATATAGGCAAGATACTGTATGAGGAAATAGAGACGGTGGATATGGGCCCCTTTGAGGCAATGGAGGCCATGGGGGCCACAAAGGCCCGGGCATTTGTCAGCGCCATCGTGCCTCAAGTGCTGCCATCCTATCTCTCCAATTGCCTGTTCTGCTTTGAGGGAAATGTGCGTTATGCCTCCATACTGGGTTATGTGGGAGCCGGCGGCCTGGGCCTCATACTTAATGAGAAGATCGGCTGGAGGGAATATGCCAGCGTGGGCATGATACTCCTTGCCCTCTTTGTCACCGTATTCATTATCGAGACTATCAGCCGGGCCGCCAGAAAGCGGCTGGTTTAAAGGGGGCTCTGCCTTATGGATAAACGTATACAGCAGGCCTATGAGCAGCGGCCCAAGCCCTGGGTATTTGAGCTCACCGTGGCCCTGGTGGTGATTGCTCTGCTTGTCTGGAGCGGCACCGCCGTGGAGACTGCGGGAACCACCCAGAGCGGCGCAAAGATAGCTGCAAATATCCTCTCCGGTATCTTCCACCCCGATACCCGGCTGCTATTCAATCTCACAAAGCAGGGGGTACTGTACCTGCTGCTGGAGACCATGTGCATAGCTTTTCTGGGCACCATTGTGGGGGCCATAATATCCATCCCCCTGGCCTTTATCTCCGCTTCAAACCTGACGCCAAAGCCCGTGGCTTTTATCGGGCGCATCATTATCATGGCCATACGCACTGTGCCCGCCTTTGTCTACGGCCTTATGTTCATTCGGGTCACCGGACCCGGTGCTTTTGCAGGGCTTCTCACGATGTCTCTGTGCTCAGTGGGCATGGTGAGCAAAATGTATATAGAGGCCATAGAGGATCTGGATGTGCGGGTGCTGGAATCTCTGGATGCGGCAGGCTGCACCACCTGGCAGAAGATACGCTACGGCATACTGCCTCAGCTCATGCCGAACTTCGCCTCCACGGCCATATACCGTTTTGACATCAACCTCCGGGACGCCACGGTGCTGGGCCTGGTGGGAGCAGGCGGCATAGGTGCACCTCTGATATTTGCCATGAATGCCTACCGTTGGGAGGAAGCCGGGGCCATTCTGGCCGGGCTGATCGTACTGGTACTGATAGTGGAGTGGATCTCCACAAAGATAAGGGTCAAGCTGGCAAGAGGCTGAATATGAAAAGAAGTTTGAAAATAATATTTACCTCTGATACCCACGGCCATATTTTCCCCGTGGACTATGCTGCCAAGGCTCCGGCTCCCGGCGGACTGCTGGCACTGGCGGCTCAAGTGTCAAAGGACGGGAATACCCTGATACTGGACGGGGGAGATTCCCTGCAGGGCACGCCTCTGTCCCAATACTATATAGAAAACAGCGGGAAATTTCCCCTGCATCCCGTGGCCGAGAGCTTTAATGCTCTGGGCCTGGATTACTACACTCTGGGCAACCACGACTTCAACTTTGGATATAATACACTGAGGGATTATATCCGGGGGATGAATGCAGCGTGTCTCTGCGCCAATGTGCTGGATCTGGAGGGAGAACTGGAACTGCGCCCCTGGGCCGTACATGAGCTGGAAAACGGGCTGCGTATAGGTATTACCGGAATCGTGACAGACTATGTGAATATTTGGGAGCAGCCACAAAACTTGGAAAAATTGCGGGTAACAGATGCCTTCCAGGCGGCCAGGGATGCGCTGGAGAGTATGAAAAACCAGTGTGATATTTCCGTATGTATTTATCATGGAGGGTTTGAGGAAGACTTGCAGACCGGCAGACTGCTGTCGGACAGCGGGGAAAATATTGCTTGCCGCATAGCCCGGGAGCTGGATTTTGATATTCTGCTCACCGGCCACCAGCATATGGCAGTGGAGGGGCGGCAAGTTTACGGCAGCTATGCCCTCCAGCCTCCGGCCAATGCGTGGGCCTATGCTGAGCTTTCGGCCGAAGAGGGGGAGGCGGGCTTTGAGTTAAGCTCCCGTCTGCTCCCAATAGGCAGGGAGCATAGCTCTCAGCCCTGGGAGAAATTGCTGCCTCTGGAGCAGACGGTGCAGCATTGGCTGGACAAACCCATAGGTTTGCTGGAAAAGGATGTTGCCCCTGAGGCTAAGCTGGAAGCAGCCCTTAGGGGAAGCCGGGTGGCCGACCTTTTTAATCAGGTACAGCTGGATGCCACAGGCGCCGACTTCTCCTGTACCAGCCTTGGTAACGAGCCGGTGGGCCTGAGTTCCCCCGTGACCATGCGGGGCGTGACCGCCGCCTATCTCTTTGCCAATACCCTGGTAGTGCTGGAGGTGACGGAGGAAGTGATCCGCCGCTGCCTGGAGCGCTGTGCCGAATATTTCAGCCTGAGTCAAAAGGGCATTGAGATATCCCGGACCTTTTTGCTGCCGAAGGTGGAGCACTATAACTATGATTTTTATGCCGGGCTCAACTATACTCTGGATCTGCGGCGCCCTGTGGGAGAACGGGTGGTGGAACTTAGCCTGCCCGACGGCAGCCCACTGGGAGATAAAAAGTACCGTTTATGTACCAGTAATTACCGTGCAACCGGAACCGGAGGTTACGAAGTGCTGAGAACTTGCCCGGTACTCTGGCGGGGCGGCATAGAAATGCCGGATCTGACAGCCAGGTATATACAGAAATACAGCCCGGTCAAACTGGATTGCCCAGGTCATATGAAAATTCTCTACTGAGCCTGAGCTTGACATACATGACCGGATATGTTTTGATTAATGCCGGAAGGCAGCGGGAAAGAAGGTGGATAATGGAGCGGTTTGAATTGGCAAAGAGTGCAATTATCAGAGCCGGGGCCGCTCTGCGTCAGTGCTCCCTGGACAAAACCGAAGTGCAAAGAAAGACCGGACACCAGGATTTGGTGACCTGTTGGGACAGAAAGATTGAGCAAATGCTGCGCCGGGAGATACTGGATGCCTTTCCTCAGGATAGGGTGCTGGGGGAGGAGTATCCGGAGGAGCCGGGCAGCCTGGATGCTGTAGTGTGGTATTTCGACCCGATAGACGGCACTACAAATTTTGTGAACCAGCGGCGCAGTTATGCGGTGTCAATAGGCTGCTGGGAAGGGGAACAGCCCCTTTTTGGACTGGTTCTGGATGTAGAGCGCAGCAGCCTGTACTGGGCAAAAAAGGGCAGCGGAGCCTGGCGTGACAGCGAGGCAATATGTGTTTCTCAACGCAGGGAGATTTCCGACCTTCTACTGACGACACCCTGTATACAATATACTTTTCTCGAAATTCATCCCCACAGAGAACGAATGCTGAAGCTGGCCAGGGATGTAAGAGCTGTAAGGAGCCTTGGCTCAGTTGCGCTGGAACTCTGCCAGGTAGCGGCAGGGGAGGCAGACATGTTTGTTACTACCCGCTCTGCCCCCTGGGATCACAATGCCGCCCGGGTCATACTTCAGGAGGCAGGAGGCTGTATATGTACCCTGGATGGAGATACCCTGCCGGTGAATTCAAAAACCACTGTAGCCGCTTTTAATAGCCCGGAGATGCAAAAGCTGATTTTGCAGAGCAAATATTGACAAAAATCTCCCGCCTGTAAGTTTTTGATCCAATTTACAGGCGGGAGATTTTCTTTGTAAAACAATTTTCAAAATAAAATTTTCAATAATACTAAAAGCAGAGCGCCCGGAATTCCAAAGCAGCCGGCGATAAGAACGTTGATTAAATTGATTTCAACGGAGAAATCGAAGAAACCGCTTATGATGTTTACTACAATAAGCAGAAGAAAACCGCAAAGGGCGTTTAGCAGCAGCTTGAAAACCAGCTTTATGGGCGCCGCCAAAATTTTAAAGAGGATAACCACGGACAGCACAACTGCTGCCAGCATAAGCAGGATAGACATTGTTTCCATGTGGGTTCCTTTCACGGGTACAGGCAAAAAATGCCTGAGTATTTTTTGATAAGGCGCAGATAATAGAACCAGACAAGAGCCCGGGCGGTAAGAGAGAGAAACCGTCGGATGGTGCGCCATATGTATATATGGATACATCTAAAACGGGAAATTGTCAAGCGGTGCGAGAGTTTTCCCGTAAAAAGAAAATATCGTCCGCGGGGCGGACTGCCGGTGGCAGTCCGCCTTTTGCATTATTATATGCCGCGAATTGGGAACTTATTTTATGCTTATTATTTAGTTAATTAATTTATTCCAATCTTCTGCCGACTCTCAGCCCTTGAAATCTACAGTTTTTGTGTTATAATATATTGGATAAAATAGGGTTATAATGCACTAGATATGGTATTTGAAAGGTCAAAGCATATATGAGCAGCAATACACAGTACGGTAACGACAGCATTTCACAGCTGAAGGGAGCGGACAGAGTCAGGAAACGTCCCGGGGTCATCTTTGGCTCTGACGGTTTGGATGGCTGCGAGCACGCAGTATTTGAAATTTTGTCCAACGCCATTGATGAGGCTAGGGAGGGACACGGGGACCTTATAACCCTGACTTACTTTGAAGATCATTCCATTGAGGTGGAGGACTTTGGCAGGGGCTGCCCTGTGGACTGGAACGCCAACGAGAAGCGCTACAACTGGGAACTGGTCTTCTGCGAACTATACGCCGGAGGTAAGTATCAAAACAGCAGCGGCGGGGATTATGAATACTCCCTGGGACTCAACGGACTGGGCTCCTGTGCTACTCAGTATGCCTCGGAATATATGGATGTCACAGTACGCCGGGACGGAAACAAATATCAGCTTCACTTTAAGAAAGGGAAAGTCTGCGGCAAAAAAGGCCACGAACTGATAGTGGAACCTGCAGACCGGAAAAAAACCGGAACCACTATCCGCTGGAAGCCGGATCTGGAAGTGTTTACCGATATAAATATCCCAGAAGAATACTTTGATGATGTGCTTCATCGGCAGGCAGTGGTCAATGCGGGTGTAACCTTCCGGCTGCGCCTGGAAAAAAATGGCAAGTTTGAAGTCCGGGATTACTGCTATGAAAACGGTATAATGGACTATGTGAAAGAGCTTTCCGGCACAAAGCCCCTGACAGAGCCGGAATTCATATCGGCCGAGCGAAAGGGCAGGGACAGAGAGGACAAGCCGGAATACAAGGTAAAGCTCTCAGCGGCCTTCTGTTTTTCAAAGGACGCCAGCGTCCTGGAATATTATCACAACTCCTCCTGGCTGGAAAACGGCGGTGCCCCAGATAAGGCGGTCAAAAGCGCCTTTGTATCTGCCATAGATGCCTACATAAAGAAAATAGGCAAATACCAGAAAAATGAAAACCCGGTGAAGTTCCAGGATATACAGGATTGCCTTGTACTGGTGACCAACTGCTTCTCCACCCAGACCTCTTATGAAAACCAGACAAAGAAGGCCATAAACAACAGATTTATCCAGCAGGCCATGACAGAGTTTTTTAAGACCAACCTGGAAATCTATTTTATAGAGAACAAGCCGGAAGCAGACAGAATTGCCGAACAGGTACTGATAAATAAGCGCAGCCGGGAGACTGCGGAGCGTGCCCGCCAGGGTATGAAGAAAAAACTCTCCGGAAGTATAGACATCTCCAACCGGGTGCAGAAATTCGTGGACTGCCGCAGCCGGGATGTAGACCGACGGGAGATTTACATTGTGGAGGGCGATTCCGCTCTGGGCGCCTGCAAGCTCTCAAGAGACGCAGAATTTCAGGGCATTATGCCGGTGCGCGGTAAG
Organism: uncultured Oscillospiraceae bacterium; assembly: GCA_944385175.1. GTDB lineage: Bacteria > Bacillota > Clostridia > Oscillospirales > Oscillospiraceae > Limivicinus. Next base: position 5,590 of record CALWWB010000051.1, on the reverse strand, counting down.
ATACTCAACTGTCTTAAGGCCGATTATGTGCGCATATTTAAGAGCGATGTAATAACAGACCTCATAAAGGTGCTGGGCTGCGGTGTGGAGGTCAAGGACAAGCATACAAAAGATCTGTCCAGTTTTGATATAAATAATCTCCGCTGGAACAAGGTAATTATCTGCACCGATGCCGATGTGGACGGCTTCCAGATAAGGACCCTTATCCTCACCATGCTATACCGCTTGGTTCCCACTCTTATTCAGGAAGGCTATGTATACATTGCAGAGTCACCGCTGTATGAGATAGAGAGCAAAGGCAAGACCTATTTTGCCTATTCCGACCGGGAAAAGGCGGAAATAGTGGACAGCCTTAAGGGTGCCAAGGCCAGCATCAACCGCAGCAAGGGCCTTGGTGAAAACGATCCGGACATGATGTGGATGACCACCATGAACCCAGAGACCAGGAGACTTATAAAAGTCATGCCGGAGGAAGCCGAGCTCATGGCCCAGAGCTTTGAACTGCTGCTGGGAGACAACCTGGAGGGCAGAAAGAGCCACATAGCCCAATTTGGATATAAATACCTGGACATGGCTGACATTTCATAAAGAGAGAGGAAACAGCAAAATGAAGAAGTATGAGAATGATTTCGTATACGGACGCGACAGGCTCAGGATACTTTTAGTGGCTACGGCAGTGGGGTGTGCCGTGAGTCTGCTCACGCCCCAATATTCATATGTCCAGGTCATTTTTATGTGCATGACCGTGGTATTGTTTGTTACCAGCATTGCCCTTATTTTCAAGTACTGCCGATGCCCTAACTGTCACAAGGTCATTTTCCTGGGGGTAATGGCTATCAAATCGTGTCCCCGCTGCCACAGGAATCTTGTCACCGGCAAAAAAATGAAAAGCAGCAAGAACAGATAAGTGAGTAAAAAATGGCAAAGAAGAAAATCGAGGAAAAGAAAAAATTTGATAACCCCAATGTAGTGGGACTGCGTTCGGAGATTCTGGAGCAGCCTATCACGGAGACGCTGGAGACTAATTACATGCCCTATGCTATGAGCGTGATCGTTTCCAGGGCCATACCCGAGATCGACGGCTTTAAGCCCTCCCACCGCAAGCTACTGTATACTATGTTTAAAATGGGACTCCTGAGCGGAGGCCGTACCAAGAGCGCCAATATTGTGGGCCAGACGATGAAGCTTAACCCCCACGGGGATGCGGCGATATATGAGACTATGGTGCGCCTGTCCACCGGATATCAGGCGCTGCTTACACCCTTTGTCGATTCCAAGGGAAATTTCGGTAAAGTTTATTCCCGTGACATGTCTTATGCTGCCTCTCGTTACACAGAGGCGAAGCTTTCCTGTATATGCGCAGAGCTATTCCGTGATATAGACAAGGACACGGTAGACTTCGTGGACAACTACGACGGCAGTATGAAGGAGCCGGCGCTGCTTCCCACCGCATTTCCAAATGTCCTGGTCTCAGCCAATATGGGTATTGCCGTAGGCATGGCCAGCCAGATATGCGGCTTCAACTTGGGCGAGGTATGCCAAACCACCATTGAATATCTTAGAGACCCTGAGCACGACCTGCTATCTACCATGCCTGCGCCGGATTTCCCCACAGGGGGAGAGATAATCTATGACCGCAGTGCCATGGAAAATATTTATCGCACGGGCCGGGGCAGCTTCAAGGTGCGCTCACGCTGGCGTTTTATTCCTAAAGAAAACATTATCGAAATATATGAGATACCCTATACCGCTACCTCTGAAGCCATAATCGATAAAGTGGCGGAGTTGATCAAGTCCGGCAAGGTTAAAGAGATAAACGATATGCGGGATGAGACGGACCTGTCCGGACTTAAGCTTGCAATTGATCTGAAAAGAGGGACCGACCCGGAAAAGCTTATGCAGAAGCTTTTCAAGTTGACTCCCTTACAGGAGGCTTTCCCCTGCAATTTCAATATCCTTGTTGCCGGAAATCCCAAGGTGATGGGCGTAGGGGAGATTCTGGAGGAGTGGACGGCCTGGCGTATGGAGTGTATACGCCGCCGGGTGTTTTTTGAGCTGAACAAAAAGAGAGACAAGCTCCACCTGCTGAAAGGACTTCAGCGTATCCTGCTGGATATAGACAAGGCCATAGCCATCATCCGTGAGACGGAACTGGAAGAAGATGTGGTGCCCAATTTGATGGTGGGCTTTGGCATCGACCAGATTCAGGCGGAATTTGTGGCGGAGATCAAACTGCGCAATATAAACCGGGAATATATCCTCAAACGCACCAATGAAACCGGGGAGCTGGAACAGGAGATAGAGGAGCTGGAGAATACTCTCAATAATCGCCGCAAGATAAAAGCCATCATCATTGATGAGCTGAGACAGATACTGAAGAAGTTCCCCAGCCCCAGAAGGACCGGTATAGTATACGCCGATGAAATAGAAGAGTTTGACGAGGAACAGCAAGTGGAGGATTACCCGGTAAGCCTCTTCCTGTCCAAAGAGGGTTATTTCAAGAAAATTACTGCCCAATCCCTGCGTATGAGTTCCGAGCAAAAGTATAAGGAAGGGGACAGCCTCAACCTCAGCTTTGAAGCCGCCAACAGGGGAGAACTCCTTTTCCTCACAGACAGGCAGCAGATATACAAGGCAAAGGTGGCGGACTTTGAGGATGTCAAAGCCTCCGTGCTGGGCATTTATCTACCCAGCAGATTGCAGCTGGATGAGGGAGAGAACATCATATCCATGGTGGACCCGGGAGACTATTCCAAAAATCTGCTGCTTATATTTGAAAACGGAAAGGCCGCCAGAATCGATATGGCTGCCTATGAGACAAAGACTAACCGACGCAAGCTTGTCAATGCCTATTCCGACAAGAGCCCTGTTGTATCAGTGACGGTACTGCGGGAGGAAATGGACATTGCCTGCTACTCCAGCGACGACAGGGTGCTGGTATTTAACACTTCCCAGCTCCAAGTCAAGACAAGCCGCACTACTCAGGGGGTGGCGGTTATGAGCCTGAAAGCCAAGCGCAGCTTGGTAAAGGCACTGCCCCTTGCCGACAGCTCAATAACAAATGTATCTAGATACCGCGTAAAGAACCTCCCGGGAGCGGGAGCAATTCTAAAAGCAGAAGACAGGACTGAACAGCAGCTTTCGCTGATGGATGATTAATGTATTAGGATGGCTTATGGACAGCTTTAAAACTCATATGAAGAACAGCATTATCTTCAGGCGCGTTATTCAATACCTGGTCATTGTTATCGGTTGTGTGATTTATGCTGTGGGTTTCCAGTTTTTCATGTATCCCAACGATATCGTCTCCGGAGGCATTGTAGGTGTGGCTATGATCTTCAATAAGCTCATGCCGGTGCCTGTAGGCGTAATGACTATTATTCTTAACATACCGCTTTTTATTGTGGCTTGGAGATACTTTGGACTGGACTTTCTCATAAGCTCCCTTGTGGGCATGGCCTTGAGCTCCGCTTTTGTGGACCTGTTTGCCATGTTTAACATAGTACTTACTAATGATCCCATGCTGGCCAGTGTTATAGGCGGCGTGTTTAAGGGCATTGGCTTGGGTGTCATTTACTATGTGGGCAGCACCACCGGCGGTGTGGATATCGTGGCCAAGATGCTGCGTATGAAAAACCCGCATATGAACCTGGGAACCATATTGCTTCTCATTGACGCCGCAATTATTACTGCATATGCAATCATACTTAATAAATATGAGAGCGCCATGTATTCGGTGATTGCCATGTTTGTTGTGAGCAAGGTCATAGACCTTGCACTCTATGGCATAGACAACTCCTGCATCTGCTATATCATCAGCGAAAAGAGCAGCGACATCTCCCATGAGATTATTTCAGGACACATGCATCGGGGCGTTACTATTCTGGACGGGCGGGGAGCTTATTCCGGAAAAGAGAAACAAGTGATCATGTGCGTTATCAAGCGCCAGCAGATAGCCGAAATACGCCGCATTATCAGGACTCTGGATGAAAACGCTTTCTTTATCGTCTCCGATGCCAAGAATGTGTTCGGAAACGGCTTCGAGAGTATCAAGGAGAACAACTGAGAAAGCAGGGGAGGGCCTATGTATAGCAAAACGACAGCGCTGATATTGAGTGCGGCCGCCGCACTTTGCCTCTGCGGCTGCTCGGGCTTGTATAATAAGGAATATCTCTCTGTTAACGAATATGAGATCACAGAACAGGAGAGCTACATCAGCAGTGACAAAATAACCGTTAGAAATTTTAACGGTCTTAAACAAGCCATACTGCGTTTTGCCTATGCCGGTGAGACTGAGGGGCGGGTGGTGTTTGACTCCTCCTACGAAGGCGACCTTTTGGAGGATATGGCCAGCGCCTGCTGGCAAGTGCGTACCCAGGATGCCCTTTGCGCCTACTGTGTTGAAAATATTGCCTATGAGCTGACAAAGATCGTCACTACCAACGAAGCGAACGTATATATAAACTATTCCAGCTTCTGTGAGAGTGCCGATAACATAATACATCTGCCCTTCAGCTATGGAATCGAGAGCAGATTGGAAGAGGCTCTGGAAAATCGGGACAGAAATCTGGTGGTTCTGGTGAGCAGCAGCTCCTATTCCGCTGAGGATATTGAGATGCTCCTGACGAAGATCTACAGAGAGAATCCCACGCTGGTGCCCAGGGAACCTCAGGCAAGCGTAACTATGTACAGCGGCACAGGTTCCCAGCGTCTGTATGAGATCAGTATAAACTATGGTCTAACATCCGAAGAACTGGAACAGCGTATGGCGGCTCTCCAGGCCATTGATGCATTCAGCAATGTGGATATTTCCAGCCTAGATGAGTATCAGCGGGCCTTGATGGCATGCCAGTATCTGATTGACAACTGCAGTTTGACCGACAACGACAGTGACAATACTGCCTACGCTGCCTTGGTTAACCACCAGGCCAACAGTGAAGGAATGGCCTTTGCCTATGTTGAGCTGTGCCGCCAGCTGGATCTGGACTGCTACATCGTATACGGCCAGCTGTTTTGGGAGGACTATTGTTGGAATATAGTAAAGGTAGACGGCAGTTATTATCATGTGGATGCCTCAGAATGTATCCGTTCCGGATTGGAAGGCAGCTTCCTGAAAAATGATGAGGGTTTCTGGGGCAACTACCGCTGGGATGTGGCCTCCTATCCAAAGTGTACCGGGGAATCTCTGTACCGTAATAGTGGTCAATAATTAAAAAAAGGTATTGACAAATCGGCAAACTGTGGTAAAATAACCATCGTTGCTGATGCGGGCATAGCTCATCCGGTAGAGCGCCACCTTGCCAAGGTGGAGGTAGCGAGTTCGAGCCTCGTTGCCCGCTCCATAAAAGCCTATTGCATGTGCAATAGGCTTTTAAAATATTGATAATTGCGGGTATGATGGAATTGGCAGACATGCGAGATTTAGGTTCTCGTGCCGAGAGGCGTGCAGGTTCGACCCCTGTTACCCGCACCACGTCGGAGCAAGCTTTATATCGCTTGCTCCGACTTTTTTCAGGTTCAATGTCAATAGTTGGGGTAGAACAAAAGAAGACCTAAGAAGAAGGAGCATGTGGCACGCCACATGCTCCTT
>CALWWB010000050.1 GCA_944385175.1 uncultured Oscillospiraceae bacterium | reverse complement strand
ACGTATATCAGCTTAACAGGAGATAGGGAATTGGCGAAGAAATACGGAAAAAATGAGGAAAAACTGAATTATTATGCCGCAATCCGCGAGCTGAGACAGAAGGGACCGGAGAGGGTCTATCTGCTCTGGGGGCCGGAAGATTACCTGAGAGAGCAATACCTGAGGGAGCTGAAGAAAATATCCCTGCCGGAGGGGGAAGACAGCTTCAGCTACCACCGCATGGACGGGCCGGAACTGGATATCGACCGGCTGCGCCTGGCCGCGGATGCCCTGCCCTTTATGACGGAGCGCAGCTTTATTGAACTTCGGGATGTAGACGTGAACAAGATAAAGGACAGCGAAGCTCTGGAAAAGCTGCTTAAGGATGTGCCTGATTACTGCGTGATAGCTTTTATATTGGGGCCGAATTATGAGCCGGACGGAAGGCTGAAAAGCGTAAAGGCCCTGCGCCAGCATTCAAAGGAGCTGAAGTTTACCAACCAATCCCAGGGACAGCTCACAGACTGGCTGGTGCGCCGCTTTGCTGCGGCAGGCAAAAGCATAGAACTGGATGCCGCTCAGAGGCTTATTTTTATCAGCGGTGAACTGATGAGCGGACTTATTCCGGAGATAGAGAAGGTTGCCGCCTATGCCAAGGGTGAAAGGGTGACCATTGGGGATGTGGAGGCAGTGGCCAACCATGTGCCTGAGGCGGTCATTTTTGACATGACGGAATACATTGCTCAAAAGAAATATAACAGCGCACTGTCGGTCCTGGCGGAACTGCTGTCGGACAAGAATAATGAGCCTATCGCCATGCTGGCCATGCTGGGTATGCAGATGCGCAGGCTTTATGCTGCCAGGCTGGCCCTGGACCAGGGTCTGGGCACCAAATACCTGACGGATGAGTGTGCAATCAAGTCCGACTATGTGGCAAAGAAACTGCTGGGCGCCGCCAAAGGCTTCACTCTGGAACAGCTCATACGGGCGGTGGAACTCTGTGCCGAGACTGACTATAAAATGAAAAGCAGTTCCCAGGACGAGAGGGAACTGCTGAAAGAGGCCGTATTGCGTATAGCGGCAGGTGAATCGGATGGAGAGGATTAAAGAGGTCATCGTAGTGGAGGGCCGCTATGATAAAAACACCCTGAGCCAGGTGGTGGATGCGCTTATTATAGAGACTGGCGGTTTTCAAATATTTAAGGATGGGCAGAAGCGCAGCCTGCTTAAAAGACTGGCCGAGACCCTGGGCCTCATAATAATGACCGACTCTGATGCAGCGGGCTTTCTGATAAGAAACCACCTTAAAGGCTGCATAGCCCCGGAGCACATAAAGCAGGCCTACATCCCCGATGTATATGGAAAGGAGCGGCGCAAGACTGCCCCCTCCCGGGAGGGAAAGCTGGGGGTGGAGGGCATGAGCCCTCAGATAATTCTGGAGGCGCTGAAAAGGGCCGGAGCCACCTTTGAAAATCCGGATAAGCGGGAGGCGCGGGCCGAAATAACAAAGGCTGATCTGTACAAAAAAGGGCTCAGCGGCGGAGATAACAGCGCTGCTTTGCGTATGGAACTGCTGAGGAAGCTGGAATTGCCCGAGCGCCTCAGCTCCCAGGGCATGCTGGATGTGCTCAACGCCATTATGAGCCGGGATGAATTTATGGAGCTTCAGCTGTGAAAGTCCTCTATGCACACTGAGGCCAATACCCCGATGAGCAGTATGGCCTGGGTCGTCTCCATCAGGGAGACGGCGGTTTTATACAGTTCATAGCGCTCCATTATGCTGCCGCCCCATTCCACCAGCAGCGCAAAGGCGCACAGCATCAGGAAGGCGGACAGCTGAAGGCAGCGTTTGAATATGTACCAGGCTTCAGGACACATGGAGAGCATCCTGCGCAGGATTGCCCGAAGTTTCAAAGGACATCACCTCGCCCTTGATTCTACACACTTTTCCGGTGCCGGGCAATGCAAAATCTTTTCCAATTAAATTAACGTAATATTAAGAAGCAAATATTATGTAAACAAAATTATGAAAACTTGAAGCCGACACAGAACTGTGCCGGCTTTTTCTTTCTGCATATCAGATTGATGATACTCGGGACGACAGAGAAGCGAGGGAGCTTTCCGCCAGTTCCATGAGCTCCTGTTCGGACCTCAGTTCTCCGGAATAGGGATAGTCCTTACTCAGGGTCTGGAAGCGCTGCTTGTATGCCTCTGCCTTTTGACTGTCGCCCTGGGCAAGGGACAGGGCATAGCGGGTGCGGAGAACGGAGGGATATGACTTCATTTTGTCCATAAATTTTTCCGTAGCTTTGTCGGGGGATTGAACGTCACCCTTAATTGCACGGAGATATAGTTTGTCACATTTAAGCAGAGCCAGGTAGAGCCCGAGGACATTTCCGGGGCTAGCCAACAGAGAATCAATGGCCAGTTCCGCCTCCTCCGGGCGCTGCTGATCCAGCAGGCGGTTTGCACGGAATACGGCAGTGGATGCAGTCAGAACATTGTTTCCCTGCTCCCCGTCGGAGAGGGAAAACCATTGCTCCGGCATCTCCTTGAGCCTGTGGCCCAGGCTCATGTATTGATTCATTTTCAGCTGTTTCCAGAAAGAGTTGAGGGCTTCCTCGTCTTTGCCCAAGGTGAGGGCGTTATAGCCGTCGTTGCATATGCCGCTGAGCTTCATAGGCAGGGCATTCATCAGCGCAAGACCCAGGCCAACTATTCCAAGGCAGAGGAAAAACATGGGCAGGATGACTGTGCGGCTGCTGAGGTAGTAGGCCCAGAAAAAGAGCAGGGAGGCGATGGCGTTGAGCATGGCTCCGCCCATATTGTAAAGGCCCACAGGCAGATAGCCGTCTTCCTCAATGTCGGGAGGGGACATGAGGCACTGACCGGCTGTACCGGCCAGAAAATAGCGCTTGAAGCTTAGCCTGCCGTTTTCCCCTTTGAGCAGCATCAGACTGCCCACCCGGAAGGACACAAAACCGTAACCGGAAATGAGGCCAAAGATAAGGTGTCCGCCCTCATGTATGAGGATCTGCAATATCACTGCCAGGGCAAGGGCAAGCAGGCCCGCTGCCAGGGCCAGCAGATACAGCGGCAGAGACAAGCCGCTGCCCAACTTTCCTACATATTCCAAAATTGCGTAACCGCACAGAAAACCTATTGCCGCAGAGATGAGCAGCCCCAGAGCGGAATATATAATATTAAAGATTTTTTCCTTTTTCATGGCACACCTCATGAAAGAAATTTCCGAAAATACCCAATTGTAAATTGTTGATTAATATTTGAGCTTGGACAAGACAAAGCTAAGTAACTGTGATAAAATACAAAAAAGTTTCTGCTGGCTCTGTATCAGCCGGAAAAAAAGGACACCGGCAAAAGCCGATGTCCCCGTCAGAGCATAACGGCTCTGTATGGCACTCCCGGCGCGATTCGAACGCGCGACCTTCCGCTTAGGAGGCGGATGCTCTATCCTGCTGAGCTACGGAAGCCTATCGATAGCTTGTCTATTCTAGCGCAGTTTCTCCTGCATGTCAATAAATTCTTAGCATGGAAGGGAAAAGAATGCTTAAACTCAGGGGTATAAAGAAGGATTATATTTTAGGCGACTCTGTGGTCCATGCCCTAAAGGGTCTGGATCTGGAGTTCAGGGAAAGCGAATTTGTGGCCATACTGGGCCACTCCGGCTGCGGCAAAACGACACTGCTCAACATTATAGGTGGGCTGGATCAGTACAGCTCCGGCGACCTGATAATCAACGGGCGTTCCACGAAAAATTTCAGCGACGGGGATTGGGACACCTACCGAAACCACTCGGTGGGATTTGTGTTCCAGTCCTATAACCTCATACCCCATCAGAACGTCCTGTCCAACGTGGAACTGGCCCTGACCCTCTCCGGAGTGGGAGCTGCCGAGCGCAAGGCTCGGGCTAAAGCGGCTCTGGAAAAGGTGGGACTTGGGGATCAGCTCTATAAAAAGCCGAACCAGATGTCCGGCGGCCAGATGCAGAGAGTGGCTATCGCCAGGGCCCTGGTGAACGACCCGGATATCCTTATGGCCGACGAACCCACCGGCGCTCTGGACTCGGAGACCTCGGTGCAGATAATGGATATCCTCAAGGAGATCTCCAAGGATAAGCTGGTGATAATGGTCACCCACAACCCGGAACTGGCCTCGGCCTACGCCAGCCGCATCATAAAGCTGAAGGACGGACTGGTGGTGGGGGACAGCGACCCCTACGACTCCAAGGGACAGGTAAAGCAGGGGCGTGTCGGGAAAAAGACCTCAATGAGCTTCTTTACAGCCCTGGCCCTGTCCACCAACAACCTGATGACAAAAAAGGCCCGCACCATACTCACGGCCTTTGCCGGCAGCATAGGCATAATAGGTATTGCCCTCATCATGTCTCTGTCCAACGGAATACAGCTTTATATAGACAAAATTCAAAAGGACACCTTGGCCAGTTACCCCATAACCATCCAGGCCGAGAGCATGGACATGTCCAGCATGATGACCTCCCTCATGGGGGTGCAGGCCCAGGCGGCGGAAAATCAGCACGAAAAGGACGCCGTTTATTCCAGCACCATCATGTACGACATGATGAATTCCATGGTCTCCGCCGAGACCCAGACCAATAACCTGGAGGCCTTTAAGAAATATCTGGAGAGCGACAACACTGACATTTCCCCCTATGTGGATACCATACAATATTCCTACGACCTGGATATGAACATTTATGCCAGGGATGTGGACGACAATATAGTCAAGACTGATGTGGTGGCCCTGCTGGAGACTGCTATGAGCGAGACTTTCGGAGGCGACTACAGCTCCTATTTCTCAACATTCGGGCAGATGTATTCGGTGATGGACGTGTGGCAGGAGATGCTGCCCGGGGAAAACGGCGAGGCCGTAAACCCCATGGTTAAAAACCAGTACGACGTGCTCTATGGCAAATGGCCGGAGAATTACGACGAAGTAGTGCTGGTGGTAGACAAGAACAACGAGGTTTCCGACCTGGTGCTTTATGCCCTGGGGTTGAAATCCAACAGCAGCCTGGCGGATGATATGCAGACCTTCATGGATCAGGAGGACCTTACAAGCGAAGTGGAGAGCTGGAGCTATGAGGATATTTGCAGCCGCACCTTCCGATATATATACCCCGCCGACCAATATAAGTGGGATGAGGAAAAGGAGGAATATACCGACCTGACCCAGGAGGATCTGGGGCTGCGCACCCTGTACAACAATGGCCTTGAGCTGAAGATCGTGGGCATTATCCGCCAAAATGAGGATGCCACCGCCGGCATGATGACCGGGGCCATAGGCTATACCCACGGCCTGGTGGAGCATGTAGTGGAGCAGGCTGCACAAAAAGAGCTGGTACAGCAGCAGCTGGCAGATCCGGAAGTGGATGTGTTTAACGGATTGCCCTTCCTGGATAAGGAGGATGAGGCCCTCACCGACAGCCGTAAAGCCCAGGCTGCCAGGGACTATATCGCTGCTGCCGACGACGAGCAGCTGGCGGAGCTGTATGTGAAGTATATGAGTATTCCCGAAGATGACTATGTCCAGGAGCTGATAGACGAGCAGATGGAGGATACCACCAGGGCGGATATTGAGGATGCCATACTGGAGTATTCCCCGGGATATGCCTCTATGCTGGAGGATATGGACGACGACACCCTCTTTGAATACATGGAGGAGATGATAGCCAAGCAGGTGGAAGAGCAGTACGGCATTCAGATGGAAAAAATGTACAGCTATCTTTCCGACAGCCAGCTGGCTAGGGATTTCTCCATGCTGAGCCTGGAGAAGGACGACTATATCTGGCTCTATGACCACGCCATGCCGCCTGTGTATTCCACCGGCAGCTATGAGGACAGCCTTAAAAAACTGGGCTATGTGGATCTGGACAGCCCCAGCACCATAAATCTCTATGCATCCACCTTTGAGAACAAGGACAGTATTGCCGACGGTATAGAGGCCTATAACAACCGGGTGGAGGATGAGGACAAAATAGAGTATACCGATGTGGTGGCCCTGCTGATGAGCTCCATAACCACCATTATCAATGTCATAAGCTATGTACTCATAGCCTTCGTGGCCATATCCCTGGTTGTCTCCTCCATAATGATAGGTATCATAACCTATATAAGCGTGCTGGAGCGCACCAAGGAGATAGGCATACTCCGGGCTATAGGCGCCTCTAAACGGGATATCTCCAGGGTATTTAACGCCGAGACCTTTATCATCGGCCTCACCGCCGGGATCATCGGAATCGGAGCCACACTGCTGCTGAATATCCCCATAAATGTCATTATCCACGACCTCACCGGGATCACCGCAATCAATTCCGTGCTGCCTGTGACCGGTGCGGTGGCTCTGGTCATAATCAGCGTGTTCCTCACCTTTGTTGCCGGACTCATACCCTCGGGCCTGGCTGCAAAGAAAGATCCGGTGGAGGCGCTGAGGACGGAATAAAAAATCCCGCCTGTGTGACAATATCACTGAAAGGCGAGAATTATGGGAATATAATAAGGCCACAAATAAAGAAACAGGAGGACAATAAAAATGTCTGTTATTCATGTAACCAAGGATAGCTTTCAGGATGAAGTTATAAACAGCTCCAAGCCCGTGCTGCTTGATTTCTGGGCCAGTTGGTGCGGCCCCTGCCGGATGGTAGCCCCTGTGCTGGATGAGATTGCCCAGGAGCGCAGCGACATAAAGGTCTGCAAGGTGAACGTGGATGAACAGCCGGAGTTGGCAAAGCAGTTCGGCATCATGAGCATCCCCACCCTGATGGTATTCAAGGACGGTAAGCTGGTGAACCAGGCTATGGGTGCAAGACCCAAAAACCAGATCCTGGCAATGCTTTAAAAAGATCACCCGCTGCAATAACAAAATTGCAGCGGGTGATGTCTGTTATGGCCTCAGCTGTCCCGGAGCCGCTCCAAGGCGGCAGGGTCGCTGAGCCGGATTAGGCCCCGGCTGAGCTTTACCATGCCCTCGCCTTGAAAATAGCGGAGCATGCGGGTGACAACTTCCCGGGCGCTGCCCAGATGCCGGGCTATCAGCTCATGGGTGGTGGTGAGTTCCAGGCTGCCCTCCAGAGCGGACTCCTCCAGAAGATAGGCGGCAAGGCGCTTGTCGAAGCTTTTCCACAGGATCTGCTCAATGAGCCACATTACCTCAGAGAAGCGGCTGGCCATTATCTCATTGGTGTAGTTTGCCAGAGGGGCGGATTGCTCCATGAGCTTTTTATAAAGCTCCGCAGGTATTATATACAGCAGAGAATCCTTCTCCGCCTGGATGGTAATCTGAAACTGTATGCTGCGCATGATGCATGAGGCGGAAAACAGGCAGATATCCCGTTGAAAGAGACGGTATATACTTATCTCCCGGCCATCCTCAGAGAGAATATAGGCCCGAAGCTGGCCGGAGGCTACCAGATAAAGCCCGGTGCAGTCCATATCGCCGCTGTGGATTATTTCGCCTTTTTCTACACTGCGCTGCTGCATACCTCCAGCGAGAGCCTGCTGATGAGCGTTGTCCAGCTTATCCCACATGGGGAAAAAATCCCTAAGCTCCATTTATATGCCCCCTTTGCTCAATAAAGTATAAAGGGCTTTGGACTTAATGTCAACTAAGTGATATAATCACCGACGCCGGAGGCGCAGCAAGATATAATTTGGACACTATCAATCCATAGAACTGAAGCTGCAAGGCAGAAAGGAGAAGCACCGACATGAAAACAAAATACAAAAAATTTCTGCGCATGGCTCTGTTTATACTGGGCGGCGCTCTATTGGGATACGGTTACTACTATTTCTTCGGATGTGACGGCAGCTGTGCCATCACTTCCAGCCCATACCGATCCATGCTGTATGTGGCAGTGATAGGCGCTCTGGTAGCCTTAATAAGCGAGAAGGAGGATAAACAGTGCAATACCTGATATCCTTTCTTGAGGGCATTATCACTTTTATATCTCCCTGTCTGCTGCCAATGCTGCCTATATACGTATCCTATTTTGCCGGAGGCGGGGAGCGCAGCCACGGCAGGACGCTGAAAGCGGCTCTGGGCTTTGTGGCCGGATTTACTATTACCTTCATGGCCCTTGGGGCTTTGGCCGGAACGGTGGGCAGCTTCCTTAAAAGCCACCAGACAGCGGTGAACATCGTCTCGGGGCTGATTGTAATATTTTTTGGACTGAGCTTCATGGGGCTAATAAAGCTGAATATATTCCGGGGCGGCAGCTGCCGGGTGAATACGGAGAACATGGGCTTCTTTTCGGCTCTGGTTTTTGGACTGGTATTTTCCCTGAGCTGGACGCCCTGCGTGGGGGCCTTCCTGGGCTCTGCGCTGCTGCTGGCATCCCAGCAGGGCCAGGCTCTCACCGGCACCTTGCTGTTACTGGTCTATTCTCTTGGCCTGGGCATACCTTTTGTGCTCAGCGCCCTGCTGATAGATTATCTTAAGTCCGCATTTGACTGGATAAAACGCAATTATAAAGTCATTAACCTGGTCTGCGGCGGCCTGCTGGTGCTCATCGGTATAATGATGGCCACCGGCACACTGGGCAGACTGCTGACTTTGCTGAGTTGAGGAGGTATTAATGAATAAGGACAAACGTATCTTGCCTGTCATCGCATTGATTCTGGTGCTGCTTATTGGCGGGGCCGGGCTGCTGTACAGCCGCCTCAGCGCAGACTATGCACCGGAGCAGCTCCAGGTCCAGGGAGGCGAGCAGGTACCCGCTGGGACTCCGGAGCCCGGCTCCACGACACAGGACAGCCCCGGGGCGGAGGAGCAATCCGGAACGGGAGAGAGTGAAGAGAGCACCCAGGCCCCGGACTTTACCGTATATGATGAAGAGGGCAATGCAGTTAAGCTATCCGACTATTTTGGCAAGCCCATTGTTCTGAACTTCTGGGCCAGTTGGTGCGGTCCCTGCCAGAGTGAGATGCCGGACTTCAATGAAGCCTATCAGAATCTGGGAGAGAACGTGCAGTTTCTCATGGTGAACATGACCGACGGCTCCCGGGAGACGGTGGAAAAGGCCTCCGGCTTTGTGGCGGAGCAGGGTTACAGCTTCCCTGTACTCTATGATACGGACATGGATGCCGCAATCACCTACGGTGTATACTCACTGCCCAGCACGTACTTTATTGATGCCGACGGTTCCGCTGTAGCCAAGGCCACTGGCGCCATAGATGCCGAGCTCCTTCAAACAGGAATCGACATGATATACAGCCAGGACTGAAATCCCGGCATATGGCATATACAAAGAGCCTCCCATCAGAAATGATGGGAGGCTCTTGTTATACCGCTTCTATCTCTTTTATGATATACTCGTTGCCAGTCAGCAGATAGGTGCTGCCGCTTTTGCAGTATGGACAGGTTTTGCCGTAGTCTACAGTGGAATAGGTATTTTCACAGTTTTCGCAGAAAGTGACGGCTTTCAGCGTTTCAATCTTCAAGTCCGTATCTTTAAGCAGCTGTGAGCGTTTCCTGGCATAGAGCCAGAAGTCCTCCAGGTAGGCGGGGACAATACCGCTGACCTCGCCAACTTCCAGAGTGATGGAGCCCACTTCCTTCAGCTCATGCTCCACTGCCAGCTTCTCCACTGTATCTATCACATAGATGATTGTTCCCAGCTCGTGCATTACTTCTTCTTATTGCGGAGGATGCGGATCTCACGCTTGGCGGCATAGGGCAGTATAGCCTTCAGCTTATCTTCGGCCTTGTACATGTTGCTGCACTCCGGCATATCCCGGCGCAGATGTATGGCGTCAAACTCGCATTTGGTGGTGCACAGTCCGCAGCCTATGCACTTGTTCTCGTCCACAACGGTGGCACCGCAGCCCAGGCAGCGGGAGGCCTCTTTTCGGACCTGTTCCTCGGTAAAGGTGACACGGTCATTTGCGAAGCTCTTGGCCTTGGCTTGGTCGTGGCCGGGCACCTGGCGGGGGGCATTGTCAAAGCCGATGGGGATGAGAGCCTGGAATTTATCCAGCTGGATGAACTGACGCAGATTCCTGCTTATGCGCAGATCCTGGCCGGGCTGGACAAAGCGGTGGATAGACTCGGCCCCAACGCGCCCTGCGGCAATGGCATCAATGGCAAACTTGGGCCCGGTGACAAAATCGCCGCCGGCAAAGATGTCATCCTGGGCTGTCTGTGCTGTGACCTCGTCCACGATTACGGTGCCTTTGTCTGTAAAGCTCATGGCCTCGGGGGCAATGCCTCCCAGGTCGACAAGCTGGCCCACGGCGCCAATGACACTGTCCACCTCTATTGTTTCGTACTTGCCGGTGCCTACGGGCCTGCGGCGGCCATCGGGACCTGCCTCGCCCAGCTCCATGAGTTCGGCCTTTACAGCGCAGACCTTACCTTCACTGCCTATGATTTCGGTGATATTTGTGAGGAAGCGGAATTGTACTCCTTCCTCCATGGCCTCAGCCAGTTCTTCCTCGTCGGCGGGCATCTCGCTCTGGCTTCGGCGATAGAGAATATAGGTGTCCTTGGCACCCAGACGGACGGCGGTGCGGCACACGTCCATAGCCACGTTGCCGCCGCCGATGACGGCGCATTTTTCACCTATCTCCGGCTTCTCACCCAGATTCACGCTGCGCAGGAAATCCACGCCGCCGAACACACCCTTCAGATCTTCACCGGGCACACCCAGGGGCGCCGATTTTTGAGCGCCGATAGCCAGGTAGAAGGCCTTGTAACCCTGCTCACGGAGCTGGGCCAAGGTGACATCCTTACCTACGTCCACACCGCATCTGAACTCCACGCCCATCTGGCGCAGCACATCTATCTCGGCATTCACAACATCCTTTTCCAACCGGAAGGAGGGAATGCCCAAGGTGAGCATACCGCCGGGGACGGCATTGCGGTCGAAGACGGTGACGTTTTCATAGCCCATCATTGCCAGATAATAGGCGCAGCTCATGCCTGCCGGCCCCGCACCGATGACGGCTATCTTTTCCGGGAATTTTTCAAAGTTGGGACGGAAGTTTTTCAGCGGAGGTATATAGCGGCTCTCCGCTTTCAGTTCCTGCTCGGCAATAAACTTCTTGATTTCGTCTATGGCCACAGCTCTGTCCAGATCTCCTCGGGTACAGGCCTCCTCGCAGCGGCGGTTGCATATGCTGCCGCAGACGGCGGGGAAGGGGTTGTCCTGCTTTATGAGCTTCAGGGCGTCCATATACCGCCCCTCTGCCGCCATCTTGATATAACCCTGGACAGCTATATGGGCGGGACAGGCGGTCTTGCAGGGGGAGGTGCCGCTGTCATAACAGTTTATCTGGTTGTCCTCTTTGTAATTGGGATTCCACTTTTCCGGGCCCCATTTTACGGCATCGGGCAGCTCGTGCTTGGGATACTGCACCGGCCCGTTTTTGGTACACAGTTTCTGGCCCAGCTTGGCCGCACCTGCGGGGCATACCTCCACACATTTGCCGCAGGCCACGCACTTTTCCGTATCCACATGGGCTATGTAAGCGCTGCGGGACATGTTGGGAGTATTGAAAAGCTGGGAGGTGCGCAGGCCGTAGCACACTCCGATGGGACAGTTGCATATGCCAAAGATCTTGTTTTCCCCGTCTATATTGGTTATCTGGTGCACATAGCCCAGATCCTCCGCCCGCTGGAGCAGGGCAAGCACTTCCTCCTTGGTGGCGTATCTGCCCTTGCCGGTTTCTACGCAATAATCGGCAAACTCGCCCACGCCTATACACCACTCATCGGGCACATCGCCGGAGCCACGGCCCTGAAGAGTTTCGCTGCGGCGGCAGGAACACACACCCACGCCCAGGTGGCCCTCATACTTATCCAGCCAGTGGGAAAGATGCTCAATGTCCAGGGACTGGGACTGGGCAGGTATGGCCTTTTCCACGGGGATGACGTGCATGCCTACACCTGCACCTCCGGGGGGAACCATGGGAGTGACATGCTCCAGAGGAAGGAAGGACATGCGCTCAAAGAAGCGGGTTACTTCCGGGTTGGTCTCCGGTATGGTTTTGTGCATCAGCAGCATCTCCGCTGAGCCGGGCACATACATGCACAGTACGTAGCGTTTGTTCTCATCGGTCATTGGCAGGCCCTTTTCGCCCCAATGGTACTCAATAAGACCAATGACCGCCATCTCCTGCAAAAGCTCTCTAAGATGATCCCTGTCCTTGCCGGTGGCCTTTGTCAGCTCATCCAGGGACATGGGCACCCGCTTTTTCATTTTCAGGGCCACTTCAACCATCTCGTCGTTGAGCACATTTGCAAAGCCCCAATATTCCGGGTCGTCCTCGGTGATCTTGGCTATCCCCAGCTGCTGGGGTATCCTGTCTGTTATTTTCTTTCCCAGTTTAAAAAGATTTTCCTTATTTGTAACCATTGTGATCTCCCTTCATAACGGTATAAGTTCCGGAAAACTGACTGTCCAAATAATATCATATTCTGTGCATATTGTCACGTGTTTTTCGCCAATTACCCTTTAAATTGTACACTTATGCACAATATGTCAAAAAAATATCGTTAATCAAAATACACTTGTATTTTTGCTGCGGACGGATTATCATATAACCAAAGATAAGTAAAATCATGGGGGACTCAAGATGTTGGACAATTACCTGATTATCCACAAGAGCATATTGCCGGAATACTACGAAAAAGTGCTCCAGGCACGGCGGCTGCTGGAGGACGGAAAGGTGCACGAGGTGAGCCAGGCAGTAAAGCAGGTGGGTATCTCCCGCAGTACCTATTATAAATACAAGGACTTTATCCTGGAGCCCACGGACATTGCGGGAGGGAGAAAGGCCGTATTGTCCATGATGCTGACCCATGAGCAGGGTGTGCTCAGTTCGCTGCTTACGGCCATTTCTCAAGTGGGCTGCAGTGTGCTGACTATCACCCAGAGCCTGCCCATCCGTGGCAAGGCCAGCGTTACCATGTCTCTGGATGTCAGCAATATGTCCGGCACCCTTACCGAGCTTCTGCAAAATATCGAGGGTACTTCCGGCGTGGAACAGGCCAGGCTGGTAGCCGTAGAGTGAGCGGGGAATTTTTCTCACAAGCTTTAAAGGAGGCATACAATGAACAGAAACGACAGAGAATACAAAAATTATGTATCTATCCTTAATGAGGAGCTGATGCCGGCCATGGGATGCACGGAGCCGGTGGCCGTGGCCTATGCCGCGGCCAAGGCCAGGGAGGTACTGGGATGCCTGCCTGAGCGATGTATGCTCTATGTCAGCGGAAACATAATCAAAAATGTAAAGAGCGTTGTAGTACCGAACACCGGCGGCCTGAAGGGACTTAAAGCCGCTGCCGCAGCCGGAATTGTGGCAGGTAATGCGGAGCTTAAGATGAGTGTCATTGCAGAGACCGACCCGAAGAAAATACCGGATATTCAGAAGTATATTGACGAGCATGAAATACTGATAGAGCGCAAAGAGGGCAGCAGCGCTTTGTATATCGAGGCCATCCTGGAAGGAGAGGGACACACCAGCAAGGCAGTCATCAGTGATTTCCACACAAACATCATCCTTCTGGAGAAAGACGGTGAGGTGGTTTTCCAAAAAGAGCCGGAACGCCTGTCCAGCTTTGTCTCCGACCACAGCCTTATGAGCCTGGAGGGAATGTGGGACTTTATAAACACCGTGGAGCTGGAGGATATCAGCGCCCTGCTGGACAGCCAGATAAACTGCAACAGCGCCATTTCACAGGAGGGACTGGAAAAACCCTGGGGCGCCCAGATAGGCCGCATCCTTCTGAAAAATGCCAGCGACACCAAGACCCGGGCCATGGCCAGGGCCGCTGCCGGCTCCGATGCCCGGATGAGCGGTTGCGAAAAACCGGTAGTCATTGTGGGCGGCAGCGGCAACCAGGGACTTACAGTCACCATGCCGGTGCTGGAATATGCCGAGCGCCTGGGCAGCAGCCGGGAACAGGTATACCGGGCCTTGGCTCTGGCTAACCTTATGGCCGTATATCTAAAGAAGGATATAGGCCGGCTGTCTGCCTACTGCACCGCCGTTACCGCCGGCGTGGGCGCCGGGTGCGCCGTAGCTTATCTGGACGGAGGCACGCTGGAGGCTGTGCGCCAGACCATAGTCAACGATTTGGCCGTGCTCTCCGGCATGTTCTGTGACGGAGCCAAGCCCTCCTGTGCCGCCAAGGTGGCAAACTCGGTGGGGGCGGGTATTATGGGATACGAGATGTATAAAAACGGCCAGAGCTTTAACGGTGGGGACGGTTTCCTCCAGTCCTCTGCCGACGATACCATTGACGCTGTTGCCGAGATTGCCAGAGAGGCCATGTCCGAGACTGACAAAAAAATACTGGATATAATGGTATCCAGCTCCAACAGTGAGCAGTGATGCATCTGCCTCATAGAGCAGATGCATTAGACGGCCAGAGTATTTGACCAATAAGAGAAAGTCCCCGGAAGAAACACAGTGTGAACAGCATCCCACTTGTTAGACAGTATGGTATACTGGATAACAAGTGAGGTGCTTAATTATGCCGAAAGGAAAACCGAACAAGAGATACACGCCAGAATTTAAGCAACTGGTAGTAGAAACCATGCGAGAAGAACGGTTAAGCATTTGCGAAACGATGCGGAGGTTTGAGATTAATGACCATGGCATCATCAAACGCTGGGAGCGAATCTATCTTGAAGAAGGGCCGGAAGGATTGGCAATAGAACGGCGAGGGCGAAAAAACAGCAGCCAGTCGGCCAAGTTGTCTAAGACAGTTGAAGAAGACCTGATTGCTGAGAATCAGCGGCTGCGGGCAGAGAACGAATACCTAAAAAATTTGCAAGCCTTGGTTTTGGAAGAAGAGCGACGCCAGCGCAAAAAACGCAGGTAGTTCAAAAACTAAGGCCGAAATATCCTTTATTCCTTCTGCTTGAAATCGCTCAGCTGCCCAGAGCAACCTTTTACTACTATTTGAAGCGGATGCAGTGTGCAGACAAATATGCAGAAGCAAAAGAAGAAATCGCCGCTATCTATCACGAAAATAAAGGAAGATATGGATACCGGCGTATCACGATGGCGCTTCACAGCCGAGGATTTCTCATGAACCACAAGACTGTCCAGCGGCTTATGAGAGAATTGGGTTTAGTTTGCCGTGTCAGGATCAAGAAATATCGTTCCTACAAAGGAGAAGTTGGAAAAATTGCTCCCAATTTGCTGAACAGAAACTTCTGCGCTGAAAAGCCAAACCAGAAATGGGTGACCGATGTGACCGAGTTCAGTCTGTTTGGTCAGAAACTGTATCTTTCTCCGATTCTGGATTTACACAATGGTTATCTGGTCAGCTATACCATCTCAGACCGACCAGTTCTGAGCATGGTAACTTCCATGCTCAACAAGGCTTGTGAAACCATACCGGACGGGACGGATCTGATCCTCCACTCAGACCAGGGCTGGCAATACCAGCACAAG
>CALWWB010000049.1 GCA_944385175.1 uncultured Oscillospiraceae bacterium | reverse complement strand
AAAATGAAAAAGACCTGCGAGTCCCTGAGCACCCAGCTGGCCACCCTGAGAGCCGGGCGGGCCAACGCCTCCGTGCTGGACCAGATACAGGTGGACTATTACGGGTCCCCCACGCCCATCCAGCAGGTGGCCTCCATTGCCACTCCTGACCCCCGTACCCTGCTCATCCAGCCCTGGGACGGCTCTGTGCTCAAGGGCATTGAGAAAGCTATCCTGGCCTCCGATCTGGGCCTCAATCCCCAGAACGACGGGCGCATGATACGTCTGGTGTTTCCGCCTCTCACCGAGGAGAGACGTAAGGACCTGGTGAAGCAGACCAAGAAATATGCCGAGGAGAGCAAGGTGGCTATCCGCAATATCCGCCGGGACGCCATCGAGAAGTTCAAAAAGCAGCAGAAGAGCTCGGAGATCACCGAGGACGACTACAAGATAGCCGAAAAAGATATACAGAAGCTCACTGACGACTATATCAAGGAGTTGGACAAGATAGCCGAGAAGAAGGAAAAGGAACTGCTGGAAATCTGATATGGCTGATATTATCAACAATAAGGCGGGGAGCCAGGCCGGGCCTGGTGTTCCCCGCCATATTGCCATCATACTGGATGGCAACGGCCGCTGGGCCAAAAAACGGGGGCTGCCCCGCACTGCGGGACATATGGCAGGGGCTGAGACCTTCCGGCGCATAGCTACATACTGCAAGAATATAGGCGTGGAATACCTGACGGTTTATGCATTTTCCACAGAAAACTGGAAACGCCCGGAGGAAGAAGTGGGCACAATCATGAAACTTCTGGGGCGTTATCTGGACGAAGCGATCCGGACTATGGAAAAGGACCATATACGCATGAAGGTCTTTGGAGAGCTGGCGAGACTCAGCCCCAAGCTCCGGGAGATGGTGGACCGTACCGACGAGATAAGCCAGCATTATCAGGGCTTCCAGGCCAATATCTGCCTCAACTACGGCGGCCGGGACGAGATCATCCACGCCGCCCGGCGCTACGCCCGGGACTATGCAGAAGGCAGGGTCCAGGGGGAACTGAGCGAGGAACAATTCGGGAACTATCTATACTCCGCAGGTATACCGGACCCGGATCTGCTGATACGCCCCGGCGGGGAGATGCGCATATCCAATTTCCTGCTGTGGCAGTGCGCCTATGCGGAGTTCTATTTCACCGAGGTGCTCTGGCCGGACTTCACACCGGAGGAGCTGGACAAGGCCATCGCAGAATTCAACCGCCGTGACCGGCGCTACGGAGGGGTGAAAAACTCGTGACGGAGATACAGGAGAGGCTTTTTGCCCTCAGGGACGACAAGTACCGGGACTTCAACGCCTCCCTCATACCTACGGTGGACAAGGCGCTGGTTATCGGGGTGCGGGTTCCTCAGCTGCGCAAGCTGGCAAAGGAGCTGAAGGGCAGACCTCTTGCGGCTCAGTTTATGGCGGCCCTGCCCCATGAATACCACGATGAAAACCTGCTCCATGCATTGCTGATAAATGAGGCAAAGGATTTTGAACTCTGTATGGAGGAGCTGGAGATCTTCCTGCCCTTTGTGGACAACTGGGCAGTGTGTGACATGCTGGGGCCCAAGGTCCTGGCAAAGAACAAGGAAAAGCTTATGGAGAGGATACTCCGGTGGCTGGACTCTCCCCATGCCTACACTCAGCGTTTTGCAATGTGCATGCTCATGAGCCATTTCCTGGACGGGGATTTTAAAGAGGAATACCTGGGCCTGGTGGCCGGAGTGGAGTCGGAGGAATATTATGTGCGCATGATGCAGGCATGGTACTTTGCCACGGCCCTGGCGAAGCAATATGACAGCGCAGTGAAGTATATTGAGGGGCGCAGGCTGGAGCGCTGGACCCACAACAAGAGCATACAGAAAGCAAGGGAGAGCTTTCGGGTGAGCCCGGAGCATAAGGAATATCTTAAAACTTTAAAGATTTAGCTATAATTTAGATATATAAAGAGGAAAATATTATGGTAAAATCCATTTCCGTATTGGGATGCACCGGCTCCATAGGCCGCCAGACCATAGCCGTAGCGGAGCATACCGGAATCAAGGTGGCTGCCCTGACGGCCAACAGGCGTGTAGACCTGCTGGAGGAACAGGCCAGGCGGCTGCATCCGGCTTTTGTCGCAGTGTTTGACGAGGCGGCAGCCAGACAGTTCAGAATAGCCGTGGCGGACACTGATATCCGTGTAGGCTCGGGCCTGGAAGGACTTATGGAGGCCGCCACCCTGGCCCAGGCGGACTGCGTAGTTACCGCCGTCTCCGGCTCGGTGGGGCTCAGACCCACCCTGGCGGCCATAGACGAAAAGAAACGCATAGCCCTGGCCAACAAAGAGACCCTGGTCTGCGCCGGTGATATCGTCATGTCCAGAGCGGCAGAGAGGGGAGCGGAGATAGTCCCTGTGGATTCGGAGCACTCGGCCGTGTTCCAGTGCCTGATGGGCCGGAAAAAGGGTGAGCTGAAGAAGATACTGCTCACCGGCTCCGGCGGACCCTTCCGGGGAAAGCGCCGGGAGGAGTTGGAGAAGGTCACCCCGGAGCAGGCTGTGAAGCACCCCAACTGGAACATGGGAGCCAAGATCTCCGTAGACAGCGCCACCATGATGAACAAGGGCCTGGAATTCATCGAAGCCATGCACCTGTTCTCCGTGACACCGGAGGAGATAGAGGTGGTAATCCACCCGCAGAGCGTCATACACTCTATGGTAGAGCTTATTGACGGCACGGTGATAGCCCAGCTGGGTGTGCCGGACATGGGGCTGCCCATTCAGCTGGCCCTGACCTATCCGGAGCGCTGCCCCTCCATGTTCGGCAGGTTGGATTTTGCAAAGCTCAGGGATCTGAGCTTTGAGGCCCCGGACTTTGAAAAGACCCCCTGCCTGAAGCTGGCTATGGATTGCGCCCGCATGGGAGGCACCGCTCCCTGCGTCATGAGCGCCGCAAACGAGGTGGCGGTGGGAATGTTTTTGCGCCATCAGCTGGGATACAACCGCATCTACGACGCTGCGGCCTCTGCCGTGGAAAAGGTAGGTGTGGCGAAAGAACCGGATCTGGAAACCATATTGGCAGCGGATACCGCCGCCAGAGCCTATGTTTTGGAGAATTTTTCTAAATGAGCATACTTTACATCATCCTTGCAATACTGCTGTTCGGCCTGCTGGTCATTGTCCATGAGCTGGGCCATTTTACCGTAGCTAAGCTCTGCGGAGTGAAGGTGGAGGAATTTGCCGTGGGCATGGGCCCGGTGCTGCTGAAAAGGCAGAGAGGGGAGACGCTGTATTCCCTGCGGGCTGTGCCCTTCGGGGGCTTTTGCGCCATGGCCGGTGAAGACGAGGAGAGCGACGAGCCCCGGGCCTTCACCAATCAGGCGGCCTGGAAACGGGTGCTTATTATGGTAGCGGGTTCTTTTATGAACTTCCTGCTGGGCTTCGTTATAGTACTCATCCTCTATTGGAACGCCGCAGCCTTCTGGGCCCCGGTGATTGCCGAGTTCCGGGAGGGCTGCCCCTATCAGGGGGAGGATGCCCTGGAAGTGGGCGACCGCTTCTACAGTATAGACGGCCACAGAATTTATCAGTATCAAGATGTGAACGACTTCCTCAGCCAGGGCGACGGAACTTATGACATAGTGGTCATCCGGGACGGGGAAAAGGTGGAACTGGAGGGCTTCTATTTCGTCCCCGTGGAATACGAGGGGGAGAGCCAGAAGTTTTACGGCTTTTCCATGGGCACCGAGGAGGCCACCTTCACCGTGAAGCTGCGCTATGCCTGGAACACCACAATGGAGTTCGGCCGCTGGGTCTGGATGGGCCTGAGCGAACTGGCGAAGGGCAATGTGGGAGTTCAGGATATGGCGGGCCCGGTGGGCATCGTGGGGATGATGGCCGAGACCGGAGAGAGCGCCGAGACTACCGCCGACGCCCTGTTCAGTATCTTTTACCTGGGGGCCTTTATTGCGGTGAACCTGGCGCTGATGAATATGCTGCCTATCCCCGCCCTGGACGGGGGCAGGGTGTTCCTGCTGCTGGTGACCTGGGTGATAGAGACGGTGAGCCGCCGCAAGCTCAACCCCAAGTATGAGGGATATATCCACGCTGCCGGCATGACGCTGCTGCTGGGACTGATGGTATTTGTGATGTTCAACGATATATTCAGGATAGTGACGACATGATGGATAAGAGAGATAAAGTAAAGAAAATCAAG
The DNA here is from genome assembly GCA_944385175.1 of uncultured Oscillospiraceae bacterium. Taxonomy (GTDB): domain Bacteria; phylum Bacillota; class Clostridia; order Oscillospirales; family Oscillospiraceae; genus Limivicinus. The sequence continues at coordinate 11,938 of CALWWB010000049.1, read as the reverse complement.
GTGGGCGGAGTGGAGATAGGCGGTGGAGCGCCGGTATCCGTCCAGACCATGTGCAACACCAAGACCTGGGATGTGGAGGCTACCGTGGCTCAGATAAAGGCCATGGAGGCTGCCGGGGCGGATATCGTGCGTATAGCCATCCCCGACATGGATTCTGCCAGGGCCGTCTCCCGGATAAAGGAGCAGGTGCGGGTGCCCCTGGTGGCGGACATACACTTTGACTACCGCCTGGCGCTGGAAGTAGCGGAGCGGGGCATAGACAAGATACGCATCAACCCCGGCAATATCGGCGCCGAGGAGAACGTGAAGGCCGTGGCAGACAGCTGCCGCAGCCACGGCATACCCATACGCATAGGCGTGAACGCCGGGAGCCTGGAGCAAAGGCTGCTGGAAAAGTACGGACATCCCTGCCCGGAGGCCCTGGTAGAGAGCGCGAAGGGCCATGTGGCCCTTTTGGAGAAGTATGACTTCACGGATATCTGCATCTCAATGAAGGCATCCTCGGTGCCTCTCACCGTAGCTACCTACCGTCTGGCGGCGGAGGTTTTCCCCTATCCCCTGCACCTGGGAGTCACGGAGACAGGTACAGAGTGGAACGGCACCATACAGTCTGCCGTAGGCATAGGCACCCTGCTCTGCGAGGGCATAGGCAACACCATAAGGGTATCCCTCACCGCAGACCCTGTGCGGGAGGTCAGCGCCGGCATAGCCATAGTGAAGGCGGCAGGGCTGCGCCGGGGCGGAGTGAGGTTTGTGTCCTGTCCCACCTGCGGCAGGACGGAGATAGACCTGATAAGTCTGGCGGGCCAGGTGGAGCAGCGGGTGAAGGATATGCCCAGGGACATCACCGTGGCGGTGATGGGCTGCGTGGTCAACGGACCCGGGGAGGCCCGGGAGGCGGACTACGGCATAGCCGGAGGCAAGGGCAAGGGACTGCTGTTCAAAAAAGGCCGGGTGCTGGGTACATATCCCTATGAGGAGCTGTGTGACCGGCTGGTGGAGCTTATTGAGAAGGACGGGGAGCGGGCATGAGCGAGCACACTCCCTTTCTCACTATTTTCCCCGGCTGCGAGGATATAAAGAGCTGCGCCGGGGGCCTGGAAAAGGCCTATGTCACCGACGTACAGGTGGATCTTGGGGAGATGATGCTCACGGTCTGCGCCTGGTTTGCCGCCATGCCTTCCCCGGTGGATATTTCCACCATCAGCCAGAGACTTAAGGAGGACTACGGCCTTGCCGGAGTGGGGCTGGTGCCGGATTATCCCAGGGTGAAGCTGGCCTCCACGGCGGCGACTGCGGCCTCTGCCCCGGCTCCCGGCGGACCGCCCAAGGGGGAGATCCTCATGGGCAGAAAAATAAAGCAGCAGCCGGTGCCTATGAGCACCCTCAGTCTGGAGTCCGGCAAGGTCACTGTGGAGGGGGACGTGGTGGCAGTCACCAGCCGCCGATTGCAAAAGCGGGGCAGCGCGGTTTTGTGCTTCGATATCACCGACCGAACCAACTCCATTCGCATTTCCCGCTTCCTCCGCTCCGAGGACGACCAGAGCATAATAGACAGCATAAATGTGGGGGACCATGTGATCGTCCAGGGGGAGGTAATCTACTCCAAATTCGATGATGACATTGTGCTGGACCCCAGAAACATAATGAAGGGCAAAGCCTATATCAGGCCGGACAATGCCCCGGTGAAGCGGGTAGAGCTGCATATGCACACCCGCTTTTCCGCCTTGGACGCCCTCACCGACCCGGCGGCAATAGTCAAGCGGGCGGCCTACTGGGGCATGCCCGCCATCGCCGTCACCGACCACGGAGTGGCCCAGGCCTTCCCGGACATGTGGAAGGCAGGGAAAAAGCATGGGGTCAAGATCATTTACGGCCTGGAGTGCTATTTCGTCAACGACATGGACGGCAACAGCGCCGTCATGGGTAAAAGCAAGCTGCCTCTGGACACGGAGTTTGTGGCCTTTGATATAGAGACCACCGGCCTGAATGCCCAGTCCGACCGGATGACGGAGATAGGCGCCGTCATTTTCTCCGGCGGAGAGATAAAGAAAGTTTTCAACACCTTCGTTGACCCGGAGCGGCACATCCCTCCGGACATCACCCAGCTCACCGGCATAAGGGACAGCGACGTGGCCGGGGCCCCCAAGGAGAAGGAGGCCATGGAGATGTTCATGGACTTCATCGGGGACAGGCCCATCATTGCCCACAACGCCCACTTCGACGTGGGCTTCATGAGCGCCGCTGCCATACGCCAGGGCCTGAAATTCTCTCCGGTATTCCTGGACACCCTGGCCCTGTCCCAGGCCCTGCTGCCGGAGTTGAAGCGCTTCAAGCTGGACATAGTTTCCAACCACCTGGGCCTGCCCCAGTTCAACCACCACAGGGCCAGCGACGACGCCATGGTGGTGGCTCGTATGATGGAAAAATTCCTGCCCATGCTTGCCCGCCAGGGTGCGAAAACCGTGGACGATATAGAGACGGTGTATCACTCTCTGCGCCGCACCGACGTGGCCAAGAGCTACCACATGATTCTGCTGGTGAAAAACCGCAAGGGGCTTAAAAATCTCTACGAGATGATATCCCAGTCCTATCTGAAATACTTCCACCGCAGCCCCACCGTACCCAAGAGCCTGCTGAACCAGCACAGGGAGGGCATCCTTGTGGGCTCGGCCTGCGGCATGGGAGAGCTCTACGGAGCAGTGATGAAGGGGGCCAGCGATAAGGAGCTTAAGAAGATAGCCAAATACTACGACTATCTGGAGATACAGCCTATATGCAACAACGGCTTTCTGGTGGACAACGGCGTGGTCAGCGACGTGTCTGTATTGCAGGACTATAACCGTACCATACTGCGCATAGGCCGGGAGCTGAATAAGCCGGTGATAGCCGCCTCCGACGTCCACTTCCTGGACGCCGAGGACGAGCAGTACCGGAAGATACTCCAGGCGGCCAAGAAATTCTCCGATGCCGACCGGGGCTGCCCCATTTTCTTCAGGACCACCGATGAAATGCTGAAAGAATTCGAATATCTGGGCAAAGAAGTGGCGGAGGAAGTGGTAATCACCAATACCCGGGCCATAGCCGACCAGGTGGAGGAGATAGAGTTGCTGCCCAAGGATCTGTTCCCCCCCAAGATAGAGCACTCCGCCGAGGATTTGAAAAACCTGGTCTATGGGAAAATGCACCGTATCTACGGAGAGAATCCCCCCAAAATAGTCCAGGACCGTGTGGACGTAGAGCTGAACACCATACTGGATCACAACTACGACGTCATTTACATGAGCGCCCAGAAGCTGGTGCAGAACTCCCTGGAGAACGGCTATCTGGTGGGCAGCCGGGGCAGCGTGGGCTCCTCCATAGTGGCCTACATGTCCGGCATCACCGAGGTCAACTCTCTGCCGCCCCACTATGTCTGCCCCAAGTGCTGCCACTCGGAGTTCGTCACCGACGGCAGCTATGGCTGCGGGGCGGACATGCCGGAGAAGGACTGCCCGGAATGCGGTACACCCATGAACCGGGAGGGCTTTGATATACCTTTTGAGACCTTCCTGGGCTTCCCCGGCAACGAGAAGACGCCGGACATAGACCTGAACTTCTCCGGCGAGTATCAGGCCAAGGCCCATAAATACACCGAGACCCTTTTCGGCTCGGACCATGTATTCAGAGCCGGCACCATAGGCACCCTGGCGGAAAAGACAGCCTACGGATATGTGAAGAAATATCTGGAGGAGCGGAACATCACCGCTACCAAGGCGGAGGAGAACCGTCTGGCCCTGGGCCTGGTTGGGATAAAGCGCACCACCGGCCAGCACCCCGGCGGCCTGGTGGTCATTCCCCAGGACATGGACGTCACCGACTTCTGCCCGGTGCAGCACCCGGCGGACGATCCCAACAGCGATATAATAACCACCCATTTTGAATACCACTGCATGGAGGCAAACCTGCTGAAGCTGGACGAGCTGGGCCACGATGACCCCACCATGATACGCATGATGGAGGACATGACCGGGGTGGACGCTAAGAAGATATCCCTCTCCGACCCGGAAACCATGTCCATCTTTACCAGCCCCGCCGCTCTGGGTCTGCCCGACGACGACCCCATAATCGGCAAGACCGGCACCATAGGCGTGCCGGAGTTCGGCACCAACTTCACCCGTCAGATGCTGGTGGATACCCAGCCCAAGCAGTTCGACACCCTGGTGCGCCTGTCCGGCTTCAGCCACGGCACCGACGTGTGGGCCGGGAACATCCACGACCTGATAGTAAACGGCATCGCCACCGTCAACGAGACTGTGGGCTGCCGCGACGACATTATGCTCTATCTGATCGCCAAGGGTATGGAGCCCTCCCTGGCCTTCAAGACCATGGAAGCGGTGCGCAAGGGTAAGGTGAAAAAGAGCGGGGAATTCCCCGGGGACGCCGAGGAGCAGATGCGCAATCTGGGTGTGCCGGACTGGTATATCGAGTCCTGCCGGAAGATAGCCTACCTCTTCCCCAAGGCCCACGCCGTGGCCTACGTGATGATGGCTTTCCGCATTGCCTGGTTCAAGGTCCACGAACCCCTGGCTTTCTACAGCGCCTACTTTTACAGGCGCAGCCAGAAGGGCGGTTTCGACGCGGCCATGATGACCGTGGGCACCGACGGAGTGCGCCGGAAAATCCGGGAGATGAAGGGCAAGTCCCTCACCGCCAACGAGGAGGATCTGCTTGTGACCCTGGAGGCGGTGTACGAATTCAATATGCGGGGCTTTGAGTTCGCCCCCATAGACCTGTACAAGTCCGATGCCATCAAGTTCACCATCACCGAGGACGGCAGGCTGCGCCCGCCCTTCGTGTCCATATCCGGACTGGGCGAGACGGCGGCCTGGGATCTGGCCCACTGCACCGAGGGAGGCAGGAGCTTTATCTCCATAGAGGATCTGGGCCGGGCCTGCCCCAAGGTGAGCCAGACCCACCTGGAGGCCCTGAAGGCCATGGGCGCTCTGGGGGATATGCCGGAGACCAGCCAGATTAATCTCTTTGATTTTTAAAAGATGCACTGATAAAACAAATTCAAGGGAACGGCCTGCGCCGTTCCCTTGAATTTGTTTCCCTGGCCTTTCTTGAACTTTTTGTAACGCTTCTTGCGGCGGCGGGCACTCTGGTGTAAAATGAATAAAAATATATCCGGAATGATTTAAGGCATAATAAGCATAGTTATGAAAGGGGAGCAAGGCATGAAAATAACATTTCTGGGCGCTGCCCACGAGGTAACAGGCAGCTGCACCTATATAGAGGTAGGGGACAAAAAGGGGCTGGTGGACTATGGGATGGAGCAGGGCAGAGACCTGTTTGAGAACGATCCGCTTCCTGTAGCGGCAGGAGAGCTGGACTTTGTGCTGCTGACCCACGCCCATATAGACCACTCGGGATTGCTGCCCCTGCTGTACAAGCAGGGCTTCAGAGGTTCAATATATGCTACCGCCGCTACATGTTCCCTGTGCGACATAATGCTCCGCGACAGCGCCAACATCCAGATGTCCGAGGCGGAGTGGAAAAGCCGCAAGTCCATCCGCAACGGCGGGCCGGAGATAGAACCCCTCTATGATCTGGATGACGCAGCGGGTGTGATCGGCCGGATGATACCCTGCCCCTACGGCAGGGTCATACAGGTAAACGACTGCGTCAGCGTCCGCTTTACCGACGTGGGCCACCTGCTGGGCTCCCCCGCCATAGAGGTCTGGCTGACGGAGAACGGCCAGACGCGAAAGATATGCTTCAGCGGCGACCTGGGCAACCTCAACCAGCCTATCCTCAGAGACCCGCAATACGTAAAGGACACCCAGTATCTGGTGATAGAGTCCACTTACGGGGACAGAAAGCACAGCAGCGAGCGTATCGACTATGTGCCTGCCCTGGCCCGGCGCATCCAGGCCACCCTGGACAAAGGGGGCAATCTGGTGATCCCCTCCTTTGCCGTGGGACGTACCCAGGAGATGCTCTACTTTATCCGGGAGATAAAGGAGCGGGGACTGGTGACAGGACACGGGGATTTCCCCGTCTATGTGGACAGCCCCCTGGCCATAGAGGCCACCACCGTCTTTCTCCAGTGCGACACCCAGTTCGTGGATGAGGATATGCAGCAGCTCATCCGCGCAGGCATTAACCCAATCGTTTTCCCCGGACTGGAGCTTACGGTCAGCCAGGAGGAGTCCAAGGCCATAAACGAGGATAAGACCCCCAAGGTTATAATCTCCGCCAGCGGCATGTGCGACGCGGGGCGTATCCGCCACCATCTGAAGCACAACCTCTGGCGCAGCGAATGCTGCATACTCTTTGTGGGCTACCAGTCCGAGGGCACCCTGGGCCGCAGCCTGGTAGAGGGCGTGAAGAACGTGAAGCTCTTCAACGAGGAGATACAGGTCAACGCCACCATAGACGTGCTGCCCGGTGTAAGCGGCCACGCGGACAAGGACGGACTCATCGCCTGGCTCCAGGGCTTTGAGCAGAAGCCGGAGCTGGTGTTCGTGAACCACGGCGACCCGGATGCAGCCGAGGCATTCAAGGACTGCCTGAACAATGAACTGGGCTACAGGGCAACGGCGCCCTACAGCGGCTCCCGCTTTGACCTGCTTACCGGCCAGTGGGAGTATATGGCCCTGCCAAGGCCCATCAAGAGAGCAGCGCCCAAGCAGCGCAGCGTCAGCAAAGCCTTTGAGAAGCTGCTCTCTGCCGCAGAGCGCCTGCTGCGGGTGGCCAAGGCCATGGAGGGCCGCCCCAACAAGGTGTTGGAGGCCTTTGCAAAGGATATAGACAAGCTGTCGGATAAGATGGAAAAATAAGTATCGCAGGGGTTTTCCGTTGACATAACATGGAAGCTGTGATACCATAAGGCATATCCGGTAAGAGAAATATAACAGGAGGAAGACCCATGGTTTTTGCCAGGTTTGATTCGGCCAGAGCCCTTGGCAGCAAGCTTGCAGGCATGTCCCAGCAGGGGCTGTGCGAGTTTGCCTCCAAGCTCTGCCGCCGCATAGAAGCCGAGGTAGGCGGCAAGGGCTACCGCGGCGGTATATTCCCTGAAAATATAAGTGTGGACGATAATGGAAACATCGCCTTGGGCCCCGCGGCCATGAGCGACTGGCAGGGCCAGGAGCTGGAATTCCTTGCTCCGGAACTCTATTGGAGGGGCAGCCCATCCGCCGCTTCCGACGTGTATTCCGTGGGCATGGTCATGTACTATGCGCTCAACGGCGGAAAGCTCCCCTATGACGGGGAATGCGACGACGCCCAGCTGCGCCGTATGGGAGGGGAGAATTTCAAAGCTCCCAAGGGTACTGGGCGGAGGTTGAAGGAGATCGTGGAAAAGGCGATCAGCTTCAAGGCCCAGGATCGTTTCCAGAGCCTGGGAGAGATGCAGGCCGCCATTGACAGCTGCATAAAGAACCTGTACCTCAACGGTGAAACCTCTGCCGAGGCTATATTTAAAAAGAGCGATGACGACCTGAGTGAGCTGGAGCGGATGATGGTAGGGATTATCGAAAGGGGGGATGAGGCCCCCGGAGAAGATGACGAGTCCCAGGAGCAGGCGGAAGAAGTGAAGGTCTACGCCCCCTCCACTCCAATCGCCGACGCCAAGGCTGCCGCCCGGGCCCGGGCTTCCGATCCGGCCCAGGTAATTGCGAGAAAGTTCAAGGAGCAGGCCAGCCCTGCCGTACCAAAATTGAGAGAGGAGAAGAATCCGGAGCTTGCACCCATAGTGCCTTCCAGGCAGCCGGTCAAGACGCCGCCGGTTCAGTATACGAGAAATATGGAACGTGAAAAGAAAATCGCCGAAGATGTGAAAAAGCGCCGCCGCCGGCCCCTGGCGGTGATACTGGTGCTGTGCGCCCTCCTTATTGTGGTGGCCATTATTTTCAATGCCATGCTCAAGGATTTCCGCCAGGCCAGGGCCAGCACGAGCCCCAGCCCCACCGCCGATCCCTTTGTGGGCACCATGACCCCCGAGAACACCACCGATCCCAATGACCCCTACGGTTACTTCAGCGAGGACGGAGACGAGAGCGGAGAGACGGCCGCCCAGGCCACCGACACCCCGGAGCCCAGCGAGACTCCCAGAGAACACGGCTATGAGCTGGTGGTGGCCGATGTGAGCTGGACCGAGGCTGCCGAGAGATGCAAGGAGATGGGCGGACATCTGGTGACCATCAATACCCAGGATGAGTTCGACACGATAGTTGAAATGGCCGAGGAGGCGGGGGTGCCCCGTATATGGATAGGCTGCCACAGGGTTGACGGAGAGCTGGTCTGGGAAAACGGCGAGACCGGCATAGAGGTCTGGGCCAAGGGCGAGCCCTCCTACGTAGATATAAACGATGAGGTGGCCGAGGACTATATCATGCTTTGGGACAACAACGGCTGGGGCTATAACGACAACCGCAACGACCCCATCGCCGACTATCCTGAGTGGTATTCCGGGACCGTGGGATTTATCTGCGAATACGGCGACTGAGTCCCGGCTGGGGCTACAAAGGATATTTGCGGGCGGCCCGCCCCATGACGGGCCGCCGCTTTCAGACTTTCGGACAGAAAAGAGTATATACATGGAAATCAGAGAGTTTAAAAACACTGACATCGAGCAGGCCCGTGAGATTTGGAACGAAGTGGTGAGAGACGGAGTGGCCTTCCCTCAGATGGAGGAGCTGGATACCCGGAGCGGTCTGGACTTTTTCCTGTCTCAGAGCTTCACAGGTGTTTGCCAGGAGGACGGGCAGCTGCTGGGGCTGTACATCCTCCATCCCAACAATGTGGGCCGCTGCGGCCATATCTGTAACGCCAGTTATGCCGTGGTCTCCGGGGCCAGAGGCCGGGGAGTGGGAGAGGCTCTGGTGCGCCACTGCCTGAAAACAGCCAAGGAGCTGGGCTTCAGGATATTGCAGTTCAACGCTGTGGTGAGCAATAACACCCCGGCTTTGAACCTCTATGCCAAACTGGGCTTTACCCGGCTGGGAGTCATCCAGGAGGGATTTCTTATGAAGGACGGCAGTTATCAGGATATCATACCCCACTACAAGAAGCTGTAGGGGACTAATTGAAACGGATGATGTGATATGGGCAAGACTTTCAGGCTTCTGGCCGCGCTGTTGATGTGCGCCATGCTGCTGCCCGGCAGCCCGGCCTATGCCGCCGAAGATGATACGGAAGATGAAAAAGTGAATCTCAGCAGTGGAGTGGGTGAGGACAGCATACTGGACAACACCGTCCTCACCTCCAAGGTGGAGAGTTTTCTGGCCGAGTGGGATATAGACCCGGAACAGATAAGCGTTGGTTACTGCTATACCGCCACGGGGGACAGCTGGTACTATAACGGGGAGGAGTGGTTCTATCCTGCCAGTATGTACAAGGTCCCGCTGATGATGCTGGTGGCGGAAAAGGAATACGAGGGGGAGCTGACTCAGGACACGGAGATACACGGGGAGAAGTTGAGCCGTGTGGAGGAGCTTATTCTCACCCACTCCAACAACGACTGGGCCCACATAATTCGGGAATACCTGGGCGGGGACGATGTTTGGCGGGAGGATGCCAAGAAATTTGCCCAGCTGAAAGAAGAAGACTACGACCCGGATTATCTGGACTACTGCTATTTCAACAACATGTACATGACCCAGGTCATGGAGACGCTGTATTACGAGCAGGAGCGATTCCCCAACGTGATAGACTGCCTGCTGGATGCCGAACCCGGGGAGTACTACAAGTCCACCCTGGAGGACAAGTATGAAATAGCCCAGAAATACGGCAGCTTTCAGGACAGCCGCGGGGAATGGTTCAACCATTGCAGCGCCATAATCTATACACCTAACCCCTGTATAGTCACGGTGATGACCAGCAACGTCACAAAGTACGAGACTATCATAGCCAAGCTGGGAGACATCCTGGTGGACTATACTTTGCAGCTGGATACCCAGCTGGAGAGCCATAAGCAGCAGCTGGAGGAGGCTGCGGCGGAGGAGCAGCGGCTCCAGGAGGAAGCGGCAGCGGAGGCTCAGCGCCAATTGGAGGAACAGCAGCGCCAGGAGGAGGAAGCCCAGCGGCTGCTGGAGGAGCAGCAGGCCGCCGAGGCAAAGGCCCAGCGCCGCAAGGAGATAATAAGCACCGTTCTGAAGGTGGGCGGCGCTCTGGCTGTACTTGCCGCGGCGGTGCTGATCGTAAGGGCCTCGGTGACAGGTAAGCGGAAAAAGGCGGAGAGAGAAAAACAGCGCCGCATGGCCCGGCGAGCCCGAGGCCGGGAGGCCGTGGAGGGCCGTCAGGATCTCCAGGAGTTCCGGCAGCCCGAGAATATCCCACGGAAAAACCGGGAGGGCCAGCCTCCGGTTCACCCGCAAAATGCGCGGGACGGCGGTGAGAACAGGAATTCCAAAGGGCGCGGTGGGAAATATACGCCCCGCCATTGATACAGAGAAAAAGTCCCGGAGGGAAAAATGAAAAGACTCATATGCATACTGCTGATACTGTGCATGGTGCCGGGAATATGCGCCTGCGGCGGTTTTGGCTACGGAGTGAAGGAAGTTCAGGTGCTGGTTGAACAGGAATACTCCCTGGCTTTCCGCAACAATGACCCGGTGTACCTGTATGTGACTGCCGCCATCGGCGTGTTGGCAGCCCAGGGCAAGGTGGAGGAACTCAGTGCTAAATGGTTGGGGGACTCGGGGGCAATCAAATTTGCAAAGCAGGCCGATGCTCTGGACAACCTCCCCGCGCCGGAGAAGCGGAGCTTTACCGTAGGAATGGACATCAACTCCTTCCCCATGGCCTATATTTCCAACGGTGAATTCTGGGGCCTGGATGCGGAGCTGGCCAGGGCCGTGGCGGAGCTGCTGGGTTGGGAATTGAAGTTCCAGGAAATCGAGAAAGAAAACGTGTATGTGGAGCTGTCTTCCGGCAATATAGACTGTGCCTGGGGCGGCGTGGCTCTGGACCCGGCCGAGGTGGAGGAGGGACTGTACACTCAGTATGGCCCCTACATAGAAAACAACATCGTGATAGCCACCAGGAACGGTTCGGCAGTGTGGAACAAGCTGCGCCTCAACGGTCGGAAAATGGTCATGCCATCCACGCCGGAAGCTATGGAAGCCCTGAACACCGACGAGCGGCTGACAAAGCGCCTGGGGCAGATAACCCGTCTGGCAGGGGGCACTACCGAATGCTTTGAATACCTCTATGCGGGAAGCTGCGATGTGGTGCTTACGGACAGCACGGCAATGATGTACTTCAATTGCCACTGATGTACGCCGAAGATTTTTAAAGTGAACAGGATAAAGCTGAGCCGCCTGCCGGTATAACCGGCAGGCGGCAGCAGCTTGTCGAAGAAGACTTTGTCTTCTTCGACAAAAGGGCTTGCACTGCGCTGCGTCGCTGCAAACTCCATATCCTTCGCAGCGGCGGCAGCCCACAGGGCCAGCCGCCACTTCTCATCCATTCCATTGCAGCTCCTTCCCGAATCAAACCCGCCTTCGCTGGGCTTTGATTCGGTATAATTGTGTGAGAAGTGTTTTCCGCGACGCACACGCCGCCGCGGAAAACGATTGAATTTATTTTTTCGCTGCGGCGAAAAAACTCTGCGAGGCTTTTTTGCCAGTCTCATGTGCCTGCTGCAAAATGTAGTTTTCAGACCCAAACTGGAAAATTGTGCATTAAAAAAGTTATCGAGAACCGTCACATTGACAGGTTCTCGATAACTTTTTCTTTGAGCTATTTTTTCAAAATTCTATTTTGCAACGGGCCCTTTCGTTTATATCTATTTTCGCCTTGTTTCGGCTCAGTTTCCATCCTTCTCCTCTTTGCCCCCCGCCTTAAAGATCACCAGTACCAGCAGCGCCAGATACGCCGCCGCTATGCACAAGGTGGCCAGGCACAGCAGGTCGGACTTGGGGGCCAGACTCACCAGCACCAATATGGG
>CALWWB010000048.1 GCA_944385175.1 uncultured Oscillospiraceae bacterium | reverse complement strand
GGTAGGAGAGGCCTGAGAATACGGACCTGGCTTTGTCATCGCAAATAGGCGTCTTTTCCCCATTGAGATAGGGCAGGTATATAAGGCCCTCGCAGCCGGGCTGGGCCTGGGCAGCCAGAGCAGTCATATAGTCGTATACGTCCGTTCCATTGGCGGCACATTCAGCTTTTTTTGCAGCAAACAGCGTGTCTCTAAGCCACTTGAATGCCCCGCCTGCACTGAGTACCAGGCCAAGGAAGCACCACTTGTCACGAACAGAATGGGCCATAGACATGATTGCCCGGTCCTTTTTGTCAATAAGGGGACTGGCAGTGCAGCCGAAAACCACACCGCTGGTGCCAATAGTGGAGCCCAGGACTCCCGGCCGGATAATACCTGTGCCCACGCCTCCCGCCGGCTGGTCCCCGGCTCCGGCTACCACAGGTACTCCAGCCTCAATTCCCCAATCATCTGCAACATCCTTGCGCAGATATCCCACAACTTCATAGGATTCCGAAAGGCGCTGGGGCACAATGTCATGGTCTATGCCAAGGGCATCGAAAACCGGCCATGACCACCTGCGTCCTGCCACATCCAGCATGAAAGACAAGGAGGCATCACTGACCTCTGTTGCCAGTTCTCCGGTCATGCATAGGCGCAGATAATCCTTGACAAACATTACCTTATAGGCACGCCTATAATCTTCAGGCCGGTTCTTCCTAACCCACAGTAATTTGGGCGCCCAGAAACTGTTGAGGCAATGATTGCTTGTCAAACTGAGCGCCTGCTCTTCTGGAATAATGGATTTGATCTCCTCTACCTCGGCCGAGGATCTCTGGTCCAGCCAGATTATGCAGTTGCCGATCGGGTTCAGTTCCCTGTCCACCAATAGGCAGCCCTGCATCTGTCCTGAAAAACTGATGCCGGCAACCTCCACTTTTGTACCGCAATTGGAAATTGCCATTTTTACAGCACTCCTGCAGGCCTCCCACAGCACACGGGGATCCTGCTCCACCCATCCCGGCTGGGGTGTCAGGACACTGCACTCATGATATCCGCTGCCACAGATTTTCCCATCAGCATTGAATACGACTACTTTTATGCCGCTGGTTCCGGCATCAACACCAATAAAATGTTTCATCTTACCTCCATTGAAAAATCCGGCAAAGACTGGCCCCTTTTTATTCATAGCCGTATCCTGCCGGTATTTTTTCGCCTCCTTCTTTTAAGTTTACATTTGTTAACTATAATTACATTTTAATTATACTCTCATTGTTTTTTGATAGTCAATAGATTCCGGAGCTTACAAAATCAGTTTTGGCGTTTTACACCAAAACGAAGGTCACTTTTGTGTGTTTTGAATATATTAAAGTGCAGCACCTCCGTTTCACCCAAAAGCATCCGGAGCATACAGTGGATTTGGCTGGTCATGTTTTTGATAATAATTGTCAATACAAAAGTCTTTCCCTGTGTTCAAGGGATTAAACAATCGCATTGCCGACACTCTTCCGGTAAAATACCTTTTATATTTGGACATAAATAAAACCGGTAGCAACAGGCTCTTAAAATTTATCCAATTACTTATCTCATGCACGGGCACAGAGCAAAAAGCACCCTGCACACGGGGCGGTAAAAATTCCGTCCCGTGTGCAGGGTGCTTTTCTAGATTCTATTGTACCAAAGTTTTCCCCTGTACGGGGCATTTTTAAACTATATCAGTTCCAGAGCCTTTTTATATAGGGGGTCCAATTCGCAGCCGCAGCTGCCACACTCCCTGTCCGCCTGTCTTATGGCGGACGCAAGGGCTTCCCTGCTGCCCCTCCCCTCCAGCCAGGCCCGGGCCGGAGCGGCTATCAGCTCCCAGCCTGAGTCGGCAAATTTCTCCATAATACTCTTTAATTCATCCATGCTGTCCTCCCCTAGCCTCTCCAAAGCTGCATACCTGCGCCGCCGGTTTCACTGGGTCTGGGCTCAAATCCAAAGTGCCGGTAAAAATTTTCCTTTCCTTTGGCGGCGACTATGACTATCTTTATCCGCCACCCTTCCCTCAGGCAGCCGTCAATAAAGGCTATGCATCTGGCCACCAGCTCTCTTCCGATGCCCCGGTGCCCATATTCCGGCCTGACCATCACGTCCGCCAGATAGGCTATATATCCCTTGTCCCAGAAGATGCGGGCACAGCCAACGGCCCTGCCTTCCTCACGGCAAACTACAACAAAGTCGGAATTGAGAAGCCCGGCCCGGGCCTGTTCCGTGGCTATGGGCTCCCAGCCCACCGCACTTCTCAGCTCGGCATATTCATCCGCCGACAGAGTGTTTTCGTACCTCAGCATGTGTTCTCCTCCGCTTCCCGGATACACCCACCTCACTCGAATTCTATAGTGGCCGGGGGTTTTGAGGTCACATCATACAGCACACGGTTGACGCCCCTGACCTCGTTGACTATGCGCACGGATATTCGATCCAGCACCTCGTAAGGGATGCGTGCCCAGTCGGCGGTCATGAAGTCGGAGGTCTCCACGGCTCTCAGGGCCACAGCATAGTCATAGCTGCGCCCATCGCCCATGACTCCCACGGAGCGCATATTTGTCAGGGCCGCAAAATATTGGCTGAGCAGGGAGTCCAGGCCCGCCCGGGAAATCTCCTGGCGGAAAATGAAATCCGCCTCCCGGAGCATGTCCAGCTTTTCCCTTGTAATCTCCCCTATGACTCGTATGCCCAGGCCGGGCCCCGGGAAGGGCTGGCGCATAACCAGATATTCCGGCAGCCCCAGCTCCCGGCCCAGCTGGCGCACCTCATCCTTAAAGAGCATACGCAGGGGCTCTATTATCTCCTTGAAATCCACAAAATCCGGCAACCCGCCCACGTTGTGGTGGCTCTTTATAACGGCGGCTTCGCCCTTGCCGGACTCTATAACGTCGGGGTAGATGGTTCCCTGGGCCAGGTAGTCCACAGAGCCTATCTTTTTCCCTTCGATTTCAAATACCCGGATAAACTCCTCGCCGATTATCTTCCGCTTGTGCTCCGGTTCGGTGACGCCTGCCAGGGCTTTGAGGAAGCGCTCCTCCTCATTGCAGCGGATAAGGTTTATATCCCAGCGGGAGAAGGCCTGTTCCACCTCGTCCCCCTCGTCCTTGCGCATAAGGCCGTGATCCACAAACACACATGTGAGCTGGCTGCCCACAGCCTCCGCCAGAAGAGCCGCCGCCACTGAGGAGTCCACCCCGCCGGAGAGGGCCAGCAGCACCTTGCCGCCGCCCACTTTGGAACGTATCTCCTCAACAGCCCGGCGCTTATAGTCGGCCATGGTCCAGTCCCCTCGGGCATGGCATATCCCGTAGAGGAAGTTTTTCAGCATTTGGCTGCCGTACTGGGTGTGGTTCACCTCCGGGTGGAACTGCACACCGTAGAAGCGGCGCTTCTCGTCGCATATACCCACGGTGGGACAGGCTCCGGAGTGGGCAACCAAGCGGAAGCCCTGGGGCACCTTTGCCATATAATCCCCATGGCTCATCCAGGTTATGCTCTCCTGAGGCAGATCCTTAAACAGACTGCAACCGGTATCGAACCAGGTTTTGGTCTTGCCGTACTCCCTGGCGGAATCGTCCTGGGCAGCGGTGACCAAGCCTCCCAGCTCGTGGCTCAGCAGCTGGCAGCCGTAGCATATGCCCAGGATAGGCACGCCCAGCTCATAGATGCCCTTGGCGGGGTGGGGAGAGTTCTCCGCATACACACTGCTGGGGCCGCCGGTGAAGATTATACCGATGGGGTCAAAGGCCCGTATCTCCTCCAAGCTCATATCATGGGGCTTTACCTCGCAGTAGACATTGCACTCTCTCACCCGGCGGGCTATAAGCTGGTTATACTGGCCGCCGAAATCCAGTATAAGGATCTTTTGGTTGTCCATATATTCTCTCTTTTCTCAATTACTTTTGTGGGTTTCCCCTGTCAATCCATCCAGTCCGGATAGAGGGGGTCGTTCCAGGAAAAAGCGTAGGCGCTGTCGGCATAGTTGCCGAACTGCTTGCGCAGCTCCGTGTATCTGGGGTGGAGTACATACTGCCAGGTATCCAGATTCAGATCCACATATCTCCAGTGGCCCTCGGTGGGATCTCCGGCAGAGGTGTTGATCTCACACTCCGGAATAATCTCCTGAAGCTCCGCCACCTGCTCCCGGTCTACCCTGGTCCAGCCGCCTATCCACAGCCGCTCCAGCTTGGTCAGGCCATAGAGAGGGCTCAGATCCAGCTCCTCCGCCTCGGTGAGGTTGCATATGTTAAGGTGCTCCAGATTGGTGAGATTTGCCAGAGGGCTTATATCTGTTATGTAAGTGGTCTGTATCTCCAGATACTCCATCTTGGTGCAGTTGGCTATGGGGCTGAGATCGCTGAACCAGTCCATAGCCAGGATGCACACCTCCAGATCCGGCATGTATCCCACGAAGGAAATGTCCGTGAGATACTCATTGTGGCCCACATCCAGGTACTTCACCTTGGTGCAGTATTTCAGGGACTGAGTATTCTCCGGGGTGAGCATCCCGCCCACCGAGGGCTTGGAGGCCAGGATGCGCTCCACATCGGTACGCACGCTGTAGCAGTCTCCAAACCAGATACGCCACACTACCTCCACTTCCGGGAACTCGTCCCGGATGGCCGCCATCTCCTCATCGCTGAGACCGCAGCTGTCCATATCCAGGTATTTCACATTTGGCATGCAGCTGAGCGCGGCCCGTATCTGGGCGCCGCCATCATCAACGGGCGTATATTTCAGGTCTATGGAGCTGTCGTCCAGTGAAACCTCCACTCCATATAATTCACCAATATAATTTATATCCAGATCCGGGAGGGCGGCGCAGATGGCAGCCACATCTTCCCATCCGAAACCATCCCTGGCAAATCCCAGCTCAATGCTGCTCAGATTCGGCAGGCAGGAGGCAGCATCTATCAGCTGTTCAACCCCATCATGGCTCAGTTCCGTCATGTTAAGCGCCGAAATCTCATTAGTCACGGTGCTGCCGTTGGGCAAGGGCACACTGTAGCGCACCGAAACCTCCGGGTGGGCCTGGGCCCAGGCATAGATTTCATGATAGCAATCACTGCCCCGCAGGTCGGCTGCCACCAGTCCCTCCAGTTCATCCAGCTTTGAGAGCTCGTCGGCAGTGATGACCATGGTCACGCTCAGGGCGTCCGGCTCTACCGTGCCTGACGCAAACTCCATTGGAGTGGGTTTCGGG
This sequence comes from uncultured Oscillospiraceae bacterium, assembly GCA_944385175.1. GTDB lineage: Bacteria > Bacillota > Clostridia > Oscillospirales > Oscillospiraceae > Limivicinus. Next base: position 11,114 of record CALWWB010000048.1, on the reverse strand, counting down.
CCGTTGATAATGCGCTGGCAACCGGCCATCCCCAGTATCGTCGCCACAGCGGAAGCCATTATGATTATGAAAAGTCTCTTGTGCATTTTCCTACCTCGTTTCAAAAAAGGGCTCCTCCTCAGTTAAAGGTGTCGGAACAGGCTGCGCCGGATGTTTGGCTTCATCCCCTTATCCCAGACCATAGACTTCTTTGCCGTACATCCCCGCAAACTCCGCCGGGGCCTCGTCCCCGCACTTGGGGTCCAACCAATAGAAGCTGTACTCCTGGTAGTTATATCCCAGCTGCTCTCTCAGCAGCTCATGGCGGGGCACCCAATAATACTTGGGTATCTCCGGATCATAGGCAGAGTAGCGCCAGGCCTCGCCGTGGGGGTCATAGGTGGTAGTATTTATTTCGCAGTTGGGCAGCGCAGAGAGCAGCTTTTCCACCTGATCTTCCGGTATCGGCGTATTGCAGCCAATCCAAAGCCGCTCCAGCTTAGTAAGTCCGTAGAGAGGTGAGGCATCGGTGATGTTCTCCTGATTGCAGATGTTCAGGTGGGCCAGATCGGTCAGCCCAGCCAGGGGGCTGAGGTCGCTTATCTGAGTCTCCTGTATCTCCAGATACTCCATCTTTGGGCAATTAGCCAGAGGGCTCAAATCGCTGATGTTGGTCATGGCTATAATGAGCACTTCCAGCTCCGGCATGGTGGAGACAAAGGACAGGTCACTGAGTTCGTCATTGTGGCCAAGGTCCAGATATTTCACCTTGGTGCAGTATTGCAGCACAGAAGCGTCGTACAGCATGCCGCCCACCGTAGGCTTGGAGGCCAGTATGCGCTCCACATCGGTGCGCACACTGTAGTTCTCCCCGAACCAAATACGCCACACCACTTCCACATTGGGGTTCTCATCCCGTATTTGGGCCATGGCCTCATTGGATACCCCGCAGTAATCCATGTCCAGATATGTACAGTTTTTCATGAGGGGCAGTATCTTGCGTATGCCCTCCCCCTCGTCCTCTACGGTAGTGTGGTTAAAGTCCAGGCTCTCGGCATTCAGGTTCAGCTCCTGGCCGTAGAGGCTGAAGCTGTAATTCAAAACGGCATTGGGGCAGGCTTTGGACAGCATGGAAATATCGTCCCAGCTGAGATTTCCGCTGCTCTCGCTGCCCAGCTCCACCTCCTCCAGCTTGGTCAGGCAGGCCAGCACGGCAGCGGCCTCCATCAGCTGATCCGGATCGGATTTCAAACTGCTGAGATCCACGCTCAAAGTGTCCGGTTCCACGCTCTGGCCCAGCAGGTCAAGGGTAAAATCAAAGCTCACCTCCGGCAGGGCCACGCGCAGCGTCGCCACGTCGGAAAGTTCCAGGCCGGAACCGTCTCCCCCCACATTGCCCAGTATTACCGTCTCCAGCTGGGGCAGGCAGTTCAGGGCTTCCGCCGCAGCCTGGGCCGTACCCGCAGGCAGGGCGGACAAATTCACGGCAGTGGTGCTGTTGTCATACACGCTGCCGTCAGGCAGGGTCACGGTGTATTTCACCTGTATCTGTGGGTTGGCCTGGGCCCAGGCCGCTATCTCCTCATAACAGTCGCTGCCGCTGAAATCCGCTGCAGCCAGATTTTCAAAGAGGTACAGGTATTCGGTCTCTCCGCTCTCCAAAACAGCGGTTAGCTCACGGCTGTTCACAGGGTAGCTGCCGGAGGAGAGCTGCACCTTAACGGTTCCAAACAGGGGCTTAACAGGGCTGTCCGTCCCCTTAACCGGGCCGGACAGGCACAGGAAAGCCAGCGCAGCCACCCCCAGTATCCCCAGTATTATCTTTATTTTTTTCCCCGCTCCCATATCTATGCCTCCAGAAGAGTAAACGCATACCAGATGATAATATAATAGTATATCATTATGGATTTTTATTTGCAATAAAATTTACCCCGGTTACCCCGGCACCATGCTTCCTTCTGTAGGAGTACAATACGTCTCTGGCAGATGAATAAAAGAAGAACTTAAGCTGATCCGGGATATGCTGCGAGGCTATCCCGGCCTGGGTATGGCAGAAGCTGTGGTACCGGCTCCGACAGCGGGGGTATGGCTACCGCCCCTTTGGCTAAGAAGCGCTTGCTGTTCATAGCCATTTCTCCAATCTCTTGTCTGTTAGACACTTAGTATGGTTTTTCTCGGAGGTCGCCGTACAATATGTTTGGCAATTCCACAGGAACTTTTTGCCAGACTGTGACGTCTTATTTACATAACATGGAAACGGGAGGGTTCCCAATGATGAAGCTGCTCATTCTCGCCTTTATGATATACTTTGTTTTTACTCTTGGTGCCTGCGGCTCTGCTGCATCTATGCCCCGCCCCGGTTTGCTGGCATCTATCTTCTCTGCTCCCGCCCAAGTCGAGGACACTACAATCCCCACTGTGGACGCGCAGTTCTCCCATCTCTCGGAAGATCTGGAGCCCACCGTCATGCTGCTCATGGTCGAGGGCCAGCTCTATTGCAGCACCGGCCGGGAGATCGACAGGGACGGCCGCTGCGGTATTATGGACGGCAGCATCTCCACCAGTGTGGAGAGGAACCTTATCCCATCCCGGGACGGTCAATCCAATTTCGGCGCTCCCTACGGCTACCAGTATGGGGACAACGGTGAGCTGGAGGTGGATATGGATGGGCACTGGATAATCTTTGAGCCGGTGCAAAGCCCTTCCACCCAGCGTTTTTCCCACAGAGGACCAGAGAAAAACTCTTGACAGAGAGAAATTTCAGGTTTATATTTATCCCTGTAATCATATCTTGAGGAGCTTTCTCTTAATGAAGAACTTCGCTTTTGCAGCATATTATTACTACTTTACCGCCAAGTTGAGGTAAGGGTAATTTGTGGTGCAAAAAAGAAGCTGTTAAAAATTGCTTATGATGCTGCACAGGTTACGCCTGAGCAGCATTTTTTTATTCCCCGGCTATGAACAGGCCGCCGGAAAAACATTGAAAGTATCAATAAACGGAGGACGGAAAATGATAGTTGTACTTAAACACGGTGTAAGCGACGACAAACGTGACCAGCTGATAAGCTGGCTGAAAAACCTGGGGCTGCAGATTCACATTTCCGTGGGCGCCTATCAGACCGTCCTTGGCCTTATAGGAGACACCAGCCAAGTTGACATGGACCTGGTGGGCAGTCTGGAAATAGTGGATGCAGTAAAGCGTGTTACGGAGCCCTTCAAATGCTGCAACCGGAAGTTCCACCCTGAGGACATGGTGGTGGACTGCCAGGGCGTGAAGATAGGCGGAGGCAATTTCGTCATGATAGCCGGCCCCTGCTCTGTGGAGAGTGAGGAACAGATCGTAGCCGTAGCCAAGGCGGTGAAGGCCGCCGGAGCCCAGATACTCCGGGGCGGCGCCTTCAAGCCCCGTACTTCCCCCTATGATTTCCCTGGCCTCAAAGCCACCGGCCTGGAGCTTTTGAAGGTTGCCCGGCAGGAGACCGCTTTGCCCTTTGTCACCGAGATAATGAGCGTGGCTGACCTGCCCCTCTTTGAGGATGTGGACATGCTCCAGGTGGGCGCCCGGAACATGCAGAATTTCGACCTGCTGAGAGAGCTGGGCAAGATGGACAAGCCCGTCCTCCTGAAGCGGGGCCTGGCCAATACCCTCAAGGAACTGCTCATGAGCGCCGAATACATCATGGCCAGCGGCAACGAGCAGGTCATCCTCTGCGAGCGGGGCATACGCACCTACAGCGACTACACCCGCAACACCCTGGACATCTCCGCCGTGCCCATGCTCCACGAGCTGTCCCATCTGCCTGTCATCGTGGACCCCAGCCACGCCACCGGCATCGCCAAGCTGGTGCCCCCCTGCGCCCTGGCCGGGGCCGCCGCCGGAGCCGACGGCCTGATAATAGAAGTACACAACGACCCCATCCACGCCCTGTGCGACGGTGCCCAGTCCCTGCGGCCTGAGGAGTACGCCGCCCTGGCGGAGAAAGTTGCCAAAGTGAGGGAGGCCATAGTCTGATGAAAGTGGGTATAGTGGGTCTGGGGCTCATAGGCGGCTCCTTCGCCTGGGCCTACCACAACGATGGCCATCAGGTTTTGGCCTGGAACCGCACCCGCTCGGTGCTGGATTTTGCTATGCTCAGCGGTGCCGTGGATGGAGAGCTGACGGAGGAAAACGCCGGGGACTGCGACCTCATCCTGGTCACTCTCTACCCCCAGGCGGCCATAGATTATATAGACCGCATGGGCCCACACTTCGGGAAAAAGCCCCTGGTGATGGACTGCTGCGGCACCAAGCGGGTGGTATGTTCCGCCTGCTTCCCCATTGCGGAGCGGGACGGCTTCACTTATATTGGCGCTCACCCCATGGCCGGCACCCATAACTCCGGCTTCAAATACGCCAAGGGCACTATGTACAAGGGCGCCCCCATGGTCATCGTGCCCCCCCGCTATGACGATATTGAGCTGCTGGGCCGGGTCAAGGAGCTTTTGGCCCCTGCAGGTTTCGGCAGAATATCCGTCACCACAGCGGAAAAGCACGACCAGATGATAGCCTTCACCTCCCAGATGGCCCATGTGGTCTCCAATGCCTACATTAAAAGCCCTACCGCCAGGATTCATAAGGGCTTTTCCGCAGGCAGCTACAAAGACCTGACCAGAGTTGCCTGGCTCAACGCCCCCATGTGGGCGGAGCTGTTCATGGAGAACAAGGACTTTTTACTCAATGAGCTGGATCTGTTTATAAACAGCCTCACCCAGTACCGGGACGCCATGACAAATGACGACATGCCGGAGCTGATCCGGCTGCTGGACGAAGGCCGCAGGCTGAAGGAAGAGGTGGACGGACGTTGAAAAAGGTGCACATATCCGCATCCAGAGAATATGACGTGCTGGTTGAGCGTGGGCTTCTGGATAAGAGCGGCGAGCTTATAAAGGCAGCTACCGGCTCGAAAAAGGCCGTTATCATCTCCGGAGATATAGTTTTTCCTCTCTATGGTGAGAGGCTGAAAAGCTCCCTGGAAGCTGCCGGAATGGAGGCCGAGGTCTTTGTCCTGCCCCATGGGGAGCAGTCCAAGACTCTGGCATACTACGGCCGTATCCTGGAATTTCTGTCGGAAAAGCATCTGAGCCGCAGCGACGTACTGGTGGCTCTGGGCGGGGGCGTCACCGGCGACATCACCGGTTTTGCCGCCTCCACCTATCAGCGGGGCATGAACTTCGTGCAGGTGCCCACTACCCTGTTGGCAGCGGTGGACTCCTCTGTGGGGGGCAAGACCGCCGTGGATTTGCCCGGCGGCAAAAATCAGGTGGGCAGCTTCTATCAGCCCGTTCTGGTCATATGCGATCCGGATCTTTTAAGTACCTTACCGGAAGAAGAATTTGCCTGCGGCTGCGCCGAGGTCATAAAGTATGCCGTACTTGGCAGCCGGGATTTCTTTGACGAGCTGATAGCTCTGCCCGTCTCCCGGCAGCTGGAGAAGGTCATATGCACCTGCGTGGAGATGAAGCGGGACATCGTGGCTCAGGACGAATATGACCGGGGCCTGCGGCAGCTGCTGAATCTGGGTCACAGCTTCGGCCACGCCGTGGAAACCTGCAGCCATTTTACCGTACTGCACGGTCAGGCCGTGGCTATAGGCATGGCGGCCATCACCCGTGCCGCCGTGGCCAAAGGCTTTTGCTCCCGGAGCACCCTTGATGAATTGCTGGGGCTTTTGCAGCAATACGCCCTGCCAACGGACTGCCCCTACGGCCTTGAGGAGATGTACTCCGCCTCCCTGCTGGACAAGAAGTTCACCGGAGGCAGGATGCACCTTATTGTACCTGAAGAGATAGGCCGCTGCCGCATAGTGGCGGTAGCCATGGAGGAAGTAAAAGACTGGATGGCAGCGGGAGGTATTGGCCAGTGAACATCAGCATAAATCCCGGCGAGAGAAGCGGACGGGTGAAAATAGCCGCTTCCAAATCCCAGGCCCACCGGCTGCTCATCTGTGCCGCCCTTGGCGAAAGGGAAACCCTTATTGAATGCGACGGGCTCTCGGCGGACATCAGGGCCACTGCCGCCTGCCTCAATGCTCTGGGGGCGGACATCCGCCCCAGCGCAGATGAGAGCGCCCTTAAAGTCAGGCCCATTGTAAAAGTTCCTGAGGGGCTCTGTCACCTGCCCTGCGGAGAGAGCGGCAGTACTCTGCGCTTTCTTCTGCCGGTATGCGGAGCTCTTGGGGCTAGGGCAGTTTTCCATATGGAGGGCAGGCTGCCCCAGCGGCCCCTGGCTCCCCTGGACGCCCAGCTGAGAGTGCACGGCATGGAGCTTCGTCAGGAGGGCGGGCTGCTCTATTGTTCCGGCGGGCTAAAATCCGGGGACTATGAGCTGCCGGGGGACGTGTCCTCCCAGTACATCTCCGGGCTGCTGCTGGCCCTGCCCCTGATAGATGGGGACAGCCGCCTCAACGTCACCGGCAGCATAGAGTCGGCGGCCTACATCACCATGACCGAGGACGCCCTGAAGCTCTCAGGCATAGCTTTCATAAAGGAAAACAACACATATTCCATACCCGGCTGTCAGCGCTGCCGGCTGCCTGAACATCTACGGGTGGAGGGAGATTTCTCCAACGCTGCCTTCTTCCTGTCCATGGGGGCCCTGTCCTCGGAAGGGATAGAAGTCACGGGCCTGAATCCCGCCTCCCACCAGGGGGACAAAGCCGGTGTGGATATTCTCCGCTCCTTCGGTGCCGAGATACGGGAGACAGAAAACGGATACTTTGTCCGCCGCTCCCGTCTCCGGGGCCTGACCATAGATGCAAAGCCCATCCCCGACCTTATCCCTGTGCTCAGCGTGGTTGCCGCTCTGTCAGAGGGTGAGACCCGAATAATAAATGCCGGGCGGCTGCGGTTGAAGGAGTCAGACCGGCTCTCAAGCACCGCCGCCCTCATCCGCGCCCTGGGCGGGGAGGCAGAGGAGCTGGAAGACGGCTTGGTCATCCGGGGCAAGCCCCGGCTCTCCGGTGGCAGCGTGGACTCCTGGGGGGACCACCGCATAGCCATGGCGGCGGCCACCGCCGCCTGCGGCTGCACCGCTCCGGTGGAGCTCAGCGGCGCACAGGCGGTAAACAAGTCCTACCCCCGGTTCTGGGAAGATTTCAATGCTCTTACAGGAGGCGGCATATGAGCAGCACTTATGGTGAAAACATCCGGCTGAGCATTTTCGGCCAGTCCCATTCCCCGGCCATAGGCATGACCCTGGAGGGCATACCCGCCGGGGAGCACATAGATTTTGACCAATTACAGCGTTTTATGGAGCGCCGGGCCCCGGGCCGCAAAGCCTATTCCACAGCCCGCAGAGAGGCGGATGTGCCAGAATTCCTCTCGGGAGTCCGGGGAGAGTATACCTGCGGCACACCCCTTACCGCCATAATCCGAAACGGCGACACCCGCTCTAAGGACTATGCCGCTTTCTCTGCCGTGCCCCGACCCGGCCACGCCGACTATACCGCCGACGTGAAATATTTCGGCTATCAGGACTACGCCGGAGGCGGCCACTTCTCCGGCCGGCTCACCGCCCCCCTGTGCATAGCCGGGGGCATCTGTTTGCAGATACTCAAACGCCAGGGCATAGAGGTCATATCCCGGATAAAGTCCATAGGGAATGTGACCGACGAGAGCCCCCTTCTGTCTTCCACCGCCGGGAAGGACTTCCCCACCGTGGACGAGGCAGCAGGAAAAGCAATGCAGGAGGCCATTGAACAGGCCCGGATGCAGGGGGATTCCCTGGGCGGCATTATCGAGTGCGCCGTGCTGGGTCTGCCCGCCGGGCTGGGCGACCCCATGTTCGGGGGCATGGAAAACCGCATAGCCGCCATAGTCTTCGGCATCCCCGCCGTCAAGGGCATAGAGTTCGGCGCAGGCTTCCGGTCGGCCCGGCTCCGGGGCAGCGAGAATAACGACAGCTTCATCATAGAAGACGGGCAGGTGAAGACCCGCAGCAACAACTGCGGCGGCATTCTGGGCGGCATCACCGACGGTATGCCCCTCAGCTTTACCGCCGCCATAAAGCCCACCCCCTCCATAGCCCTGGAGCAGGACAGTGTGGATATCAGGGAGCTGAAAGCAGCCAGACTCACCGTGGGCGGCCGCCACGACCCCTGCATAGTGCCCCGGGCAGTGCCCTGCATGGAGGCCGCCGCCGCCATAGCCGTATACGACGCCCTGCTTGGGCGCAGAAAGGAACTGAGGTAGAGAAATGGATCTGAGCGACTACAGGAAACAGATAGACGAAATCGATGATGAGCTGGTTAAGCTCTTCTCCCGGCGCATGGAGACCGCCGCCAATATAGCCCAATGCAAGAGGGATATGGGCAAACCCGTCATGGACGCCAAGCGGGAGCGGGAAAAGCTGCTGGATCTGGTGGGCAAGTGCCCGGATAAATTCAAGGACTATACCGCTTCCCTCTATTCCCTTATCTTCGAGCTGAGCCGCAGCTATCAGCACCGCATTCTGGGTACCGGCTCTGAGCTTACGGCGCAGATACAATCAGCCATTGAAAACACTCCCTCCCTCTTCCCCACCAACGCCACGGTGGCCTGTCAGGGCGTTGAGGGCGCCTATTCCCAGCTGGCCTGCGAAAAGCTTTTCCGCCTGCCAGGCATTTTCTATTTCAGCAATTTCGACGCCGTGTTCTCCGCAATTGAAAAGGGCCTGTGCCAATACGGAGTTATCCCTCTGGAGAACAGCACGGCCGGTTCCGTCAACAAGGTCTATGATCTGATGATGCGCCACAACTTCCGCATCGTGCGCAGCGTGCGTCTCAAGGTTGACCACAACCTACTGGTAAAGCCGGGCACCAAGCTCTCGGACATCAAAGAGATATACTCTCACGAGCAGGCCATCAACCAGTGCGCCGGATATCTTCAAAAATTCAGTGGAGTGAAGATTATTCCCTGCGAGAATACCGCCGTGGCGGCAAAATACGTTGCCCAGTCCGAGGCCGGGGACGTGGCCGCCCTGTCCTCCCGCTCCTGTATGAAGCTCTACGGTCTGGAGTGCCTGGAAAGCTCGGTGCAGGATATGGGCAACAATTTCACCCGCTTCATATGCATCTCCAAGAATCTGGAGATATACCCCGGCGCCGACCGCACCAGCCTTATGATGGTGCTGCCCCACACTCCCGGTTCCCTTTACAAAGTGCTCAGCCGTTTCTACGCTCTGGGACTGAATCTGAACAAGCTGGAGAGCCGCCCCATGCCGGAGCGGAACTTTGAATTCATGTTCTATTTCGACCTGGACACCTCGGTCTACTCCCCCCAATTCATCCAGCTCATGGGTGAGATGGAGACAATCTCCGAGGAGTTCAGCTACCTTGGAAGCTACAGTGAGGTGATATGATGCTTAAATGCGGTCTTTTGGGCAGGAAGCTGGGCCACAGCTACTCCCCTGCCATTCACGGAATGCTTGCCGATTACGGCTATCAGCTCTTTGAGCGGGAGCCGGAGCAGCTGGAGGACTTTCTCCTCCATGGGGATTGGAACGGAATAAACGTCACCATCCCCTACAAGAAAAGCGTGCTGCCCTACTGCCGGGAGCTCAGCTCCCTGGCCAAGGAGATAGGCAGCGTGAACACCATAGTCCGCCGCCCCGACGGCAGCCTCTTTGGGGACAACACCGACGCCTACGGTTTTGAGAGCCTGGTAAAAAAAAGCGGCATAGATGTCCGGGGTAAAAAGGCCCTGGTGCTGGGCAGCGGCGGCGCCTCCGTCACCGTGGTGGCGGTGCTGAAAAGGCTGGGAGCCGGAAGCGTCACCGTCATATCCCGCAGCGGTGAGGATAACTACGATAACCTTCAAAAGCACGCTGGCGCCAAAATAATCGTCAACACCACCCCCGTCGGCATGTTTCCCAACAACGGTCAGTCCGCTGTAGATCTGGGCACCTTTCCGGCCTGCGAAGGCGTGCTGGACGTGGTATATAACCCGGCCCGCACGGCCCTGCTTTTGCAGGCAGAGCAGCGCGGCATTCCCCATGCCGGCGGCCTCTATATGCTGGTGGCTCAGGCCAAGCGCTCCTCAGAGATATTCACCGGCAGCAGCATACCCGACAGCGAGATAGAGCGGATAGAAAAGGTCCTGTCGGCGCAGATGCAGAACATAATACTTATCGGCATGCCCTCCAGCGGCAAGAGCACCATAGCCGCCGCCCTGGGCAAAAGGCTGGGCCGCCCTGTTTACGAAGCAGACGCCCTCATTGAGGAGGAGGCGGGTATGGACATTCCCGCCATCTTTGCCGCCCACGGCGAGGATTATTTCCGCCAGTTGGAGACGCAGGTGCTTAAAAAACTGGGGGCCATGTCCGGAGCAATTATCTCCACCGGCGGCGGCAGCGTCACCCGTGAGGAGAATTATGCTCCCCTGCACCAGAACGGCCGGATGATTTGGCTTTTGCGGGACACTGACAAGCTGGACAAGACCGGCCGTCCCATCTCCCTGAGAAGCGACCTTAATGAGCTCTACACTCAGCGCCAACCCATGTATGCCTGCTTTGCCGACGCCAAGGCGGACAACAACGGCACCGTGGAAGAAACTCTGGAACAGATAATGGAGGCGCTTAAATGAAAATGCTGGTGATAAACGGCCCAAATCTGAACCTGCTGGGCATGAGAGAACCGGACATTTATGGCAAGCAGGACTACAAAGCCCTGGTAGAACTGGTGGAGCAGGTCTGCCGGGAAGAGGGTATAGAGGTGGAGGTGTTCCAGTCCAACCACGAGGGGGCTATTGTGGACAAGATACAGTCCGCCTACGGAAATTTTGACGGCATAGTTATTAACCCCGCCGCCTACACCCACACCAGTGTTGCCATTCTGGACGCCCTGAAGGCGGTAGCCCTGCCCGCCGTGGAAGTACATATCTCCGACGTAAGCCTGCGGGAGAGTTTCCGCCAGGTCTCCTATGCAGGCATGGCCTGCATCAAGACCTATATGGGCCACGGCTTTGAAGGCTACGCCATGGCAATCCGCTATCTGAAAGCCCGGCTCAGCAAGGCCGATTAGTTTCTGAACACGGAGCCCCTCCGGATATTCCGGCGGGGCTCACAGCTTGTCGAAGAAGGTCAAGCCTTCTTCGACAAAAGGGATTGCACTTCGCTCCAT
>CALWWB010000047.1 GCA_944385175.1 uncultured Oscillospiraceae bacterium | reverse complement strand
GGCGTACAATTCGACACTTCGCTCCGTGAGAAGAGTTTTCTGCGACGTACACGCCGCCGCAGAAAACGATTGAAATTATTTTTTCGCTGTGGCGAAAAAACTCTGCGAGGCTTTTTCGATAATCTCAGGCCGTGGCAAAAGCCCCGGCCTTCAATGTTCCTGCTCTATATACAATCAGGAGCAAGCGATATGCAGCTTGCTTACCCACAATGGTCCAAATCGAAGCACTCCACTGGTGCTTCGATTTGGAGAGGAGGAGCAGCGGAATGAGCGCACTCTGATTTTTATGCCTACGGCAAAAAATCAGAGCAAGCGATATGCAGCTTGCTCCGACGTGGAGCTGCTGGCCAGATTCGAACTGGCGGTGACCGCCTTCGGCGGCCTCCGGGTTTTATTCAAACAGGCTTCGCCTGTGAGGTCGCCAGTTCGAAAAGCTATCCTGTAACTTGAAAAAGCGCCCGGCTCCTTATCGTCCTCCTAAAAAACAAACCCGAAGCCCAGCGCAGCGGGTTCGGGTTTGAAAGGAGGAGCAAGGGAGCGGAGCGGATGGTGTTTTCTATTCCCCGTGAAATAGAAAACGCCGGAGCAAAGCGGACTTTGCTCCGACGTGGAGCTGCTGGCCAGATTCGAACTGGCGACCTCATCCTTACCAAGGATGCGCTCTACCTACTGAGCTACAGCAGCAAAGTATATGCCCCGAATTTCGGGGCATATATGGCGACCGAGAAGGGACTTGAACCCTCGACCTCCGGCGTGACAGGCCGGCGTTCTAACCGACTGAACCACTCGGCCACGGCTCAGTTATAATACCAAAAGCATCGCTTTTTGTCAATAGGTTTTTAAAAAAATTTTTGGCGTTTCCGGCAAGTTCCGCAAAAGCCGACGGGCCGGCGGGAGATGTACTCCCCCGCCGGCTCACAGCCTATTTGATATCCAGTTCCAGCGGTTCATCTATGGTGTCGGAGACATATTTGCCGTTTTTCTTCCGCTGCTTCACACACTCGGTGAGCAGGTATTCTATCTGCCCGTTGATGGAGCGAAAGTCGTCCTCGGCCCAGGCTGCAATTGCCTCATAGAGTTTTGCCGACAGGCGCAGCGGCACCTGTTTTTTCTGGTTGTCAGCCATTTCAATACAAGCTGCCGGAGTTGACCACGGGCTGGGCATCCTTGTTGCCGCAGAGCACCACCAGCAGATTCGACACCATCGCCGCCTTGCGCTCCTCGTCCAGGTCTACCATTCCGCCTTCCTTAAGCCTGGTAAGAGCCATTTCTACCATGCCCACGGCACCGTCCACTATCATCTTCCTGGCATCCACTATGGCGCTGGCCTGCTGACGCTGGAGCATTACCGCGGCTATCTCGGGAGCGTAGGCCAGATAGGTTATCCGGGCCTCCAACACCTCTATGCCAGCGTCTGCCACCTTGGCCTGGAGTTCGTCCTTTATACGCTTTGCCACTGTCTCGCTGGAGCCCCTCAGGCTGCCCTCGTCGGCCTGGCCGTCGCCGGTGGTGTCTATGCCCGGTGCCACATCGTAGGGATAGATCTTCACGATATCCCGCACTGCGCTGTCGCATTGGAGGGAGAGATACTCCTTGTAATTGTCCACAGTGAACACGGCCTTGGCAGTGTCCACCACCCGCCACATGACGGCCATACCTATCTCCACAGGGTTGCCCAGACGGTCGTTGATCTTTTGCTTGGTATTGGAGAGAGTCATCACCTTAAGAGATATCTTCTTGCCCATCTCCATAGCGCCCATGTTTATCTGAGCTCCGTTCGTCCCCATGGTGAGGCCGGGGATACCGCCCTTACCGCCGCTGTCCACATCTCCGCTCTGGCCCAGCTTGGTGTGGGCGGCAGGATTGACGCCGGTGCAGAAGGGATTGACATAGTAAAAGCCCTCGCCCTTCAAGGTACCTACATATTTGCCAAAGAGGGTGAGCACCAGGGCCTCCTGAGGTTTGAGGACCTTAAGCCCGCAGAAGGCGATCCAGCCCAGGCAGACCCAGATGAGGCCCACGACAAATACGGGAATGGCGGCCTTGCTTCCATCATCCAAACCTATGCCCCCAAATATCACCATTACTATGGCGGCGATGTACACCAGCAGCAGCAACAGCAGCATTGCCATGCCGTTTTTCTTGTTGTTCAGCAGCTTTTCTTCCATCTTTTTTACCTCCTTCTTGCTGATATCAAAATGATATCACTATAATATCCACTTGTCAACTGTTTTCCCGCTGTCAAAAAAATTTTTTCAGGGCAGCAGGCAGAGGGCTTTATTTGTTATTTAATCACTTTACTAAAATCCGGACAGGTATTATAATTTCTTACAAATATACCCCATTATTGGGGGACCAACCAATCCGGCAAATGAATCCGGCGGGAGGAGGTAGGGAAAATGAAAAAGATAATAATACTCATCGGCAACTATGGCTCAGGCAAGACGGAGATTGCCCTGAATATGGCGGTGGCAGCCGCCGCGGAGGGAAAGCGCACCCAGGTCATCGACCTGGACAAGATAAACGACTATTTCCGTATGTCCGATCACGTGAAGCTGTTGGAAGAAAAGAAGATAGATATAGTCTCCCCCACCTTTGCCGGCAAAGGTGTCACCCAGAGCAGCATGTCCGCCGCCGTGGCCTCTGCCTTTGCCCAGGACTGGGATCTGGTGGTCTTCGACGTGGGAGGTGATGCAGCCGGGGCCCTGTCCCTGGCCCGCTATCATCAGGACTTTGCAGCCCTGTCTGAGGGGCAGGTAGAAGTCTATGACATTGTAAACGTGTTTCGCCCCATGTCCGAAAGCCCGGAAAAAATATTAAAGCTGAAATCTGAGATGGAGGGCTTTGCCCGGCAGAAAGTCACAGGCTTTATAAACAATTCCAATCTGCTGAATTATGCCAGCGCCGAAGATCTGCGCCGGGGATATGATGTGCTGAGGGAGACTTCCCTTATATCCGGTATTCCTGTAGTACACACCACCGGGCGGCGGGAATTTCTGGAGGAGTTTCTCGCAGAGGGCAGAGACCCGGCCTTTATCGGTGTGCCCATAGCTCTGGATACCTATATGCACCGCAGCTGGGATACCTTTGCCTACGGCGGAATATGATCCGGAATACATACAGGAGAGAGATAATGAAGATAAGTTTCGACAAACGTCCGGCCCCCGGAGCAGGGGCCGTATGCGCGGCAGCGGCCGGCCTGCTGCTGGGCCTGTATCCTGAGCAAAGCGCCGCCGTACTTATAAAAGCAGCCGGGGCCCTGGCTTTGTTCTTCGGCCTGTCCAGGCTGGTGCATGGCCTGGGAGAGTTAAAAGCCGGAGGGAAATGCGGCGGCTGTCTGCTCCTTGCAGCGGCCCTCCTTCTGCCGGGACTGCTGTTTTTCCTCTGGCCCAGACTTTTGCTGTACGTTCTGTCCTTTGCTATGGGCCTGCTGCTGGTTATATATGATGTTTTGCGTGTCCCAATGATATGGGAGCGCTGGTCCTGGGGCCTGTCGGCCCGTCTGTCCGGCATACTGTGGGTGCTGCTGTCTCTTGCTGCCGGAGCGTTGCTGCTCTTTTTCCCCGCCCAGGCTGCCGTCATACTTATTCGCCTGTGCGGATTTCTGCTCCTTCTTTTCGGCATTATGGAAATTCTATCCGGCTTCGGCTGCCGTGACGGCACCTGACTCCTCCCCCCGATAATACGCGATACATAAGATTCAGCGGCCCCTGCGCAAATGCGCAGGGGCCGCTGAATCTTATGTATTTGTCATTCTTCCCTTTTAGCCTCGGGGAACCCTCTGGCCGTAATAGGCATCTTTGCCGTGCTTTCTGAAATAGTGCCTGTCTAAAAGGCACTGCTGCATCGATCCTTTTTCCGGGGCCAGGGACAGGCTGTGATAGTTCATAAAGGCCACTTCTTCCAATACCACGGCATTGCACAGGGCTTCTTCGGGAGATGCGCCCCAGGTAAAAGGGCCATGGCTGTACACCAGCACCCCAGGGACGGCCTCCGGATCTATGCACTTGAACGTCTCCGCTATCAGTCTTCCCGTCTCCCGCTCATATTCACCCGCTATCTCCTCCGGGTACATGGGACGGGTACAGGGAACTTCGCCATGGAAATAGTCCCCGTGAGTTGTGCCCATGGCCTTTATCCCCAGACCCGCCTGAGCAAAAGAAGTAGCCCAACGGGAATGGGTGTGGACAATGCCGCCTATGCCGGGAAAGGCTTTATACAGCTCTATGTGAGTGGGCAGGTCGCTGGATGGCCTCCATTTGCCTTCGGCAACTTTGCCCTCCATATCCACCACCACCATATCCTCCGCCCCCATGGCGCTGAAATCAAGCCCCGAGGGTTTTATCACTATAAGTCCGCTGTCCCTGTCTATGCCGGAAGCGTTGCCCCAGGTCAGGGTAGTAAGCCCACGGGCAGGCAGGAGCAGATTCGCCTCCAACACCCGGTTTTTGAGTTCTTCCAGCATGGTCTGCTCCCCTCCCCTATCTTAGGGCAAAGGCAAAGCGGGTGCGGCTATTGTGCTCCTTGCCCGGCTTTATAACGGCCACGGAACCGTACATGTCATGGAGGGAGCTGAAGAGCATTGTCTCAAAGCAGGCCCCCGCATGCTTGTTATACATACATCCGCCCTTGCCCGGCACGTTTCTCAGCATGTTGCCGGTATATATCATCACGCAGGGCATGGTGGTTGTGCATTGCAGCTCTATGCCGGAATCGGGGGAGTACAGCATTCCCGCAGTTTTCATCTTTCCAGAGGGCTGAGCCAGAATGAACTTGTGGTCCAGCCCGCCTCCCATTTCCTCCAGGGAGGGATAGCGCCTGTCAAAAAGCTCTCCCAGCACTTGGGGGCTGTTCAGGTCCGTGCCCTCCATCAGCGGGCCGCTCTCCTCTGTAAGCTGGTTGAAAGAGCCGATTACAGGACAACTCATGATATGGGAGCGTATATCGCCGCTGTCGTGACCGCTGAGATTGAAGTAACTGTGGTTGGAGGGGTTTATAACCGTGGGGCGATCGGAGGACATGTTGTAATCTATTGTAAGGCCCTCCTCATCCAGAGTATAGCTTATTCTGGCCGTCACCCAGCCGGGATAGCCCTCCTCCCCGTCGGGGCTCACATAGGTAAAGCGCACCTGGTTTTCCCCAGTGACGGCTCCGTCCCATTTTACGCGGCTGAAGCCTTTAATGCCGCCGTGCATATGCATGCCGTCTACGTTGTCCAGTGGGTAGTCCCGGCCTTCAAAGTGCAGAGTGCAGTCGGGCATGCGGCTTATAAGTCTGCCCAGGGCCGCGCCGAAAAAGCTGGGATTGTCCTCATACTCCCCCACAGTATCATAGCCCAGCACCACATCTCTCATGTCCCCCTGCCTGTCCCGCACCCACAGGCTCTGAATGCAGGCACCTATTTCTATAAGCGAAACCCGGATGTCATTGCCGGCACTTATTATAAACTGCCTTACCTCCCGGCCGTCTCCGGTGAGGCCGAAGGTCTTTATATCTACTGACATAATTTTCTCCTTTCCCCGGTTTTCCGGGGCTATACAGACAAAAGACAGCTCGCCGGCGAGGGCCGATATGCGGGCTGTCTTTTTTAGGTACAAATTTTTATTTTATCCTCAGATAGCGTAGCCGCAAAGCCGGGGCAGCCAGGTGGATATGGCAGGCACAAAGGTCACCAGTATCAGCGTGGGCAGCCAGGCAAAGAGGAAGTAGACCAAGGTGGGCTTCAGCATTTCCTTGAGAGGTGCTCCGATAATGCGGGAAGAGAAATAGAGCAGCGGAGCCACAGGAGGCGTGATATTGCCCATGCCCAGGTTCACAGCCAATATACCGGCAAAATGCACGGGGCTGAAACCAAGTTCTTTTATAATTGGCACCAAAATAGGTGTTGCAAGAAGTGTACCGCTGGTGTCGTCCATGAGCATGCCAAGAACTATCATAAACAGGTTTATCATCACCAGTATACCCCAGCGGTTCTCAGTAACGGAATAGAAGGCGTTGAGAATCATCTTGGGCAGGTTCACATCTATAAACATGCGGCTGAGCATCTGCACTGTGAGTGTCAGCAGCATTATCGTGCCGGTGGATTTTGCAGCGTCTATAAAGCTGTCCTTCATTGCATTCCATGTGAGCTTTTTGTAAATAAAGAAGCCCACCGGGATGGCATAGGCCGTGGCTATGGCTGCCGCCTCAGTAGTGGTGGTAACACCCCCGTAAATACAACCCAGGATAATGAAGGGCATAAGCAGCGCCCAGAAGGGGCCGTGTTCGTGGTTAGCCTTGCGGAGACGCTTCTCCTCCGCCCATGCAGCCTTCAGTTCTTCGGCGGAGAGAGTCTCTATCTCGGTGTTGTTGCGCAGCATGAAGAGAGTGCACAGGGACAACAGTATAGCCAGGATGATCCCGGGCACAGCACCGGCCAGGAAGCAGGCCAGGACCGAGGTAGAGCTGGACCAGCCGTAGAGTATCATAATACCGCTGGGTGGAATAAGTATGCCGATGACGCCGGCGCTGGCCATCATTGCTGCCACTAGGCCCCGGGGATAGCGTTTCTCCTTGAGCATGGGTCCTATGATGCCGCCTATTGCGGAAAGTGTCGCACAGGCACTGCCGGAAATAGCAGCGAATATGGAGCAGGCAATTATGCCCACAACCGCAAGACCGCCTTTAAGTCTTCCCACCAGACGGCTTGCAGCGTTTATAATCTGTCTGCCTATGCCTCCGTAGGCCATAATGGATCCGGCCATGATAAACAGGGGGATAGTCAGCAGGATGATGGAGCTGGTGTTCTTGTAGCTGTAGGACATCAGCAGAGACAAGCTGGCGCCGCTGCCAAGAGCGATTACCATGGCGCTGAGGAAGAAGGACAGAGCCACAGGCACGCCGATAACCAGAAGGAGGAACAGCAACACAATGGCAAGTATTATAGCAGGTGTCATTTCACATTACCTCCTTTATCAGTGGCTTGTTCCAGAGCCTCCGGCTGCTGGGCAGCTTCGCTCTTACCGCCCTCTGCCAGGGCTATGACGGTCTGGACAATGTGGGCTACAGTATAAATACAGGACAGTACAAAGGACAAGGGCAACACCGCATGTATCCAGGCCTGAGGGAAACGATACATTACGGTTATCTTATGCATGGAGATATCAAAGGCCAGGAAGTCCCAGGCCAACCAGGTGAGCAGGGCAAAAGCCAGCAGGGAAATGCAAAGTCTGACTATTTTGGCAATGTTCTTTCCCTTATCTGTTTTCAGCATGCCAGTAAACAAATCCGCATTGATATGAGAATCCTCGTAGGTGGCGATATATGCACCGATAAAATACATCCAGAAAGCCAGAGCCAGTATGAGCTCCTCTGCTCCGTAGAACTCCGACGCAAAAAGATACCGCTTTACCGCCCACCAGACTATCATGGCGCACACAACGGCGCTTAAAACACAGGCGGCATACTCGCTCACCTTGATAAAGCCGTCATTTATTTTTTTCAGGGTTTTCATTCAGCACCTCCTTGATAGGCGTTTCTTAACAGTTATGGGACTCCATACGAGTCCCATAACTGTTAATTTTTCATAAAGATTTGCAGATCATCTTTAATGACAATCCCTATTTAAGTGTTTGCCTCAATATCTGCAAGCAGCTCGGTGAGGAATTCCTCGCCGTAGAGCTCGTTGAGCTGGGGCCATACCTTCTCACGGCAGTCATCGGCAAAAGCCTTCTTCTCCTCATCTGTGAAGTACACCATGGTATAGCCTTCTTCGTTGGCATACAGCTCCTTGTACTTGGCATCGTTCTCAGCAGCGTTGGTTATGGACAGCTCAGCCTCCTGAAGGATGATGTCGGTAAAGATCTGCTGCTGCTCCTCGGTCAGGGAGTTCCAGGTATCCATGCTGGCGATGTAGTGACGGCTCTCCTGCCAGATGTCGTAGTCATAGTAGTGGTCCTCCACGTCCAGCCACTGGCCGTAATGCTGAGATATGGGGCCGCCGCACCATCCCTGAACAACACCGGTCTGCAGAGAAGTGTAAGTATCGGAATAGGGGATGGAGGAATATTTGAAGCCCAGGTTCTGCACGGCCAGGATCATGGACTGGTTAGGCGGGACACGGATGATGGCATCGCCCTTGTCGGCGCCGGGGACATTGGCATTCTCCAGCTCGCCCTGGACGCCCACTCCGCAGTAGCCGTCACAGTACACGCCAAAATACTTCACGTTCAGCGCCTCATAGCACTCCTCCAGGACCTGGTCATAATACCCGCCCTTGCGGAACACCGCAGCCACTTCGTCATAGGTAGCGGTCAGATAGGGCAGAGTGCAGGCAGCGATACGGGGATCGTAATAGTCGGGCACGGAAGTGGCGGTAAAGTCGATGCCGCCGTTCATGATCTCGTCAAAGACTACGGTCCAGTCGCCCAGGATGTTGTCGGGATACACTTCCAGGATGATTTCACCGTTGGTCTTTTCTTCCACATATGCTTTTATGCGCATTGCGGATTCATAGTCGGGGTAGCCCTCGGGGGAGTTGGCGGACCATTTGAGCACACGGGCGTTGGGGTTTGCTTCCTGGGTGCTTTCGGCAGCATCTTCAGCAGCAGCGGGGGTATCCGTGGTGGTTGCAGCAGGGGTGTCACTTCCACCGCAGCCGACCGCCGTCAAGGCCACTATCAGGCACAGCAGCATGGCCAGGAGTCTGTGGGTTTTCTTCATTTCTTTCTCCTTTCTTTTTCCAATGATTGATAAAATATTAAATTAAAGGCTTTCGCCGCGCTCACGGTAAAATGCCTCCAGTTCCTCTACAGTTGAGTAGCCTTTTAAAGTGCCGTCTACCAGCACCACCCTGGCAGCATACTTATTTGCCCAGCGGCAGGCTTCTTCAAGGTTCTTGCCCCAATGCAGATTTACCACCATTGCCGAAAGGAACCCGTCTCCGGCTCCGCTGGTGTCCACAATTGGAGAAACTGGTATCTGGGCCCCGGAGAAGAAGTGGTCTTTTTCAAGTCCGGCATATCCTTCCCCGCCCATCGTCATTATTACATTTTCAGTCTGATACTTTTCTTTCAGCGCCCGGAGTACCTTTTCCGGCTCAAGAGGAGCATCCTCCCCCATACCCAGGAGCTTTTTCGCCTCTATGTCGTTTACTATGAAATAGTCCACATAGGGTATAGCCTCCAAAGTCATCTTGGGCAGGGGGCTGGGGTTCAGCACTACCTTCATCCCCAGTTCCTTTGCCAGCTTTGCCGCCGGCAGCACCAGTTCTTCCTTTATCTCAAAGCCGGTGATGAAAAATTCCGCAGGAGCCAGGCTGCGCAGGCTGTTCTCCACTTCCCGGAAGCTCAGCCACTTGCTGCTGCTCTCACCGGTGACTATAAGGTTGCGGCCCGTAACCCGCTCGTTGATACCCAGGCCCTGACCGGTTTTGGCCTCAGGGGACAGTATCAGCCCCCGGCAGTCCACGCCGCTCTCCCTGAGCCATTTGGCATCCCGGTTGCCTGCCTCGTCATCGCCAAGCTTTCCGATAATGGCGGCATCCATACCCAGCCGGGCTATAGCCACGGCCACGTTTCCGCCTTTGGCCAGATCTTCCGCCACGTCAAAGCCGTAGCCAAGAACGGATTCTCCAACGGAGGGAAGATGGTCCACCCAAATGTTTATCCCGCCGCCTATATTATTCAGCACGACGGCCCCGGTCTTGTACATCTCAGCACCTCCCGGACTCAGCTCTGGTTTTCTATGGAGAGAGGCACCTCATCCAGAGACAGAGGATGAGTTGCGGTGTGCTTGTCCGTGAGGACTATGACCTCCGGGATGTACTTGGGCAGCAGAGTGCAGGGATATTCCAGAGTGGCGTCACTGAACATGAGCACTCTCAGCACCGTCATCTTCCACTCTCCTGTGGGTATCATACATACGGCCCGCTTTGCGGTAAGCATGGACTTCATACCGATGGTAACCGCCTGGTGGGGTATCATATCGTAGCAGCCGCCGTAGACCCGCTGGCTGGACTCCACAACCTTCTCATAGCTGACGTTGACCACCTTGGTCTTCATGTTTATATACATTTCCTCGGTGACCCGCTGATAGGGGTTTGTGGGGGATTCGCACCAGGCCACCAGACCCTTGTAGCCTATGCCGGCCCACAGAGTGTCTACGCCGCCCAGCTCTTCTATCTTGTTGTCAACATAGTCCAGATCCTGCAAAGTGGGCCATATACGCTGCTCCTCCGGTACATTCAGTTCCGGATCGATCTTGCCGTAAAAGCGCACCTTCATTCTGCCCTGGGGACTGTGCCAGTTATTGGCCTCCGGGTACATTCTGGAGTTCCAGTCCAGGCCGAAGTCCATGTGGAAAATGTACAGGTTCTTCAGGCTTATCCTCTCGCTGTTTACCCGGTCGATAAAGGTCTGAAATTGATCTTCAGGACCGGAGCCCAGTATCCACTTGGTGATTTTCCCCTCGGCGTTGTTCTTTTTTACCTCATCGGCCATCATGTTCCCGGCCGTCTCCATGGTGTCCCTGCGGGTTTCAAACATTCTCAGATCCACCTTGCTGTCAGGGTGGTTCAGCAGCTGCTCTCTGGGTATAGAGCACCATTTGAGCATATCTGCACGGGAAATTCTGTATATCTCCATGGTAAATTCTCCTTATCTGTTCGTTGTACCGGCTCAGTGCTTGCCGGTATTTTCAGCAGACAGCACTATCTTGCCTTTGGACATGGGGTGGGTAGCAGTAAAGCGATCCGCCAAAACTATGACTTCCGGGATGTGCTTGGGGAACAGTGTCACAGGATATTCAAGAGTGGGCTCGCTGAACATCAGTACCCTCAGCACGGTCTGTTTCCATTCGCCGGTGCAGATCATGGCCACGCAGCGCTTGGCGGAGAGCATGGACTTGAAGCCTATAGTCACAGCCTGGTGTCCCGCCCTGTCATAGCAGCCGCCAAAGCTGCGCTGGCTGGTGGCAATGGTGGTGTCGTCGTTCAGCTCCACAATCTTGGTCTTCATATTCTCATAGTCTTCCAGACTCACCCTCTCCAGCGGATCATGGGGAGACTCACAAAAGGCGACCAAACCCTTGTAGCCAACGCCGGCCCAGACCGTGTCCACACCGCCTATAGCCTCTATCATCCGGTCCACTTCGTCCAGATCCTCTATGCGGGGCCAGATGCGCTGGCTCTCCGGCACGTTCAGTTCCGGGTCTATCTTGTTATAGAAACCGTAGAGCATGCGGCCGTGGGCGCTCTCGTAATAGTCTCCCAGCGGATATACTCTGGAATTCCAGTCCAGCAGGTAGTCCATATGAAACACCGTCAGGTTTTTAAGGCTTATACGTTCTTTGTTCACCCTGTCTATAAAGGTATTGAACTGGTCTGCCGGTCCCGAGGGGAGAACCCAGCTGGTGGGCTTGCCTTCGGCATTATTTTTGATGACTTCATCAGCCATCATGTTTCCCGCCAGCCTCATGGCCTCCTGGCGGGTATCTTTAATAGTAAGCTTGACCTTGCTGTCCGGGTGGTTTTCCAGCTGGTCAACAGGGATAGAGCACCACTTGAACAGCTCATCTCTTTCAATTACATACTCTTTCATTTAGTTTCGTTTCCTTTCGTTTATGTAACGATATTCAAAACTTTGTCCATCTCTGTCTATCATTCTAATTGCTGTTTGTCCAAAAGTCAACATATTCTTTCTTTTTCATCGGTTTTTACAAAAAATCTCTTGCGTTTTTATGCGTTTCTTTCAAAATTGTGGGCTGTTAATTTCTTTATATTATATTTTATTGACTTTTTTCTTTCGTTTTGATATTATTTCTTTACCATTTCCTGTCTTTTTTGTGAGGAGGCAGTTATGAAAGAACATCTGAAAGCGGATTTATTGTTGTTGGTCTATTCACTTATAATGGGTATAACAGGTATAGTGCTTAAGCTTGCTACCCAGGAGCTGGATATTTTCAATTTTATTGCCCTGCGTTTCATCCTGGCTTTTTTTGTCTCTTCCATATTCCTTGGCAAAAGCTGTGTTGCCCGGATAGACAGACGGTCTTTCCTCCACGCCCTTATCCTGGGCATTATCACCTATCTTGCCCATGTGACCTGCACCGCCGGCATAGCCTCCGCTCCGGTAAGTATTGCCGGTTTCCTCACAGGTTTGCAGACCATAATGGTACCGGTGCTGGCTTTTCTTTTTACCGGGCGCCGTTACAGTCTGCGCACCATATTGTGTGTCTGCGGAGGTTTTTTCAGCATACTGTTACTCACTGCCGACGGAAATTTTCAGTACAGCTCTGGGATATGGATATGCCTGTCCAGCTCAGCCCTGGCCGGAGCACAAATCCTTCTCATTGAAAAATACCTGGGCTTGGGGGACGATCCCGTAGTGCTCACCGTGGTTCCCCTTGGGGTGATGGCCCTGTGCGCCGTGTCTGTTGCTGCACCGGTATCCGGTCTGGCTCTGCCGGAAAATGCCTCCGGATGGTTCTGCATATTCTGGACCGGTATTGTCAGCACCGCTTTTGCTACTTATATCCAGGCCCTGGCTCAGCGCGCCACCAGTGCCGTGAACACGGGCATAATATTTGCCAGCATCCCGGTCTTTACAATGGCAGGGGGCTGGCTGGTATTTCACGAAAGCATATCCATAAGGGCCCTGATGGGGGCGGCACTGCTTATCGGCAGCATAGTGGTAATGGAGCTGGGCGGCAGCGGCAGAGACAGCCGCCGCGGGGTCGGCAGGGAGGTGTAAACATGCTGGGAAGTCATCTGTTTGGGCTATACGAAAAGGCCCTCCCCGACAGTATTAGTCTGCCCGAAAAGTTCCGGCAGGCAAAGGCTCTGGGCTTTGACTATATGGAGATATCCGTGGATGAGTCTGACGTCAGGCTGAACCGGCTCTATCTGCCGGAAAAGGAGCAGCTTGCCCTGGGTCAGGAGCTGCGGGCTGCGGGGCTTGGGCCCCAGTCCCTTTGCCTCAGCGCCCACCGGCGTTTTCCCTTCGGCAGCGCCGATGCCGGCAAGCGTCGGACGGCCCTGGACATCATGGAGAAGGCAATAGTATTTTCAAAGAACTTGGGTATATCCGTGATTCAGCTGGCAGGCTACGATGTATATTACGAGCCCCCCAGGGAGGACAGCCCCAGGCTGTTCCTGGAAGGTCTGAGAGCGGCCTGCCGTATGGCCTCCACCCATCAGGTCATGCTGGCTCTGGAAACTATGGACAGCCCTTTTTTATGCAGCGTCAGGAAATACAAGGAGATCAAGGCGCTGCTGCCCTCCCCCTGGCTGGCCCTGTATCCGGACATAGGTAATCTGTCCGCCTGGGAGGAAAACGACGTGCTCCATGAGCTGCGTCTGGGAATTGATGACACCGTGGCCGTACATCTTAAGGAGACTCGGCGTCCGGGCCAAGGTCCGGCCTGCTTCAGGGGAGTGCCCTTTGGAAGCGGCTGTGTGGATTTTCCCGCCGCTTTTGCCCACATGGAGGCCCTGGGTTATACCGGGCCTTACACCCTGGAGATGTGGCACAGGGAGGGAAACGCCCAGGCGGAGATAAGGAAAGCCGCAGCTTTCGTTTCACAATGCTTTCAGGCCGAAACCTCAGAAATAAAAGCAAGAAAATAAAAATTCTCTTGTTCGTACTTTCTCTTCAACTATGGCCCTTGCTTTTTTCTTCGGTAAAACGTATAATTCAAATTGTGATGAATCATAAAAAAGTTGCCGGATTTGGAGGAATATTTGTGTTAAAGCACGACAGATTCGTAAAAATCAAAGAGTACTTATCCACAAATAGCGCCGCATCTACCAGAGAGCTTTCGGAGTATCTGGGGACAAGCGTAGTTACAGTAAGAAAAGACCTTGACGAAATGGAGCAGTTGGGCTACCTCAAGCGTACCCACGGTGGAGCGATCCCTGTTGAGTCCCCCCAGAAGCTGGAAATAAGAGACACCGGCGTGACTATTCCGGCCAGGATAGATATACTCACCGATCTGGCAAAAAACTATGTCTGTCCCGGAGACTTTATTTTCCTGGGCTCCGGGCGCACCTGCCTGTCCCTGGCAGAAAAGATAAAGACGGTGGCAGGTATTTCGGTAATAACAAATAATGTTTCCGCAGTGGCAATACTCAAGCCCTATGTGGAAGACATTATCCTGCTGGGCGGTGAGATAGTGATGACGCCTGACGGGCTGTGCGCCACCTGTGATTCCAATCTCCAGGCAACTACCAGCGGCATCTTTGTGGGCAAAGCTTTTTCCAGCGGCGTTGGCATAGACCCTGACACCGGGCTCACCGTAAACAACATGCTCAGCACCTACGCCTCCCGCTCCATACCAAAATGGACAAGCGACTGGTATGTAATGGCAGATTCCAGCAAATTCGGCGTCCGTGCTTTTTACCAGGCCGCAGAGCTGGGCAGGATGCGCCACCTGGTTACAGATATGTCCGATGAGGCGGTGCTGAGAAAATACAGAGAGAAAGCGCCGGGACTGGATATTATCCACCCGTAAGTCACTTTTGTCCGGCGCCTTTTTGCTCAACTGAAAAATTTCCCTTTTTATAAAGCCTCTCTTTTGCCAATAATAAAGTATAACTGCATCGGCAGCCGGGGCCGCGTCTCGCTTTCCCAGGACGATCCTCTGCCGCCGATGACGCAAGGGAGGTTTTTCCATGATAGAACAGGATACCATTCGGCTGCTGAGGGAATGTGACTCCGGAGTAAAGATGGGCGTGAGCGCCATTGACGAAGTGCTGGACTATACCCGTTCTGAGCTTTTAAAGCGCAGTCTGGTGGACTGCAAAATCAAGCACGAACAGCTGAGCTGCGACATCGAACAGCAGCTCCACCGCTATCAGGATGAGGGCAAGGAGCCCTGCCCGGTGACAAAAGGCATGTCCTGGATCAAGACCAATGTAAAGCTCACCATGAAAGAGTCGGACGAGACTATTGCCGACCTGATAACCGACGGCTGCAATATGGGGGTAAAATCCCTGAGCCGCTACCTCAACCGCTATGAGGCCGCCGAGGAGCGGGCCAAAGATATTGCCAAAAAGCTGATCTCCCAGGAAGAGCAGCTGTGCACCGCCGTCCGCCCCTATTTGTAAAGCATGTGTAAAAAGAGGAGAGCCCATGGCTCTCCTTTTTTTACTGCGCTTGACGCGGAAGCAGGCTGATGCTAAACTATCGCCGGATAGAGAAATGGAAAAATCTGAGCCGTCCGTGCAGGACGGAGACTAGGAGGAAACTATGCTTCCTGAGACTGTGGAGCAGTACACGAAAGCACTCAAAGCCGGTCAGAAGTATTGCCGGAATGCGATGGCCCGGGGCGGGTACCCATATCTGCCGGTTCTGGATGAAATGCTGGATGAGAGCAGCATAGCCGCCCGCGTGGATCTGGGCATCATCAGCATACCTCTGCATCTAGTGGCAGGCACCAAGTGTGCCGGGCGCACCACCGCCCTGGCAGGCAATTTCATGCCCCTGCTTCCGGCAGACAGCGAATTTGCCTGCAAGTGGATGCTGCTTTGTGACGCCCATCTGGGGGACACGGGCATCACCGATCCCATCTACTGTTTTGAGTATATGGGCCGCTTCTACGTCCAGGAGGGCAACAAGCGGGTCAGCGTGATGAAAAGCTACAACGCGCCGGTTATCGCCGCCCATGTGGTGCGCCTTGTGCCCGAATACAGCGACGATTATGCCGTACAGCTGTACTATGAATTCATGCAGTTTTATTCCCTCTCCGGCCTGTACGGTATTGTTTTCAGACATCGCGGCTGGTATGCAAGACTGCAGGCTGCCCTGGGCCTGGACGAAGATCAGGTATGGTCCGAGTGGGATCGACGCAGCTTCTCCGCCGGATATGTCCGCTTTGTACAGGCTTTTGAAAAGGTGAACTCCGAGAAGCTGGAGATCACCCCCGCAGAAGCCATGCTCATTTGGCTGGAGATGTTCAGCTTCGGCGAAATAAAGGAACTGCCCCTGCCTGAACTTGTAAAGAAGCTGGGCAGCATATGGCCCGATATCAAGGCCAAAGCCCAGGAAGCCATAGCCGTGAGCACCGAACCGGAGGAAAAGGGTCGGGGCATTCTGGCAAAACTCTTTGGCGTGGGGCACATCGAGCACATCGACCTTGCTTTTATCTACGGCTTTGATCCAAAGCACAGCGCCTGGACACGTTCCCACGACCACGGCAGGAAATACCTGGAGGACAAACTGGGTAACAAGGTAAGCATCAGGATATATAACGCCTTTGACAAGGACTATTACGCTCCTATGGTTCAGGCCATACAGGACGGGGCAAAACTGATTTTCGCCACCACTCCCCTTATGATAGATGCATGCCGCCGAATAGCCGCCGAATACCCCGACGTAAAAGTGCTCAACTGCTCCCTGTCCCAGCCCTATACCGGGGTACGCATGTATTACAGCCGCATATATGAGGGCAAGTTCATCACCGGCGCCGTGGCCGGGGCCATGGCAAAGGAAGATGTGATAGGTTATGTCTCCAACTACCCCATTATAGGAGAGCCCGCCAGCATCAATGCCTTTGCCCTTGGGGTAAAGCTCACCAATCCCCGGGCCAGGATAAAACTGCGCTGGTCCTGTGTGGAGCCGCAGCCCGTACATGAGCTTATCAAAAGCGGCATCACCGTCATTTCCAACCGGGATGCCACCAATTCCAGCAATCCCCACTCGGCTCTGGAATGGGGCAGCTACCTTCTCCAGGAGGACGGTTCCCTGCTTCCCCTGGCCGTGCCCTTCTGGAACTGGGGCAAGCTATAT
>CALWWB010000046.1 GCA_944385175.1 uncultured Oscillospiraceae bacterium | reverse complement strand
CTCCAGCTTTCCATCTCTTCACCCCGGCCTCTATTATACCGTATTCACGGGCGCTTGGAAAGTTTTTTGACAAGCTGCTCAAAGGGGCGGGCTTTATGCCCGCCCCTTTGGTCATTTCGCGGATCTCTTGGAAAGGTCCGGGGGAAGATAAACGGAGGATTGAACCGGGCAGCAGGCAAACAAAAAACACCTGGAGTGAAAACACTGTGGCGTGAAATATATGGAAATGTATGTAAGAACAGCGGCGGGAGCCGCTGTTCTTGTGCTTTGCCCGGAGAGCCGCAGGCTTGGCATTTTATATTAAAATGTGTTAAGAAATTTACTTTTATTGCCTTTTTCTGGAACAAATATTATAATTGGCAAGGTAAAAAATATCCTAAATCAAAAAAATCATTTGACAAGGCAATGTGCAGGGAATATAATTTGATTGATAATTAACGAACATATTTTCGGCAAGCTAGAGGTAGCCCCATGACAGAGAGACTCAGTTTGAAAATCCACGGCATAGTACAGGGGGTGGGCTTTCGGCCCTTTGTCCATAAACTGGTACATGGCTATGGCTTCGGGGGATATATAAAGAATACCTCCTCCGGCGTGGAGATGGAACTGGAGGGAGAGCGGGAGCAACTGGAAAAGCTGCTGAGGGAGCTGCCGGAGCGGGCGCCCAAGCTAGCACTTATCGAATCCCTGGAAGCAAGATTCAGCCGGGAGCTGAAGGGCTTTACTTCCTTTGAGATAGAGAGCAGCCGCCGGGAAGAACGAAATAATACTCTTGTGTCCCCAGATATCTGCATATGCGATGACTGTCTGAGAGAGTTGCGGGATGAGGGGGACAGGAGATACAGGTATCCTTTTATAAACTGCACCAACTGCGGGCCAAGATTTACGATAATAAAAGACTTACCCTATGACCGGGCCAAGACATCCATGGCTGTATTCCCCATGTGCCCGGACTGTGCAGAAGAATACGGAGATATAAACGACCGGCGCTATCACGCCCAGCCGGACTGCTGCGAAAAATGCGGGCCGCAGGTTTTTTCCCTTGACGGAGACGGGAAAAAGCTGCCCGGGGACGGAATTGAGCTGGCAAGGCAGGCGCTTAAAAACGGTGAGATAGTGGCGGTAAAGGGTCTGGGCGGTATGCACCTGGCTTGCCGCTGGGATGACGAGGCCCTGGTGAGAGAACTGCGGCGGAGAAAGCAGCGGGACGAAAAGCCCTTTGCCCTGATGTGCCGGGATGTAAACTGCGCAAGGAAACTGTGTCATGTCTCCCCGGAAGAAGAGAAGATGCTCACAGGGTATCAGCGGCCAATTGTGCTGCTGAAAAAGAAGGAACCCGGGCTGGAGTATTTGAGTGAGAATGCTTATCTTGGCATTATGCTGCCCTATACGCCTCTCCACTATCTGCTCATGGGGGAGGACATAGACATGCTGGTGATGACCAGCGCCAACCTCTCTGACACACCCATAATGTATAAAAACAGAGAGGCCCTGAGCGATCTCCGTGGTATAGCCGACAGCTTTTTGCTACATAACAGAGAGATACAGACCCGCTGTGACGATTCTCTGTGCTGGGAGCTGGAGGGAAGGGAGTACTTCATCCGACGCTCCCGTGGTTATGTGCCCTATCCCCTGACGGTGAGGCGGGAGCTGAAAAGCATCCTGGCCTGTGGGGCTGAGCAAAAGGCCAGCTTCTGCCTGTCCCGGGGCGGGTATGTATTCCAGAGCCAGCATATAGGTGACCTTAAAAATTTTGAGACTTTGGAGAGCTACCGGCAGCAGACGGAGCACTTCAAAAAGCTTTTTGATATAGTACCCGAGGCAGCGGCCTGCGATATGCACCCGGACTATATGTCCACAGCCTATGCCGAGGACTTGGCTATACCTCTTGTAAAAGTACAGCACCACCACGCCCATATGTGTTCCTGCATGGCGGACAACTACCTGGAGGGAGAGGTGATCGGCCTTGTGTGGGACGGCACCGGCTACGGCCTTGACGGCAGGGCCTGGGGCGGAGAGTGCCTTATCGGGGGCTATGGCGGCTTTCGGCGCTTCGGTCATATCCTGCCTATAGCTATGCCCGGAGGAGACCGGGCGGTAAAGGAGACAGAGAGGCTGGCCTTCAGCCTGATGGAGGCCTCCGGCCTGGACAGCTCCAAAATAGCTGGCGCCGATATATATAAAAAAATGCTGAGTACCGGGCTGAATTGCCCTCTGTCCTCGGGGATGGGGAGACTCTTTGATGCAGCGGCGGCCATGCTGGGAATAAAGACCATGTGCAGCTACGAGGGCCAGGGGGCCGTGCTGCTGGAGGCGGCGGCAGCGGAAGACGAAGAAGCTGTGTATCCCTATGCCTTGGAGAGCAGGCCCCTGGTCTTTGACTGGCGGGAAATGATAAGAGCCATAGCCCGGGATATGGATGAGGGTGCAGGAAATAGTGTCATTGCCGCCAAATTCATGAACACCCTTATAGACATGGCTGCGGAGACGGTGAAGGCCGCCGGCAGGGAGACGGGACTGGACAGGGTCTGCCTCTCCGGGGGCAGTTTCCAGAATATGTATATAATGAAACGGCTGCCCCGACGGCTGAGTGCCGAAGGGTTTCGGGTATATCACCATTGCCGGGTGTCATGCAACGATGAGGGTATTGCCCTGGGACAGCTGATGGTAGCCGATGCCCGGCTGAGAGGTTGAGAAAATGTGCCTTGCCATACCTTTGAAAATAGTTGAGATAAACGGACGGGAGGCCCTGGGGGAAGCTCTGGGGATGAAAAGAAAGATAAGAGTGGATTTTATCAAAGAGCCCAGGATAGGGGACTATGTGATGGTCCATGCCGGTTTTGCTATTGAGCGGCTGGAGGAAAGACAGGCTCTGGAGGATATAGCGGCCTGGGAGGAAATGGGAAATGCCCTGGAATAAGGAAGCCGCCGAAACCCTGCTTGAAAGGATAAGAGAGGCGGGGTGCAGCCCCATGAGGCTGATGGAGGTCTGCGGCAGCCACACCATGGCCATAGCTAAAAGCGGTATAAAGTCCCTGCTGCCGGAGAATATCAGCCTGCTCTCCGGGCCGGGCTGCCCGGTGTGCGTCACACCGGCAGAGGAGATAGACGCGGTGCTGGAGCTGGCCATGGAGCCGAAAGTGCTGATAGCCAGCTACGGAGACATGCTGAGAGTCCCCGGCAGCAGACCGGGAGACAGCCTGGAGAGAAGGCGCGCCCTGGGCGCTGGGGTGGAAGTGGTGTATTCCGCCATGGATGCGGTGGAGCTGGCGGCGGAGAGGCCGGAGGCGGAAGTGGTGTTCTTGGGAGTGGGCTTTGAGACTACGGCCCCGGGCACGGCCGCCGCGGTATTGGAGGCCCGGGATAGGGGGATAAGGAACTTCTCCCTGTACTCTCTTTTGAAGAGCGTGGAGCCGGCTTTGAGGGCGCTGACAGCCTCGGAAGATTTTATGGTGCAGGGCTTTATCTGCCCGGGCCATGTGGCCAGCATTATAGGAGAGCGGGGCTTCCGCTTCATCCCGGAGGACTGCGGACTGCCGGGAGTGATAGCGGGCTTTGAACCGGAGGAGATACTGGCGGCAATCTGCCGGCTGACTGAACTGGTTTCAAAGGGAGAGGCCGTGCTGGAAAACTGTTACAGGCGGGCGGTACGGCCGGAGGGCAACCCCCTGGCAAGGGCCATGCTGGATCGCTGCTTCCAACTTGGCCGGGACAAGTGGAGGGGCCTGGGAGAGATAGACGGAAGCGGCTTTAAGCTGCGAGAGGAATTTGCCGACTTTGACGCGGAGATAAAATTTGAAACGGAAGTAAAGGCCGCCGGGGAACCGGGACCCTGCCGTTGCGGGGATGTGATATGCGGCAGGATAAGGCCGGAGAATTGCCCCATGTTTGGTAAAAGGTGTACGCCGGAGGACCCGGTAGGGCCCTGCATGGTATCCTCTGAGGGGGCCTGCGCGGCGGCGTTTAAATACAGAGGTCTGTAAAATGGACGATATCATTACCCTGGATTACGGCAGCGGGGGCAAAAAAAGCTCCCGACTTATAGAAAAACTGATACTGCCCAGGCTTTCAAACCCGGCTCTGGGGGCTTTGGGGGACGGGGCCATAGTGGATGGGGCGGAGCATCTGGTCTTTTCCACAGACAGCTTTGTGGTAAACCCCATATTTTTCCCGGGAGGGGACATAGGCAAGCTCGCTGTCTGCGGCACGGTGAACGATCTGTGTATGTGCGGAGCGGAGCCTAAGTATCTCAGCTGTGCTCTGATAATTGAAGAGGGCTTCAGCCTTGCCTCTCTGGAAAAGATCATGGATTCCATGGCGGCCCAATGCAGACAGGCCGGGGTGCAGGTGATAACCGGCGACACCAAGGTGGTGGAAAAGGGCCGTGGCGACGGCATATATAAATACTGCCGGTATAGGCTTTGTAAAATACCCGGGGCTTGGTCCGGAAAATATGAGGGCCGGAGATGCGGTAATAGTTTCGGGGCCCCTGGGAGACCACGGCGCGGCTGTAATGCTTGCCAGAAGCGGCATGATGCAGGGGGAGATAAGCTCCGACTGCGCAAGTCTCAGGGAACTGACGGAGAGGATGTTCCTGGCCTCGGACAGGATAAGGGTGCTGAGAGATCCCACCCGCGGCGGTGCAGCTACCACACTCAACGAGTTTATAGAGGGCGGTTTCCTGGGTATAGAGCTGGAGGAAGATCTGATTCTGGTGCGTCCCCAGGTGAGGGCTGCCTGCGACATGCTGGGCCTGGAGCCGCTCTACTGTGCCAATGAGGGGAAACTGCTGGCCGTGGTGGCTCCCGAGGATGCGG
Source organism: uncultured Oscillospiraceae bacterium (assembly GCA_944385175.1). Classification (GTDB taxonomy): domain Bacteria; phylum Bacillota; class Clostridia; order Oscillospirales; family Oscillospiraceae; genus Limivicinus. The sequence continues at coordinate 12,002 of CALWWB010000046.1, read as the reverse complement.
ATAGAGTGCTGGCGGCCATGAGGCAGTGCCCCCAGGGGGCGGAAGCCAGGGTGATAGGCCGGGTGACGGAGGAACACCCCGGGGCCCTTGTGATGAAAACCACCCTGGGAGGCAGGCGTATCCTCCAGAAGCTCACGGGAGCACAGCTGCCCAGAATATGTTAGCAATACCCAAGCGGTTTTAAAAATAAGTGAGAACTCATGGACAAACACTGAGAGGTGAAACGGATGCAGGAGTACAAAAGGATTGACATCGACAAAGAGCAGATAGTGCCTCTGGCTGAGCGTATGCACAGACAGGGGCGGCAGCTGGTGATGATCCACGGTTTCATAAACGGGGATGGACAGCTGGATATTTCCTATGACTACGCTGTGGAGCCGGTCATCGAGGGCTACCACGTGGTGGGGGAGACGGTGCTGCCCTCCATTGGGGATATCTACGACACCGCTGCAACTTGGCCGGAGCGGGAGCTGAACGAGCTTTTTGCCGTGGAGTTTGAGGGCCTGGATACCTCAAAGCGGCTGTTCTTGCCGGAGGACATGCTGGAGACCCAGGGCAGAGGCCAGATCATGGTGATGCCCCTGAAGGAACTTGTGGAGAAAAATCTGGGAGGAGAGGACAAATGAGCTATATCGTACCCATCGGTCCCTATCATCCTGCTCTGGAGGAGCCCATACACGCGAAGCTCTATACCGAGGGGGAGATCATCAAGGATGCTGAGGTATTCGTGGGCTATAACCACCGGGGCATAGAAAAGCTGGCTACCGAGAGGAATGCCATCCAGACCCTGGTGCTGGTGGAGAGAGTCTGCGGCATATGTTCTCACTCCCACGCCTTTACCTATGCCATGTGTGTGGAGGCCATAAACGGCCTGGAGGTGCCGAAAAGAGGGCAGTATATCCGAGTTATCACCGCCGAACTGGAGCGGCTCCACTCCCACTTCCTGTGGCTGGGCATAGCCTGCCACATCATAGGCCACGACAGCATGTTCATGCACATTTGGGATGAGCGGGAGCTGGTGATGGATCTGCTGGAGAAGATGACCGGCAACCGGGTCAACTACGCTATGGTCACCGTTGGCGGCGCCAGGAGGGATGTTGACGATGAGCTGCGCCGGGAGCTTCTGGCTTCCTGTCCCAAACTCAAGGCCATCCTGGACAGAATTGCAGAGATAGCCATGACGGACAAGACCATTGCCATGAGGACCAAGGGCGTGGGCGTACTCACAAAAGAAGACGCCCTGCGCATGGGGGCTGTGGGCCCCCACGCCAGAGCTTCCGGCGTGGATATCGACGTGCGCCGGGATTCTCCCTATTCCTCTTACGAGGACTTTAAATTCAAAGTCCATACGGTGGACAGCGGCGATGTTTATGCCAGGGTGCTGGTGCGTGTGCTGGAGTGCTACGAGAGCATAAAGATAATCAGCCAGGCGCTGGAAAATCTGCCGGAAGGTCCCATAAACCTGGGCAACAAATTGATAAAGATAAAGGAAGGCCAGGCGGTCTGCCGCCACGAGGCACCCAGAGGCCAGCTGAGCCATATGGTGGTGGGCGACGGCGGCTTTAACAACCACCGGGTGAGCATCCACGTACCCAGCTATAAAAATACCCCCACGGTGCCCCATATGCTCAGAGGCAATACCGTGGCCGACGCAGGGCTGATAATTGCCAGCATAGACCCCTGCTTCAGCTGCCTGGACAGATAAAATGCACGAGCTTGCCATAACCGAGTCCGTCATAGACCTGATAAATCGGGAGTCCCGGGAAAAGGGCTTTAAGAAAGTGCTGGGGATAAGCCTTCGGGTTGGGGAATATTCCGGCATAATTCCGGAATGCATAAAGGAATTTTTCCCCATAGCAGCCAGAGACAGTATCGCCCAGGGGGCTGAACTGGAAATAATCAGCCTGCCTGCCGCCTTCCGCTGTATGGAGTGCGGCTATGAGGGGGCGGTGTCCAGGAAGGAGGCATGCTGTCCCCGGTGCCAAAGCCGGGGTATACGCATGATCTCCGGCAGGGAATTCTATGTAGACAGCCTGAAGGTAGAGTAGACAGGGAAAATACGGCTGGGAGCGCCCGGCCATGAAAGGAGAGCTTTCAACTTGCATAAAACAACTTTTGCAGGGACGGTGTCCACCTTTATAGTTTGCTTTGTATTCTGGATACTGCTGACCTGGTCGGCAGATATCCAGGAGCTGGCCACGGGGGCGGTGATCAGCCTGGCGGTGGCGCTGTTTTCCTCGCGCTTCTTTATACATACCAATCCCATCTGGTTTTTTAATCCCGTGAAGCTGATAAACGGCATTGCCTTTTGGCTGTTCATCTTCCCTGTGGAACTGGTGAAAGCCAATGTGGATGTGGCAAAACGCTGCTTTACCGGCTGCAAAAACGTAAACCCCGGCATAGTTAAAGTGCCGGTGAACCTTAAATCCATGTACGGACAGGCGGCCCTGGCCAATGCCATCACTCTCACCCCCGGAACCATAACCATGGAGATAACCGAGGAGGACGGCCAGACCTATTACTATATTCATTGGATCGATGCCAAACTTCCCGGCGGAGAAGAGGCCGGCGAGGAGATAAAAGGCAGGCTTGAGAGAGGCCTCAGGAGGGTTTGGGAATGAAAGATTTGATTATTTTTTCCGTATGCCTGGGAGCAATCGCCCTTTTGAATGTATACAGGATGATAAAGGGGCCAACCGCCGCAGACAGGATGGTGGCTGCCGACTGCACCGATATCCTCATTTCCCTGGCGATGATGCTCTTCTCCCTGTACAGCGGCAGGGGCATTTACCTGGACATAGCCATAATCACCGCCATGCTGGGCATTATCAACACCATGCTGGTGGGCAGATATCTGGACAAAGGGAGGTGGCAGTATCATGCTGATGCTGAGGATAGCGATTGACGTTCTTATAGCCATAGGCGTGATCTTTGCCCTGGCGGGGACCCTGGGCGTAATGAAGATGCCGGACACCTTCTGCCGCATGCAGGCCAGCACCTGTGTCACGACCTTGGGCGTGATCGGGGTAGGGCTGGGTGCGTTGCTGTATACGATCTTTATCATGGGCAGTGCAGCCACCGCCGTGAAAGTGCTGGTGATCTGCGGCCTGGTATTGGTGACCAATCCCGTGGGCGCCCACGCCATTGCCAAGGGCGCATATCAGGCGGGTATACGGCCCAAAAAGAAGATGGAGATAGAGGATTACAGGAGGGACTTTAATGAGTGAGATTATTGTTGTTCTGAATGTCCTTATCATCCTGGGCATGGTGGTGTCCGCCATCCTGGCAGTGCACTTTGAAAAACTGCTGTCCTCGATAATAGCTCTGGGCGTGACGGGCATCTTTGCCGCAGCGGAATTCCTGCTGCTCCACGCTCCGGATGTGGCCATATCCGAAGCGGCGGTAGGCGCTGCCCTCAGCCCCCTGATATTCATTGTCACCTTGAAGAAGATACGGGGAGGGGACGATAAATGAAAAAGCTTGTCACATATTTCTCCCTGGCTGTGTTCATCATAGTGGGAATATATGCCGCAGTGACCATGGCGGCCATGCCCCGCACCTATGACGGGCAGCTGGCCGCGGTGCCGGTGCAGGAGCTGCTGGAGGAGCCGACTGCCTATGACGACAGCAGCGCCGACGGAGTGGCCGCCGCCATAGTGCAGCAGAACCTGGACAAGACCCATGCCATCAACGACGTCACTTCCGTGGTTTTTGACTTCCGCGGCTACGACACCATGGGCGAGGCCTTCATCCTGATGACTGCCGTCACCGGAGCCGCAGTCATCCTCTTTACCAAAAAGACGGGGAAGAAGGAGGCGGAGAAAAATGAAAAATGAGAACATACGCATAAAGCGCGTTATCCAGCGCTGCGGCTGCGATGCAATTCTGCCTCTGGCTCTGGTGTACATTTTCTATATCATCCTCCACGGCCACCTGTCGCCGGGCGGCGGCTTCCAGGGCGGTGTGCTCATGGTGGCTACGCTCCTGCTCATATACCTGGGCCACGGCTATGACGTGACTGCCCAGGCCATGCGGCCCAAGCTGCTGAGGAAGGTGGAGGGCCTGGCCCTGGCCGGGTATATCCTGCTGGCCCTGCTGGGCGTGGCCTTCGGTACACGCTTCTGCGAAAATGTGCTTTATCAGTACGGACAGCCCGGTGAACTCTTCAGCACCGGCACCATTTTCCTCATGGGCACCGTAGTGGGCATTGAAGTCCTGGCGGGCGTAAGCGCCCTGGTGATAAACATGCTGGGCGTGCTGCTGGGCAAAGACGTGGATCACAAGGAATGAGGTGAAGATATATGATAATGCTCAACTATATCGCGTCATTCTTCCTTATCGGCCTTGGCTTGTATGCCATCGTCACAAAATATAATCTGGTGAAAACCGTCATAGGACTGTCCATTGCCGACTATGGGGTGAACCTGCTGCTGATCTCCATCGGCTTTAATCCCGGCGGCACGGCACCCATCTTCACCTGGTCCGAGCTGGACTATAACAGCTTTTTTGTGGACCCCGTGCCCCAGGCCCTCACCCTGACCAGCATAGTCATAGGCGCCTGTGTCACCGCCATGTCCCTGGCCCTTGTCATAAAGCTGGAGGAGCAGTACGGTACCATCGACACCCGTAAGATAAGGAGGCTGAGAGGATGAATTTTCTTGGCAATGTCCTCAGCTATCAGCACTTCCCTATATATGCCATTATGGTGCTGTTTCTGGGGTCCTTCCTTATCGCGGTCTTCGGTGAAAACCGCATTGCCCGCAACATCCTGGCCCTGCTGAGCATAACCGCTTCCCTGGGCTTTATCCTGAAGCTGGTGGGCCCGGTGCTTATGGACGGCGAGATAATCGCCTACTGGATGGGCGCCAGGGAACCCGCCGGAGGCTATGCCATCGGCATTGCCCTGGAGGTTGACGCTCTCAGCCTGTTCTTTGCCCTGCTTGTGTCCATTGCAGTGTTTGTCTCGGGAGTTTATTCCATCCAGTATATGAACCGGGACGACAACGAGAAAGAGTACTATACCCTGTATCTGCTGCTCTGCGGCGGCGTGATGGGCATGGTGCTATCCGGCGACCTCTTCAACATGTTCATCATGGTGGAGATACTCACCTTTGCTGCCGTAGCCCTCACCGCCTTCCGCAATACGGTGAGAGGCGCCGTGGAGGCGGCCTTCAAGTACCTGGTGGTGGGCTGCATGGGCTCTACCTGTATCCTGGTGGGTACGGCCATACTCTATGCCCAGACCCACACCCTGAACTTTGCCCAGCTGTCCCAGCTGGTGCCGGGGGATGTGAACACTGCCACCAAGGTGGCCTTTGCCCTTCTGTTCGTGGGTTTTGGCACCAAGGCTTTTATCGTGCCCTTCCACCCTCTGGCCGCCGATGCCCACGGCGCGGCGCCGGCTTCCATATCCGTCATAATATCCGGAGTGCTCACCAAGTCCGGTATCTACGGCATCATACGCATCACCTATTTCCTGTTCCAGAGCATGGGCCTTGGTACCATGCAGTTCCTGCTGGTATTCATTGGTTCCCTGAGCATGTTCATCTGTGTCACCATGGCCCTGGCCCAGCATGACTTCAAGCGCCTGCTGGCTTTCCACAGCATCTCCCAGATAGGTTATGTGCTCACCGCTGTGGGCCTGTGCACCGCTTTGGGCGTATCTGCCGGGCTCTATCATGCCATAAACCATACTCTCTTCAAGGGCCTGCTGTTCCTTGCCGCCGGAGCCGTGCTCCACGAGACCGGAACCACTGACCTGAACAAGCTGGGTGGGCTGGCAAAGAAAATGCCCTATACCACAGTGCTGTTTCTGGTGGGAGCCTTCTCCATCAGCGGAGTGCCGCCTTTCAACGGCTTTGCCTCCAAATGGATGGTCTATCAGGCAACTTACCAGAAGGCGGTGGAGAGCGGCAATATAGGCTTTTTGCTGGTGACAATAATCGCCCTTGTCACCTCCGTGCTCACTCTGGCCTCCTTCGTAAAGGTCAGCCACTCTGTGTTCTTCGGCCAGCTGCCTGAGGGTTTGGAGCATGTGAAGGAGGTATCCTTCGGCATGCGTTTTGCCATGGCGATCTTTGCCGTGCTGTGCGTTGTCACGGGGCTTTTCCCCAACCTTGTCACCTCGTATCTCACTGAGCCTGCTGCGAGGGCGGTGTTCAATGTGGCCCATTACATAGAGGCCATGGGCTTTGACGGCTCTGCCGTGACCGAGCCTGTGGCCGTGAGCTTCAGCCATGTGGGAACCTGGGACCCGGTGAGCTGGCTGCTGGTGCTGTGCATTGCCCTGCTGTCCGTGACAATAGTGGCGGTGGGCTCCAAGTACGACAATGTCAGCCGCAGTAAGGCCGCTGCCACGGAGAGCAAATATGAGCTGTTCTACGGCGGCGAAGCCCAGGAGCTCTCCCAGCTGGGAGGAGATGACCTGTTCTGGGGCTTCAAGCACAACTGGCGGGGCTACTTCAATTACATGCATCGCCTGCACAGCGGCATCGTCAACGACTATGCCCTGTGGGCAGTGGTGGATCTGGCCCTGGTCATGCTCTTCAGCCTGATCGTTTTATGAGGAGGTGGGATAAATGACTATAGTTATCGGTGCTTTGCAGTATCTGGGCTATGTGCTCATCTTCCCCGGCTTCCTGTTCTGCTTTCTGGCGGGCATGCTGCTGTGCGGCATAGACAGAAAACTGGTGGCCAAAATGCAAAAGAGGGTGGGCCCGCCTGTGCTCCAGCCTTTCTATGATTTCTTCAAGCTCTGCGGCAAGGAAACCATTGTGCCTGCCGCCGCGGAGCGCATCACCTTCATGCTTGCGCCCCTGGTGGGACTTGCTGCCTTGGTGGTCATTCAGCTGTTCATACCGGTGTTCGGTTTTACGGCCTTCTCCGGCATGGCGGATATCATCGTGATACTTTATCTGCTGCTGATACCGGCCCTGGCCATAATCCTGGGCGGCGCTGCCTCCGGCTCTCCCTATGCGGGAGTGGGACTGAGCCGCGAGATGGTGACCATTATCTCCTGCGAGCTGCCTCTGGTACTTGTGCTGCTGGCCGTTGCCAAAACTGTGGGTGACGAGATGGGTACGGGGCTGTGTTTTTCCCTGAGCAGTATCGCCCAGTACCAGATGCTGAACGGCAGCCTTATAACCAAGATAAGCATGGTGCCCGCCGCAGTGGCCCTGCTTCTCATAATCCCGGGAGAGACAGGGAACCACCCCTTTGACGCCGCCGAGGCGGAGACGGAGATCTGCGAGGGCATGCTGGCGGAATACAGCGGGGCGCCTCTGGGTGTGTTCAAGCTCAGCCATGCCGTAAAAATGCTCACACTCACATCCCTGTTTGTGGCCCTGTTCCTGGGCGGGCTGGGCACCGGCATCCTGCCTCTGGATGTGCTGCTGATGTTTCTGCTGTGCGCGGTGATTACGGCAGTGGCCATTTCCTTCGTCCACGCCGTGACTGCCAGGCTGAGAATAGAGCAGATATTCAAATACTATTGGACCGTGGTCTCAGCGCTGGCGCTTATCAGTCTGGTGCTGGCCTGGTACGGTTTGTAAGGAGGGGCGGAAATGTTTAAAAAGCTTATAGAGGAGAGCACCGGCAAATCGCCCTGGCTGTTCCATATAAACGCCGGCTCCTGCAACGGCTGTGACATTGAGCTGGTCAGTGTCCTCACCCCCCGCTACGATGCCGAGCGTCTGGGCTTCAAGCTGGCGGGCTCCCCCCGCCATGCGGACATTGTGGTGGTCACCGGGCCGGTGACGAAGCAGTCCCTGCCCAGAGTGCTGAGGGCCATTTCCCAGGTGCCGGAACCCAGGTGCATAGTGACCATGGGCTCCTGCCCCCAGTCGGGAAATGTGTTCAGAGGCAGCTACAGCGTTGCGGGCCCTCTGAGCAAATACGTACATGTGGATGTGGACGTGGCAGGCTGCGCTCCCAAGCCCGAGGCCGTGATAGACGGTCTGGCCCTGGCGGCGCAGATACTGAAAGAGAAAAGGGGGCAGATGAAGTGATGGATTTTCCCTTTGTCAAAGAGGCCATAAGCCAGCTTTTCAGCAAGAGCAGCTGCGCTATGTATCCGGCTGTCCCCAGTCAGGCAGCTCCCGGCTATAGGGGCAGGATAGTATACCATGCGGATAAGTGCATTGCCTGCGGCATGTGTGAGCGCGTCTGCTCCGGCAACGCCATCACCCGCACCGTAGAGCATCTGGAGGACGGACAGGACAGGATAACCCTGACCTTCAACCTGGGCTCATGCACCTTCTGTGCCACATGTGCCGATTTCTGTACCAGGAACGCCATAGAGCTCACAGGGGATTACCATATGGTGGCCACCAAGGAGGAGGACCTGCTGGTGACCGGCAGTTTTATCAAGGCGGCCCCGAAGAAAAAGGCTCCGGCCGCGGCGGCTCCGGAGGACTGCCAGGCTGCCCCGGCAGTGAAACCCAGGGACGACGGCAAACCGGTTAACGACCCTGCCCGATGTGTATACTGCACCCTCTGTGCCAAGAAGTGCCCGGTGCAGGCCCTGACGGTGGACAGGGCGGCAAAAACCTGGGTGTTGGATGAGGACAAGTGCATAGCCTGCGGCACCTGTGCCCAGGCCTGTCCAAAAAACTGTATTATAATGTAAAGCCGATAAGGCCCTGCCCTCCGCATTGCGGTAGGACAGGGCCTTTTGCTGTAGAGTATTCAATAAGACGGGCGAGGCCGGAGCTTGAGCCGGTACTGCCCGCCGGAATAAAGGAACTTAGATACCCGGGACGACAGACTCCGCCGGGGGCAGGATGCTGCCGCAGTCGGTGCATATATCTGTGTCGGATACGCCGGTGCAGTTGACGAAGCTGTCCCCCACGGCAGCAACTGCGCCAAATTCCACAGGAACGCTGACGCATATATCCTGGGTTATAGTGAAAAAGCAGGAGCCGTTTCTAACGCCGCCGCAGATATCCCTGCCCGGGGTCACTACGGGATTGCCGCAGCATTTGGTGGTGGTAACACCGGTTTGTGCAAAGGGAGTAACGGTGACAGGGACGCAGATGGATGCGGACTGATAACCTACAGCAGGGCAGGTCTGAGTCTCGTTGAGAACACCGGCATCTAAATTAAGCATATAAGCTTCTCCTTTCTGGCATCGGCCATTATCATTGTATGACTTGGGCCGAAAAGGTTTACAGCCTGTGGAGCGGCAGAGACGATCTCAAAGCCCGGCCTCATTGTAAGGCCGGGCTTTGAGGTGGATTCAATTCTGGGGTACGTCGTCGCTGACGGGGGCCTGCTCAGCAAAAAAGCGGTACAGGCGTTCTGCAGAATTGGAAATCGGCTCGTTGCGCAGGCACACAATACCGATAATGGATTCTATAGGCTCCTCCAGTTCCAGGCAGCACAGGCTGGGAAAAGTGTCGTTGTTCACGAGACACCTGGGCAGAATAGTGACACCGAGGCCCAGCTTTACCATGTTCAGCAGATACAGGTGCCTGGAGGCGGTGGAGACGATTTTCGGCTGGAGCCTGGCCTTGTCAAACTGCTCACGGCACAGACTATATATCGCCGATTCCTGGTTTAGAAGTACAAAGGGGAGGTCGGCAACCATATCCAGTGATACCCGACCGGAACGGAACTGCTCAGCCTGCTGACGGGAACAGACAAGCACCATACTGTCTTTATAGACGGGGGAGAATTGATATATCTCTTCATCCAGATAATCCGTGCGCAGGACGGCCAGATCCAGCTTGCGGCTGTCCAGCAGGCGCAGCAGCTTTTCCTGATTGTCCTCAGTAATATTCACCTGAATATTGCGGACAACGGTTTGAAAAGCCGTCACCCGCTCCAGAAGCCGGTATTGCTGTTCCAGGGGCAGTACACCCAGGGATATCAGTTTTTTCCCTGAGGCGTTCTGATAACAGGCAATGTCCTGAAGCATTTTTTTGTAGGACTCGTCCATGATGCGGGCGTGCTTGAGGAACACCTCCCCGGCAGGGGTAAGGGAGATCTTGTTGTTGGCGCGGTTAAAAAGCTGGGTATTTAGCTCGTTTTCCAGCTTTTTGATCTGCTTGGACAGAGAGGATTGGGAAATGAAAGTCTCACTGGCCGCAGCGGAGAAGCCGCCCCATTCCAATATAGCTAGAAAGTGCTGAATCTGGGCAATAGTCATACGGCAGAGTTCCCCTCCAAACTATCACAATCACCTTAAATCGCCCTGTTACCTCAACCACTTAATGCGTTATCTTATATATAATAAGATAAAAAACGCTTACTGTACAATAGTTTTATGGAATATGCTCAGTATTTATATGAATTGCTCTGCAATCTTGTGTAAGTTACAATATTTACAAAGGATTTGTCTGAGGGCAAATCACAAAAGATTTTGAAAGAGAGTGTGAAAAAATGGCAAAAATTAACGATTTGCGTTCAGCTCTTGATTATCTTAAAACAATCGATGGGCAGTACGTGGAGACCGACGTAGAAGTTGATCCCAAAGCCGAGCTCTCCGGAGTGTACCGCTATGTGGGTGCGGGCGGCACTGTCTCCAGACCCACCCGGGAAGGCCCCGCAATGGTGTTCAACAACGTAAAGGGCCATGAGGACGCAAGAGTGGTAATCGGCCTGCTGGCCAGCCGCAAGAGAGTGGGTTACCTCCTCAACGAGAAGCCTGAGAACCTGGGCAAGCTGCTCAACAAGGCAGTGTCCAACCCCATAGCCCCCGTAGTTGTGGACAACTCCAAGGCCAAGTGCCAGGAAATCGTGCACTATGCCACCGATGAGGGCTTTGACATCCGCAAGCTCATCCCTGCTCCCACCAATACCGAAGAGGATGCAGGCCCCTACATCACCATGGGTATGTGCTATGCAACCGATCCCGAGAACGGAGACACCGATATCACCATCCACCGCCTCTGCCTCCAGAGCAAGGATGAGATTTCCATGTATTTTGTGCCCGGTTCCCGCCACCTGAGCGTATTCAGAGAGAAGGCCGAGGCCGCAGGCAAGCCCCTGCCCATCTCCATCAGCGTGGGTGTTGACCCTGCCATTGAGATCGCCGCCTGCTTTGAGCCCCCCACGACTCCTCTGGGATATAACGAACTGGGCGCTGCCGGCGCAATCAGAGGCGAGGCCGTTGAGCTGACCCCCTGCCTGACCATCAAGGAGAACTGCATCGCCAATGCCGAGTACGTAATTGAAGGCGAGCTGCTGCCGGAAGCCCGTATCCGTGAGGACATCAACACCGACTCCGGCAAGGCCATGCCTGAGTTCCCCGGCTACACCGGCCCTGCAAATCCCTCTCTGCCTATCATCAAGGTCAAAGCCGTCACCACCAGAAAGAATCCCATCATGCAGTCCTGCATAGGCCCCAGCGAGGAGCATGTCTCCATGGCCGGCATACCCACCGAGGCCAGCATCCTCTCCATGGTGGAGCGCGCCATGCCCGGCAAGCTCCAGAACGTCTACTGTGCTTCCGCCGGCGGCGGCAAGTACATGGCCGTGCTGCAGTTCAAGAAGTCTGTTCCTTCCGACGAGGGACGTCAGCGCCAGGCTGCCCTGCTGGCCTTCTCCGCTTTCAGCGAACTCAAGCATGTATTCCTGGTAGACGAGGATGTGGACTGCTTTGATATCAGCGATGTCATCTGGGCTATGAACACCCGTTTCCAGGCAGATACCGACCTGATTTGCATCCCCGGTGTGCGCTGCCATCCCCTGGACCCCTCCAACGATCCTACCATGTCTCCCTCCATCCGCGATCATGGCATTGCCTGCAAGGCCATCTTTGACTGCACCGTTCCCTTCGACCAGAAGGCACGTTTCCACAGATCCAAGTTCAAAGAGCTTCAGCCCGAACACTGGGTTCCCCAGCTCTTTAAGTAAGCCGCAAAAAAGAGCCGGGATATTCCCGGCTCTCAGCTTGTCGAAGAAGACTTTGTCTTCTTCGACAAGAGGGATTGCACTACGCTCTATGCCTCGGTTGTACGCCTATGGCGTACAATTCGACACTCCGCTCCGTGAGAAGTGTT
>CALWWB010000045.1 GCA_944385175.1 uncultured Oscillospiraceae bacterium | reverse complement strand
GACGGCTCGGTTTACGATGCCATGGTACGTCTGGCCCAGGACTTCTCCATGCGATATATGCTGGTGGACGGCCACGGTAACTTCGGTTCCGTGGACGGCGATCCCCCGGCCGCCTACCGTTATACCGAGGCGAGGCTCTCCAAGATATCCAACGAGATGCTTCGGGATATCGACAAGGACACCGTGGACTGGGACCCCAACTTCGACGAGACCAGGAAGGAACCCAGGGTCCTGCCCTCCCGCTTCCCAAATCTTCTGGTGAACGGCAGCAGCGGCATTGCCGTGGGCATGGCAACCAACATCCCTCCCCACAATCTCAGGGAGGTTATAAACGCCTGTATCTGTCTGCTGGATAATCCGGAGGCGGGACTTTCGGAACTTATGCAGCACATCACCGGGCCGGACTTTCCTACCCGGGGCATAATCATGGGCCGCAGCGGAATACGCCAGGCTTATGCCACCGGCAAGGGCAAGGTGATAGTCAGGGCCCGCACCGAGTTTGAGGAGCACGGCCAGAACCGTATACGCATAATAGTCACGGAGCTGCCCTATCAGGTGAACAAGCGGCAGCTGATAAAGAATATCGCCGATCAGGTCCACGATAAGCGGCTGGAGGGTATCTCCGACCTGCGGGATGAGACGGACCGCAACGGCATGCGCATTGTCATAGAGCTGAAGAGAGACGCAAATCCCCAGGTAGTGCTCAACCGCCTCTTTGCCCAGACTGCACTGCAGAGCAGCTTTTCAATAAATATGCTGGCCCTGGTAAACAACCAGAGCCAGCCGAAGATACTCTCCCTGAAGGAAATACTGGATGAATATCTGAATTTCCAGGAAGATCTTATCATACGCCGCACCAGGTACGACCTGAAAAAGGCGGAGGAGCGGGCCCATCTGCTGGAGGGTCTGCTGATAGCCCAGGACAATATAGACGAGGTCATCCATATAATCCGCTCCAGCTACGACGACGCAAAGCAGAGGCTGATGGAGCGCTTCGGCCTCAGCGAAGTGCAGGCCCAGGCCATATGTGACATGCGCCTTATCTCCCTCCAGGGCCTGAACCGGGAAAAGCTGGAGGCAGAGTACAAGGAGCTGGAGGAAAAGATAAGCTACTTCAAGTCCCTTTTGGCAGATCCGGAAAAGATAAAAGGCGTGCTGAAGGACGAACTGACTGCCATACGTGACAAGTATGGCGATGACAGAAAGACCGAGATACAGGACGTGGCCGACGAGATAGACGTGGAGGACCTTATTGAGGAGGAACAGTGCGTCTTTACCCTCACCCACGGCGGATATATAAAGCGCCTGCCTGTGAGCGAGTACCGCAGCCAGGGCCGGGGCGGCAAGGGCATAAGGGCCATGGCCACCAAAGATGAGGACTATATGGATACGGTGTTTACCGCCTCCACCCATGATTATATCCTCTTCTTCACCAGCAAGGGCCGGGTCTTTATAAAGAAGGGCTACACCATACCCGAAGCCGGGCGCAACGCCAGAGGCACAAACATAGTCAACATCATCCCCATAGATACCGGCGAAGATCGGGAGAAAGTCAGCGCCATGATCCGGGGCCGGGGTATGGAGGAGGACAGCTATCTGTTTTTCGTCACCCGCAAAGGCACCGTGAAGCGTATGGAGCAGTCCGCCCTTAAGAATATCCGTTCCAACGGTATCCGGGCTCTGAACCTGGAGGAGGGGGACGAGCTCATATCCGTCATGCCCACAACCGGAGATGAAAATATCCTCATAGCCACAAACAGGGGAATGGCCTGCTGCTTCAATGAGAAAGATGTGCGTCCAATGGGACGTACCGCCGTAGGTGTGCGGGGCATAAAACTGAGAGAGGGCGACTATGTTGTAGGGGCGGGCAGCTCCGGCAGCGGAGAGAGCCTGTTGAGCATCACCGAAAAGGGCTACGGCAAGCGCACCATGCTGAAGGAATATCCGGTCCACGGTCGGGGCGGCTTGGGTATCAAAAACTACAATGTCACTGATAAGACCGGCACCGTGGCCGACGTCAAGATGGTAAACCCCGGAGAGGATATCCTGGTCATCAGCGACGATGCCACCATAATCCGCATGGTGGTGGATTCCATATCCCTGCTGGGCCGTTCTACCCAGGGCGTGCGCATAATGCGCCTGAGCGAGGGCAGCCGGGTCATATCCATAGAAAAGACCGACAGCGAGAGCGAGGAGGAAGCCGCCGGGGAGAGCGAGGCGGAACAGGCCGACAAGGAGGAATAATCCATGTATGGGAGAGAAAGAGACAATAAATCCAAAAAGCAGAGCGGTTCCCTCATTTATGTTGGAGTTGTTTTGCTGCTGGGCATGATGTCCAGCGGTATCGGCGGTCCGCTGCTGGCCTTGATAATTGGGGTGATTGCGGCAGGGGCCTTGGGTTATCTCAGCGTTTATCTTGTGAAAAAGTACATGAAAAATAAGAAAGACGATATTTACAGCCCAAGGAGAGCCTATACCAGCCACCAGAACCACAAGCCTAAGGCCTACAATCCTGGTGAGATAAGGGATATGGACAATCTCCGCAGGATGCAGCAGCTGGAAAATTTTCTGGATAACGGGCTTATTGACAGAAAGGAATACAATGTGCTCCGGGCCAAGTATGAACGATACATGAGGGAAAATGAAAACAGTTGAGATTTATACCGACGGGGCCTGCAGCGGAAACCCCGGCCCTGGTGGCTGGGGGGCCATACTTCGCTATAATGGGGCAGAAAAGGAGCTCAGCGGCGGAGAGGCGCAGACCACCAACAACCGTATGGAGCTCAGCGCCGTTATAAAGGCCCTGGAGGCATTGAAGGAACCCTGTGCGGTGGAGCTGTATTCCGATTCCAAATACGTGGTGGACGCCTTGGAAAAGGGCTGGGCCAAGGGCTGGCAGAAAAGAGGCTGGGTGAAGTCGGACAAAAAGCCAGCACTGAACCCAGACCTGTGGCAGCGGCTGCTGGAGCTGTGCGAAAAGCACAGCGTCAGCTGCCACTGGGTCAAGGGCCATGCTGAGAACGAATTCAATAACCGCTGCGACGCAATGGCAGTTGCCATGAGAGACAGCTTTGCAAGGTGAAATTATGAAAAAAAATTTTTACGGCAGTCCCTTTAAGCTGTTCATGTCCTATGTAGCCGGGCATAAAAAACTCTTTGCAATAGACATGGGCTGTGCCCTGCTGGTGTCGGTGATCGACCTGGCCTTCCCCTATGTGTCCCGAATATCCATGAACAGCCTGCTGCCAAACAGGCTGTTCGCCATGTTTTTTACCGTCATGGGCATCATGGTGGCGGCCTATGTGATAAAAGCCGCCCTGTATTACATAATCACTGTGGTGGGCCACAGGATGGGCGTACTCATTGAGGCGGATATGCGCCGGGACGTGTTTACCCACATGCAGGATTTGTCATGCAGCTTTTACGATAAGAACCGCACCGGCGTTCTCATGAGCCGTATCACCAGTGATCTGTTTGAGATAACCGAACTGAGCCACCATGGGCCGGAAAATATCCTCATCTGCACCCTCACCATAGTGGGGGCACTGGCAGTGATGTTCACCATGGAGTGGCGCCTGGCCCTGACCCTGGCGGTGGTGCTGCCTCTGTGCCTGTGGTTCACCCTGTCCCAGCGGATAAGGATGAAGAAGGCCAACATCGAGGTAAAGAAAAAGACAGCCGATATCTATGCCGCCATCGAGAGCAGCATCTCCGGCATACGCACCGCCAAGGCCTTCGCCAACGAGGAGCAGGAGAGCCGGAAGTTCGACGAGGCCAACGCCATGTTCAAAGGGGCAAAGGTGGAATACTACCGCACCATGGGCCTGTTCCAGAGCGGCATGGACTTCACCTGCTGCATTGCCCAGGTGCTGGTCATCACCGTAGGCGGCCTGCTGATAATGCAAAACTCCATGGACTATGTGGATCTTGTCACCTTCTCCCTGTATGTCTCTACCTTTATTTCACCTATACGTAAGCTGGCCCAGTTCTCCGAGCAGTACATGAACGGCAGCGCCGGCTTTAGCCGTTTCATTGAACTGATGCAGACAGAGCCCACAGTTAAGGACCGGCCCGACGCCATAGAGCTGGAGTCCGTCACCGGCCGGGTGGACTACGATGATGTGAGCTTTGACTACGGCAACGGCGTTGAGGTGCTTAAAGATATCGACCTGCACATCCAACCGGGGAAGTGCCTGGCGGTGGTAGGCCCATCCGGAGGTGGGAAAACTACCCTCTGTCAACTTCTGCCCAGGTTTTACGACGTCTGTTCCGGCAGCGTGAAAGTGGACGGAATAGACGTGCGGGATATAAAGCAGAGCAGCCTGCGCCGGAACATCGGCATGATACAGCAGGATGTGTTCATGTTTGCCGGCACTATCCGGGAGAATATCCGCTACGGCAGGCCCGAGGCCACCGACGAGGAGATAGTGGAGGCTGCGGTGAGGGCCCAGGTACATAAGGAGATAATGGAGATGCCCCAGGGCTACGACAGCTATATAGGCGAGCGGGGAGTCATGCTCTCCGGAGGCCAGAAGCAGAGGATATCCATAGCCCGGGTGTTTTTGAAAAATCCCAAAATACTCATCCTGGACGAGGCCACCTCCGCCCTGGACACCGTCACCGAGCAGCGCATCCAGGAGAGCCTGGACGAACTGAGCCAGGGCCGCACCACCATCATCATTGCCCACAGGCTGTCCACCGTGAGAAATGCTGATATGATAGCCGTGGTGGAGGGCGAACACATCGTTGAAATGGGCACCCATAAAGAGCTTATGGAGAAGGACGGGGAGTACGCACGCCTTTGCCGGGCCCAGGAGCTAAAGTAGGACCGGAGTCCCCAATATACAGACATAGGAGGATGAAGCCATGCTGAAATTGAGAAAGGGCGGCCATCGGGAGCTGGAGAAATATTACCAGCTTATGGAGATGGACTTTGACAGTGAAGAGCTGCTGTCAAAGCTGAGCCTGCACCGAGCCATGATGAACGGTACCGCAGAGCTGCTCATTGTCTATGAGGAGGAGAGCGGCCTGGACGTGGCCTATGCCCTGGTGATAGAGAAAAATATCTACGGCTATGCCCTGCTGAAATATCTGGGGGTACTGCCCTGGTACAGAGGCCGGGGCATGGGCGTGGAGACAATGCGCTTTATAAACCGCCGCTATGCCGACAAGCAGGGGCTTATCGCCGAGATCACGGAGTTCCCTGACGAGGATGAGGACAGGGTGAAGAAGCTGAGAAAATTATTTGCCCGCTTCGGCTATGTGGAGGTGGACAGCGACTACCGCATCGGTGGGGTAAAGGCCAACCTGATGGTAAAGCCTCTTAAATGCAGTGGGGACATTGGCCCCATAGCTCACAGGATAATCCCGGACTTTTACAGCCGCTGCCTGGGCCCACGGGCGGTGGGGAAGATGATAGATATCAACCCGGTCAAAAAGGGCTGAGAAACGCAAAACAGACAGACTGGTGAAACCCTTCAATAACAAAGCCCGGGGAGACGGCAAAATAAGCAGTCTCCCCGGGCTTTAACTGTATGCTCAGGTTCAAATGTTGAATTCCATCACACCCAGGCCCCTGGCCACGATGGTGATAAAATCCTGGACGTTGGTGACGATGGAAGTGGCGCTGAGACTGCCCCGGTCTCGGAGCTTGTTCACCACGAACTCGTCAGCATCCACGGTGTAGAGGAACAGAGGACGCACCGTCCCGTCGGGCAAAACACGGAAGGATGGGGTCATGTTTCCGGCGGCTATGGTGTGGAGCATGGTGGCCAGACATATGACCGTGGTGCTCTCCCGAATAAGGGAGCGCATGGCGGCAGCACCCTCATACACATCGGCGTATACCTCCGGCAGGGGGCCGTCATCCCGGATGGAGCCGGTGAGGACGAAGGGCACCTTGTTTTTAACGCAGCTGTATATTATGCCGTTGTCGATGCCGTACTTTTCGATAAAAGCGGGTATGGAGCCGCTGGCGCGCACTTTGTTGATTACGTCCAGGTGATTGTAGTGGCCCTGGGGCTGAGGCTTCTGGGTATAGATGTCCTGGCCCAGGGCGGTGTGGAACAGGGCCCCCTCCAGATCGTGAACGGCCAGGGCGTTGCCCGCCAGGATGCCCTGGACATAGCCGTTGTCTATCATGCCCTCCATGGCCCTCCGGGCGTCGGCATCAAAGGAGAAGGCGGGGCCCATGACCCAGAGGACCCTGCCGCCGAGGGCCTTTTCATAGCGCAGCAGGCGGATGAGCCGGTCATAGTCCCGGGCGTAGGAAGTCTCCCGGCTGCGGCCCTGGCGGAAGACGAAGCTCTCTTTGTCGTCCTCACCTTCATCCCTGAAGCCGGTGGAATGGAGATAAATACCCTCCCTGCCGTCCTCGCTGCGGCCCAGGATGACCCGGTCGCCCTTTTTCAGGTTCCGGCTCTCCACCACCGAGAGGCTGCCGTCGGCGTTCCAGACTATGCAGCTGTCCATCCGGCTCTCTGCCGCCAGGAGCCAGCGGCCCTCCAGCTTCACATACTCCGGATACATGGAGGTGCTGTGAAAATTCTCCGGGGCGACCCCGTCCCGCTCCACAGCCTGAAAGGCTGCGTCCGGAGCGGAGAGAAATTCCTGACGGGAAAAATCCGGGGCGGTGTATGTGGGCATGACAAAATCCATGGCAATACCATCCTTAGTTTTTTGTTCTATTATAGCAAAAAGACCTGAAACGGGAAAGGGCAATTTGAAACTTGGAGAAAAGCAAAGAATAAATACGGGTATAATCATTGTTGACTAACAGGTAACTTGTTGCTATAATCTGATAGTAACAAGTTACCTGTTAGGGGGATGAAAGTGGAGATAAGACATCTTGTGGAGAGATTTTCCCAAGGGAGAGAAAATCAGGGGAAGGCGGTATTCAGCACCATTTTCATTGCCGGGAACAGATTGCAGACCATATTTGACAGCAATATACCCCAGCTGTCATTAAAGCAGTTTATGCTGCTGTCCGTGGCGAGGCAGGCAAAAGAGCCGATGAATTTTTCCCGGCTGGGAAAAATTTTGGGCTGCTCCCGGCAGAATATAAAGAAATTGGCTCAGATACTGGAAAAGAAAGGCTTTGTCAAGCTCCGGGCCAGTCCGGCAGACCCCAGAGCCATGTGTTTGACGCTCACAGACAGAGGGGAAGAATATTTCAAAAATGATTTTTTACCTTATCAGAGAGAGCTGGAATATCTTTTTCAGGTGTACAGCGATGAGGAAATGGAGACACTGTTCCGCCTGCTGATGAAAATATATGAGGGTATAGATGCTCTGGAGAACAGAGGCGGGAAAGCGGAAAACAGGGGGGAGACGGTGGTATGAAAGCAGCGGTGGTATACAGTTCCAAAACCGGGTTTACCCGGCAATACGCCCGGTGGATAGCCGATGAGACAGGGGCAGACTGCTATGAACTGAAGCAGGCTAAAAGGATAGATTTTGACAGATATGATGCAATCGTTTTTGGGGGCTGGGCCTGCGCAGGAAGCATAAGAGGCTTGAAATGGTTCAGGGCCAACATGGATAGATGGAAGGGAAAAAAGCTGACAGTTTTTTCTGTGGGTGCCAGCCCCGCAGATCTCCCTGATATCGTCACGACTTTGAGTAAAAATTTCTCACAGAGGGAATTGGAGCAGGTGAAGCTGTTCTACTGTCCCGGAGGACTGAACTATGAAAAAATGTCTTTGGGATACAGATTGATGATGAGAGCCTTTGTAAATGCTTTGAAGAAAAAAAAGAATAAAACCCGGGCTGAGGAGCGGGCAGCCGAAGTCATGTCCTCATCCTATGATATATCCGATAAGGCCTATATACAGGGAATAGCAGAGGGTTTGAAGGATTGAACCTGGGCTCAGCTGACTGAAAACGATTGAAAAGATAAAAAATAGGTGCTATAATCGGCAGCATGGACATTCTTATTAATCAAATACTGGAGCATAAGGAAGCTGCCGCCCTCCCCTCACTGCTGGAGAGCGGTGGGCTTCCTGCGCTCATTTCCGGGCTTTCCGCCGTGCATCGAGCAAATCTGGCTGCGGCCCTGGAAAACAAACTGGATATGCCTTTGCTGGTGGTCTGCCCCGACGACACCGCGGCAGAGAACTTTGCAAGGGATCTGAGAGCCATGCTGAGCCGGGAAGTTGACTGCCTTATCATGCGGGACTGGGTGTTTTACCAGACTGAGGCGGTATCCCGCCAGGCAGAGCAAAAGCGCATTGCCGCTCTTTACCGTATTGCCACGGGACAAAGCCGCATTATAACCGCTTCCGTGACTGCCCTTATTATGGCCTGTATGCCTCCGGACACTCTGAAAAGTGCTGCCCTGACCATAGAAAACGGGGGCAGCTGCCCGCCGGAAAAGGTGGAAGAGACCCTGCTGCGCTGCGGCTATAGCTCCACGTCCCAGGTGGAAGGCCCGGGGCAGTTTGCCCGCCGGGGAGGAATACTAGATTTCTTTTCCCCGGGAGACAGGGAGCCGGTGCGTATAGAGTTCTGGGGCGATGATATTGACTCCATGGGCCATTTTGATACGGAGAGCCAGCGTCGGGAGGACAGTCTGGAGCGCTGCACTATCCTTCCGGCGGCGGAGTCTCTGCCCTCCCTTGGCCCCGGCGGTACGGAGGCCCTGGCCAGGGAGATAGAGAACCTGGCTGCAAAATATGCAAAAAGGCGCGGCAGTGAAAATGCCGCATCCCTGGCTGCCGCCATGGAAAGTGACGCCCGGCGGCTGAGGGACGGTCTGCCCATGAGCGATGCCGACAGGTATCTGCCACTTATTTATCCGAAATCCTGCGCTGCCGACTACATTCCCCAGGGGGCCTTCGTTTTCCTGGATCAACCCGGACGCTGTGCCCAGCGGGCAAAAGAATACATAAAACAGCTGGGAGAGGACATAAAGGAGTTGCAACGCCGGGGACAGACGCCCCTGGGGGTAGACAGCTTTGTCCATGCTCCGGAGACCCTGTTCAGAAAGCTGGAGGACTATCCGCTGTATATGGCCGATGCCTTTACCGTGGGCAGAAATCCCATCCAACCCAGAACCCTCACCAGCATCAGCGCAAAGCAGCTGCCCTCCTATGCCGGTTCCGCACAGACAGCGGCAGAGGATGTGAACCAATATTTAAAGCAGGACTATCGGGTAGTGGTGCTGTCCGCAGATGAGCGCAGAGCCGGGGTTTTGCAGAGCTTCTTTAAAGAGCGGGGTATAAAGGCCCTGATACATCGGGAACTGAGAGCTTTGCCAGAGTCTGGGGAGTGCTGTATCTGCCTGGGTTCGGTGTCGGCAGGCATGGAATACCCGGCCCTTCACCTGGCCATCCTTACCGATGCCCAGCTCATACGCCGCTCCGAGAAAAAGAAGCAGCATCGCAGTCTGCCCCCCGGGCGGCAACGGATAGACAGCTGCGCAGATCTGTCCGTGGGGGACTATGTGGTCCATGAGAACCACGGAATAGGCCGTTTTGCCGGTATCGTGCGTATGCAGGTGGACGGTTTTGACAAGGATTATATAAAAATTAATTACGCCGGGACGGATACCCTTTACGTCCCGGCCACCCAACTGGATCTGGTGAGCAAGTACACCGGAGCGGGAGAGGAGCGGCCGGTACACCTGAGTAAAATGGGCGGCACGGATTGGGCCAAGACCCGCAGCCGCGCCAAGGCCAGCGCCAAGGACATGGCAAAAAAGCTCATTGCCCTCTATGCCCAGCGCCAGAGATTGCCGGGCTATGCCTTTTCTCCGGACAGCGAGTGGCAGCGGGAATTTGAGGAAAACTTCGGCTATACGGAGACCGATGACCAGCTGAGATGTACGGCCGAGATAAAGGCGGACATGGAGAGAGCCGCGCCCATGGACAGACTCCTCTGCGGGGATGTGGGCTTTGGTAAGACTGAGGTGGCTCTCCGGGCGGTGATGAAATGCGTATTGGACGGCAAGCAGGCTGCCATACTTGTGCCCACCACGGTGCTGGCCCAGCAGCACTATCAGACCGCCCTCCAGCGTTTCTTCGGTTTCCCTGTGGATATACAGCAGCTGAGCCGTTTCCGCACCGGCTCGGCGGCAAGCAAGACCCTCTCCGATCTGGCCAGCGGAAAATGCGACCTGGTGATAGGCACCCACCGGCTCTTGAGCAAGGATGTGAAATTCAAGGATCTGGGGCTGCTGGTAGTGGACGAGGAGCAGCGCTTCGGCGTCACCCACAAAGAGCATATAAAGGAACTTAGTAAAGGGGTGGATGTGCTCACCTTGTCTGCAACCCCAATACCACGTACGCTGAATATGGCCATGAGCGGCATACGGGATATGTCCACCATTGAGGAGCCTCCCGAGGACCGGCTGCCGGTGCAGACCTTCGTCATGGAACACGACTGGGGCATAATAGCCGATGCCATCCGCCGGGAGATACAGCGGGGCGGCCAGGTGTATTATCTCCACAATCGCATAGACGACATAGAGCGTACTGCCGGGAGAATATCCAAACTCCTGGACGGGGAAGTCACTCTGGGAGTGGCCCACGGGAAAATGGACAAGAACATGCTCTCCTCGGTAATGGAGAGTGTAGCCAACGGGGAGATTCAGGTGCTGGTATGCACCACCATAATCGAAACCGGTATAGACATCCCCAATGTGAATACCCTTATAATAGAGGATGCCGACCACCTGGGCCTTGCCCAGCTGCACCAGATACGGGGCAGGGTGGGACGCTCTACCCGCCGGGCCAGCGCCTACCTCACTTTCCGCCGGGACAAGGTGCTCACGGAGATAGCGGAAAAGCGTCTCAACGCTATCCGGGACTTCGCCCAGTTTGGCTCCGGCTTTAAAATAGCCATGCGGGATCTGGAGATACGGGGAGCGGGAAACCTGCTGGGAGCCGAGCAGTCCGGGCACATGATTGATGTGGGCTATGACATGTACATGAAGCTTTTGAGCGAGGCTGTGCTGGAAGCCAGAGGTATAGAAGTGCCCCAGAGAGCGGAGTGCTCCGCCGACCTGGCGGTGGCCGCCAATATCCCGGACAGATATATACCCTCTCCGGAACAGCGCATGGATATCTACCGGCGCATAGCCCTTATACGCACCGAGGAGGAGGCGGACGACCTAACCGACGAACTCATAGACCGTTTCGGAGACCCGCCTCCGGGTGTGAACGCCCTTGTCCATGTGGCCCTTTTGAGAGGGGAGGCGGGCAAAGCGGGAATAAACGACATTGCCCAGAAGCAGGGATACCTACGCTTTACTGTGGAGAACTTTGACATGGAGAAGGTCTCCGCCCTCTATGCCCTGCCGGAATACAAGGGCAGGCTGAAAGTGGAGGCGGGTTCCAAACCTTGCCTCAGCCTGAGGATCAAAGATAAAAACAGAGTCATAGAAGAAGCCCGCCGCTTTGCGGCCCTCTGGGGCAAGGAAAGTTCCGGCAGCGGAGATGAACGGACTTTGACGTGAAACAGGAAGTCGTTAGAGCGATTACGGAGATGAAGAACAAGGCCGAAGCCCAGCGCCGGCGGGTTCGGGTTTGGAAGAAAGGATAAATCAAAATGAAGAAATTAGTTATTATTTTGCTGGTGGTCTGCCTTGCCTTTGCAGCAGTGGCGGGATACCTGCTGGGCAAGGGCGTCGTATCCTCAGATACGGAGACCGGGGAAGAGCCTGCCCAAGAGACGTCGGCCCCCACTGCGGAGCCTGTGGAGGCGGAGACTCTGGATTATGATGCCATCTACGCCCTTCATGACCCTGATGAGACGGTGATGATAATAGACGGCCAGGAGATCAACTGGGGAGAATACTTCAGCTGGCTGTACATGAGCGCCATGCAGACCGAGCAGTATTTTGTAGCAATGGCAAACTATGGTATGCCCTTGAGCTGGAACGACCCGGTGGGCGAGGACGCAAGCGTCACTTATGCCAGCACGGCTCTGGAAGGGGGAGAGAACACCCTCATCCAGCTGATGGCCATATTGGGTTTTGCCCAATCCAATGGTGTTCAGGCCAATCAGGAAACCCTGGACTCTATAGCCGAGCAGGTGAAGAGCGATATGGCCGCCACCGTGGGCGAGGATGGGACGGAAGAGGATTTCCAGGAATATCTTGCCAGCCTATACCGCAGCCGGGATGCCTATGACCATACAAATATGGCAAACTTTCTGAATCAGCAGAATTTTACCGAGACTTACGGATTGAAAGGCGAAAAGGTCAGCGATGAGCAGGCTCTGGCATATCTGGAGGAAAACGACTATACCTATGCAAACCACATCCTCCTGGCTACCATGGACCTGAGCACCGGGGAGGCACTGGACGAAGAGACCATAGCTGAGAAGAAAGCCCAGGCGGAGAGCCTGGTAGAAGAGCTGAATGCTATTGAGGACGAGGAACAGCTGGTGGAGCGCTTCAGGGAGCTGAAGGAGGAATACTGCGAAGATACCGGCAAGACCGCCTTCCCCGACGGATATGTGTTCCTCCCCGGGGAGATGGTGGAGGAATTTGAAAACGCCGCCCTTGCTCTGGAGGAATACGCAGTGTCGGAGCCGGTGGAGTCCCCCTACGGCTATCACATCATCCTGCGCCTTCCTCTGGATGCCGATGCGGTTATCGCATATTCCAGCACCGGTGAGGCTATGACGGCCAGGGAGTATTTTGCAAACTACGACTATTCCAAGAAGCTGGATGCATATCTGGCTGCCATGGAGGCGGAATATGCTCCCGGCTTTACGCCCCCGGAGCTCAGCGATTTTCTGGAATGAAACAGCGGACAAAAAAACAGGGAGCGAGCGCGAAGCCAGTAAAAAGCTTCGCGCTTTTTTTATGAATGATAAGAAAATGGCGGTTGAAAAGGGACTGAAGATAATATAGAATGTACGGGAAAACTACAGGGGGAAGGGCTGTATATGAACTGGAAAAAAGCTATTGCTTTTCTGCTGCTTTTGGGGCTGATGCCAGGACTTGTGGGATGCGGCGGAGAAAATGCCCCTCAGACTGACGAGAGCATGGAGACGAAGGCGGCGGAAGCAACTGCTCCGACGGTGCTCAAATTGGAACCGGAGCTGGAACCGGGAACGGAACCGACACCGGAACCGACCATGGAACCTCCGGTACCGGAGATAATAGACGAGTCCTGGTTTGATGACGCCATCTTTGTGGGGGACTCCATAACCGGGATGCTCAGCTCCTATACCCTGCTTAACGGCGGCCTGGGCGATGCTCTGGTAGTCTATGCCAACAGCTATTCCTGCCATAATGCAGTAGAGGACGGAGTGAAGCTTTCCTACCAGGGGGAGAAACTGAGCATGGCGGAGCTGGTGGAAAAGAGCGGGGCAGAAAAAGCCTTTTTCCTCCTGTCCATGAACGATCTGAGCCGCACGCCGGAACAGGTGGTGGACTGCTGGGAGACAGTGCTGGAGGATATACGCAGCCGGTGTCCGGATACACAGGTGTTCATCCAGTCCGGAACGCCCCTCTTCACTGAAACGGATTACCTGAACAACGAAAACGTGGAGCTTTTGAACGAGGCTTTGATGGACTTCTGCCTGGAAAATGGCTGCATCTATGTGGATATCGCCCAGGGCCTGAAGGACGAGGAGGGAAACATGCAGGGAAAATTCAGCCTGGACTATGCCCACTTCAACGGTGAGGGCTGCAAGGTGTGGATAGAGGCCCTGATGGACAGGGACAATTATTATTACTCCCCGGATGCGGGGACTGAGGAGGAGACATGATGAAAATAATGAAAAGAGTTGCTGCGGCCCTGCTGAGCCTGCTGCTGGTTTTGAGTCTGGCAGCCTGCTCCGGCGGCGGGGACAAGGCGGACTTTGAGATGGATGTCCAGGCGGTATATGAGGAGCTGGCCGCCCTGCCGGGTATGCCCGCCATGATAGTGCTGCCGGAGGACAAGGCCCTGGATTTCCTGGGGCTGGATATGGGCGACTGTGTCCAGGCCGTCACCGCAATAAATGCCATGAATATACAGGCCGACGAGATGTGGCTGGTGGAGGCAAAGGACGGCTCTGCCGCCGATAAGATAGAGGAGCTGGCCCGCGCCAGGGTGGAGCAGCGGATGCAGGAGTTTGAAAACTATGCCCCCGACCAGTATCAGGTGCTGGAAAACGCCTTTATTCTCCGGGAGGGGAACTATGTGGTGCTTTTGGCGTCTCAGGATATAGAGTCACTGAAGGATGTCTTCTATGAGGCTGCCGGCCTGGATAAATAAAGTTATTGACCGAGCCGGCCCGGGCTCGCCCGGCGGGCTTGAGCTAAATTTGGGCCTGGGGGCAGAAATGCCCCCGGCTTTTGTCGGGAGAGATAGTTCTGGTATTTTCAAGTAATATATTCCTTTTTGCTTATCTGCCGGCGGTGCTGCTGCTGTACTATTTATGCCCCAGGCACTGGAGAAATCTGCTGCTTTTCGTGGTGAGCCTGGTGTTCTACGGCTGGGGTGAGCCGGTGTATCTGGCGCTGATGATCTTCACCATAGCCCTGAATTATGCAGGCGGGCTTTGGATAGACGGGCGCCGCCGGAGAGGCAGAAGCCAAAAGCCGGTGCTGGCCCTGGTTATAGCCCTGAACCTGGCTCTGCTGGGCTTTTTCAAGTATACCGGATTCCTGCTGGGCAGTCTCAAAGCTTTGATCCCCGGCTTCTCGTCTCTGACTGTGCCGGAGATTGCCCTGCCTATAGGCATATCCTTTTATATATTCCAGTCCATGAGCTACACCATAGACGTGTACAGGGGCGATGCCCCGGTGCAGCGGAATGCGGTGGACTTCGGCACCTATGTTTCCATGTTCCCCCAGCTCATTGCGGGACCCATAGTGAAGTATAAGGATGTGGCGGAGCAGCTCAGTTGCCGCCGGGAGAGCCTGGACAAGTTTGCCTCCGGTATAGGGATATTCATTGTGGGCCTTGCAAAGAAGCTGCTGCTGGCAAACCAGATGGGCCTTTTATGGGAAAATCTCAGCGTATCCGGTGGCAGCCTCTCCGCCTGGGTGGGGATGCTGGCCTATACCCTGCAGATATACTTCGACTTCTCCGGCTACTCCGATATGGCTATCGGCCTGGGGCGGATGCTGGGCTTTGAATTCCTGAAGAATTTCGACTACCCATACATATCCCGGAGTATCACCGAGTTCTGGCGGCGCTGGCACATAAGCCTGTCCACCTGGTTCAAGGAATATGTATACATCCCTCTGGGAGGCAACCGCCGGGGACTTAAGCGACAGCTTTTGAATATATTCATAGTCTGGGCCCTCACGGGCTTGTGGCACGGCGCCAGCTGGAACTTCGTGCTGTGGGGCCTGTATTACGGTCTGTGGCTGACACTGGAGAAGGTGTTCCTGCTGAAAAGGATGGAGAAGCTGCCAGCGGCCCTGCGCTGCCTGCCGGTACTGCTGGTGGTCTCACTGGGCTGGATGCTCTTTTACTTCGTAGATACCGGGGAACTCTTCGGCTTTATGGGCCGGCTTTTTGCGGGTCAGGGAGAGGACATCTACAGCCTGAACATGATATTGGGGTATCTGCCCACAATTGTGCTGGCCTGCTTTGCCGCCACTCCGGCGGGAAAATGCCTGTACCGCAAGCTGGACGGAAGCCGGGCACAGGCTCCCCTTAAGATCCTGGGCCTGAGTGTGCTTTTCCTGCTGTGTACCGCCGCTTTGGCCAGCCAGAGCTACAATCCCTTTATATATTTCAGATTCTGAGGAGGCGGAGCATGAGAGAGAAATTGAGCGGATACATACTCTGCCTGCTGTTCCTGCTGGGGATTTTCGCCATGGCGCTGCTGTTTTGGCTGCTGCCTAAGGAGGACTTTTCAGAAAAGGAAAAACGCTATCTGGAAAAGCCTCCTGAACTGAGCTGGGACAGTCTCAGCTCTGGGGCCTTCGGGGAGAAGGCGGAGAAATATATGGCCGACCACCTGCCCTTCAGGGATTTTCTTGTGGGAGTGGCCGCCAATGCCGAGAGATTCGTGGGTCTGCAGGTTACAAAGGATATCTACGTGGGTGAGAGCGGGAGACTATATGAGGCCCCCTATAGAGAAAACAGCGCCGCAACGGAGACAAACATGGCGGCGATAAACGACTTTGCCAAGACCCTGGATACCCCGGTGGACTTTATGCTGGTGCCCTCGGCAGGATATATGATGCAGGATGATATACAGGGGCTGAAAGACCCCTATATAGACAATGAACTTATAGCCGCTGCCTACGGAAAGGCGGGGGAGAATGTGCGCTGTATAGACCTGCTGGAGGCCTTTGCCGGGGCGGACAGGGGGCGGCTCTACTACCGCACCGATCACCACTGGACGGCCTACGGGGCCTGGCTGGCCTACCGGGAGTATATGGCCTCCCTGGGCCGGGAGGGCAAGGCCATGGAGGACTACAGCCTCAGCTATATCCCCGGCTTTTACGGCAGCACATACTCCCGCAGCGGGTTCTGGCAGTACCCGCCGGAGGACATGGAGATTTGGGATGACGGCGGCAGCTACTCCGTCAGCTTCTCCGACAGGGAGGGCAGCTTTGACAGCCTGTTTTTCCCGGAGCGTCTGGAGGAGGCGGACAAGTACACCTATTGGCTGGACGGGAATCATCCCCTGGTGCGGATAGAAAATCAGGACCCGGAGGCCCGGGACAGTCTGCTGGTTATACGGGATTCATACTCCAACTGCCTGGGTTGCTTCCTGGCGGGGTCATATAAGACTGTGGTCCTGGCTGACCTGCGCTACTATAAGGACGCTCTGTCGGAGCTGTATCGGCAGGAGAACTTTGACAATGTGCTCATTGTCTATTCTATAGGGAACTTCCTCACCGACAACAATTTCGTCTGGCTGGAGTGACAGGCAAAAAGACGCTGTAAACAAAAATCACAGCGTCTCAGACTGCCAAAAAAGCCTCGCAGAGTTTTTTCAACCCAGCGAAAAATAAATTCAATCGTTTTCTGCGGCGGCGTGTACGTCGCAGAAAACACATCTCACGGAGCGAAGTGTCGAATTG